>NZ_BAAASL010000004.1:0-385105 GCF_039532865.1 Streptomyces luteosporeus
CGAACCCGGGCCGGGCTGCCCCCCCCCCCCCCCGCCGTTCGAGGACTTCCGCTCAGCGCGTCGCCAGCGCCTTCGCCAGGACCGGGGTCACCTGCTCGACCTGCCACGGCCGCGCCCCGTACCCGACGAGGATCTCCGCCACGGCCTCCGCCGTCACCACCCGCGGCGGCTCCCAGCACAGCCTGCGCACCGTGTCCGGCGTGATCAGGTTCTCCTGCGGCATGGACAGCCGCTCCGCGAGCTCGGAGACCGCCGTGCGCGCGGCGGCCAGGCGGGCCGCGGCGGCCGGGTCCTTGTCGGCCCAGGCGCGCGGCGGGGGCGGCCCCGTCAGCGGCTGGCCCGGCTGCGGAAGCTCCGCCTCCGGCAGGGCGCGGGCCCGCTCGACGGCGGCCATCCACTGCTCCAGCTGCTTACGGCTGGTGCGGTGCCCGAAGCCCGGCAGTGCCGCCAGTGCCTGCGTCGTGGCCGGCAGGGCGAGGGCGGCCTCGACGATGGCCGCGTCACCGAGCACCTTGCCCGGGGAGACGTCGCGCCGCTGGGCGATCCGGTCGCGTACGGTCCACAGCTCGCGCACGACGGCCATCTGCCGGCGCCGGCGCACCTTGTGCATGCCGGAGGTGCGGCGCCAGGGGTCCTTGCGGGGCGGGGCGGGCGGCGCCGAGGCGATGGCGTCGAACTCCTGGCGGGCCCACTCCAGCTTGCCCTGGCGCTCGAGCTCCGCCTCCAGCGCGTCGCGCAGGTCGACCAGGAGCTCGACGTCGAGGGCGGCGTAGCGCAGCCACGGCTCGGGCAGCGGGCGGGTGGACCAGTCGACGGCGGAGTGGCCCTTCTCCAGGGCGTAGCCGAGGACGTTCTCGACCATGGCGCCGAGGCCGACGCGGGCGAAGCCGGCGAGCCGGCCGGCGAGCTCGGTGTCGAAGAGCCGGGCCGGCGTCATCCCTATCTCGCGCAGGCACGGCAGGTCCTGGGTGGCGGCGTGCAGCACCCACTCGGCGTCGCCGACGGCCTCGCCGAGGGCGGAGAGGTCGGGGCAGCCGACGGGGTCGATCAGGGCGGTGCCGGCGCCTTCGCGGCGCAGCTGGACGAGGTAGGCGCGCTGGCCGTAGCGGTAGCCGGAGGCGCGTTCGGCGTCGACGGCGACCGGGCCGGTGCCCGCGGCGAAGGCCGCGACCACCCGGTCCAGGGCGTCGGCGTCGGCGACCACCGGGGGGATGCCCTCGCGCGGCTCCAGCAGAGGGATCGGCGCCGGTTCGACGTCGTCCGGGGGGCCGCCCCCGGTGGTTCGCAGTGTCGTGTCTGCTGCGGTCTCTTGGGCGTCGGTCACTGGTCAAGGGTATCTGTGCATGGCAAGCGCCCGTCGCCGGAACGTTCCGGCGACGGGCGCGGCCGTCTCGTGGCGCGCTGTGCGCACCCCCGGTGCCCGCTGTGCGCGGGCCCAGTGGGCCCAGCGGACTCAGCGGACGCAGCGGACTCGTGGACGCAGCGGACTCAGCGGACTCAGCAGGCTCAGTGGATGATGCCGGTGCGCAGGGCGACGGCGACCATGCCGGCCCGGTCGCCGGTGCCGAGCTTGCGGGCGATGCGGGCGAGGTGGCTCTTGACGGTGAGCGCCGACAGGCCCATGGAGACGCCGATGGCCTTGTTGGACTGGCCCTCCGCAACCAGCCGCAACACCTCCACCTCGCGTCCGGAGAGCTCGCGGTAGCCGCCGGGGTGCCCGGGGGCGCCCGGGGGGCGGCGCTGCATCCGCGCGGCGGCGGAGCCGATGGGGGCGGCCCCGGGGCGGCCGGGCACGCCGAGGTTGGTGCGGGTGCCGGTGACGACGTAGCCCTTGACGCCGCCGGCGAGGGCGTTGCGTACGGCGCCGATGTCGTCGGCGGCGGACAGGGCGAGCCCGTTGGGCCAGCCTGCGGCGCGGGTCTCGGAGAGCAGGGTCAGGCCGGAGCCGTCGGGAAGGTGGACGTCGGCGACGCAGATGTCGCGCGGACTGCCGATGCGCGGCCGGGCCTCCGCAATGGACGACGCCTCGATCACGTCGCGCACGCCCAGCGCCCACAGGTGGCGGGTGACCGTGGAGCGGACCCGGGGGTCGGCGACGACGACCATGGCCGTCGGTTTGTTCGGGCGGTAGGCGAGGCTAGCGGGTTGCTCGAGGAGAACGGACACCAGGCCTCCAGGTGGGGGGAGTGGCGGGGACGGGTGCCGACTTGGGGATAAGCCGGGGCGTTCCGTATCGGAAGGGTCACAAGGTGCTTCGGCAACCGAACCGCCCGGCTTTAGGGAATGATCACGAATTGGTGAGTAACAATTCGGGCAATTCAGACGATTGCCCGATCGTGTTCGTCACCCGCATGACCGAAACCCGCCGGTCGCGGGCGCGACCGGCGGGTCGGAAGGGGTGGATGGGGGGCGGCGCTCAGCGGGGGTGCGGCCCCCGGCGCTGCGGCAGCGTCACGATGCCCGCTTCCGGGCCGCCGCCCGGCGGCAGCCCCGCGATCTGGCACAGCAGGTCGCACCACGCCGCCAGATGCGCGCCGGTGTCCGGCACCACCGGCTCCGCGCCCCGCGCCCCGGCCTGGCCGCCCGGCCGCGTGCCGGGCGAGGGAGCCGGCGACCACGAGGCCCGGATCTCGATGCGCGTGGACGGCTCCCGCTCGCGCAGTCCCCCGAAGTAGTGGGAGCCGGCGCGCGTGACGGTGCCGCTGGGCGCCACGTACGGCACCCGGCGCGCCTCCAGGGCGCCGGTGAGCCACGACCAGCACACCTCCGGCAGCAGCGGATCGGCCGCCATCTCCGGTTCCAGCTCCGCGTGCACCAGCGTCACCAGGCGGAAGGTGCCGCCCCACGCCTCGTGCCCGGCGGGATCGTGCAGCAGGATCAGCCGCCCGTCCGCCAGCTCCTCGTCGTCCACGACGACCGCCGCCTCCAGCGCGTACGAATACGGGGCGAGCCGCTGGGGCGGCGGTGTCGCGTCCAGCTCGATCTCGGGCCGCAGGCGTACTGCTTGCAGCCCTGCGACAGCCTGCCGGAAGACGGACGGGGTGCCCTCCCCATCCGCGTCGTCCGGACCGTCCGAGAGGTGTCCCTGCGCCGCAGCCATGCCCGGAAGACTAGGCGGAAGGACCCGCGGTTCCGGGTAGGACACCCACACGGGCGGGTCACTCGTTCGGCCCGTGCGAAGATTTGGGGCATGAGTGAGCGCAGCCACCAGCAGACCGGCCGCACCGCGGCACACGAAGCGGCCCACGACTCGGCCTTCCTGCGGGCGTGCCGGCGTGAGCCGGTGCCGCACACGCCGGTGTGGTTCATGCGCCAGGCCGGCCGCTCGCTCCCGGAGTACCGCAAGGTCCGCGAGGGCGTGCCGATGCTGGAGTCGTGCATGCGCCCGGAGCTGGTCACCGAGATCACTCTGCAGCCGGTCCGCCGGCACGGCGTCGACGCGGCGATCTTCTTCAGCGACATCGTCGTGCCGCTGAAGGCCATCGGCATCGACCTCGACATCAAGCCGGGCGTCGGCCCCGTCGTGGCCGACCCGGTGCGCACCCGCGCCGACCTCGACCGCCTGCGGCCGCTGGAGCCCGGCGACGTGGCGTACGTCACCGAGGCCATCGGCATGCTCACCGCCGAGCTCGGCGCCACCCCCCTCATCGGCTTCGCCGGCGCGCCGTTCACCCTCGCCAGCTACCTCATCGAGGGCGGCCCGTCGCGGACGTACGAGCGCACCAAGGCCATGATGTACGGCGACCCGCAGCTGTGGGCCGACCTCGTCGGGCGCCTGTCGGCCATCACCTCGGCGTTCCTGCGCGTGCAGATCGAGGCCGGCGCGAGCGCCGTCCAGCTCTTCGACTCCTGGGCCGGCGCCCTGGCCCCCGCCGACTACCGCCGCTACGTGATGCCCGCCTCCTCCGAGGTCTTCGCCTCCGTCGCCGGCTACGGCGTCCCGCGCATCCACTTCGGCGTGGGCACCGGCGAACTGCTCGCCCTCATGGGCGAGGCCGGCGCGGACGTCGTGGGCGTCGACTGGCGCGTCCCCCTGGACGAGGCCGCCCGCCGCATCGGCCCCGGCAAGGCCCTGCAGGGCAACCTGGACCCGACCGTGCTCTTCGCCCCGCGCGAGGCGGTGGAGACCAAGACGGACGAGGTGCTGGCCGCGGCCCGCGACCTGGAGGGCCACGTCTTCAACCTGGGCCACGGCGTCATGCCGTCCACGGACCCGGACGCCCTGACCCACCTCGTCGAGTACGTCCACGAGCGCACGGCGCGGTAGCCCTGCGGCGGCTCTACGGCGCCCCACCGACGGCCCGCAGTCGACAGTCGATGTGGCACCCCGCCTGCGGGCGCGTCGTGGCTTGTCGCGCCCACGCGGCGGCAGCCGCAGATCGACACGGCCCCGCGCCCCTTACGGGGCGCTGGTCACCCCGCCGCCACCGCCGCCGCGGCCTTGCGTGCCGCTACCAGGACCGGGTCCCACACCGGGGAGAACGGCGGTGCGTAGCCCAGGTCCAGGGCCGTCATGCGCTCCACCGTCATGCCCGCCGTCAGCGCCACCGCCGCCACGTCCACGCGCTTGGCCGCGCCCTCGCGGCCCACGATCTGGACGCCCAGCAGCCGTCCCGTCCGCCGTTCGGCGAGCATCTTGACCGTCATCGGCGCGGCGCCGGGGTAGTAGCCGGCCCGGCTCGTCGACTCGACGGTCACCGCGTGGAACGCCAGGCCCGCGGCGCTCGCCTGGGCCTCCAGCAGGCCCGTGCGGGCGATCTCCAGGTCGCAGACCTTGCTGACGGCGGTGCCCACCACGCCCGGGAAGGTGGCGTAGCCGCCACCGATGTTGGTGCCGATGACCTGTCCGTGCTTGTTGGCGTGCGTGCCCAGCGCGATGTGCCGCATGCGCCCGGAGACCAGGTCGAGGACCTCGGCGCAGTCGCCGCCGGCCCAGACGTTCTCGTGTCCGCGCACCCGCATCGCGAGGTCCGTCAGCAGTCCGCCGTACTCCCCCAGCGGCAGTCCGGCCGCGTCCGCCAGGGTCGTCTCGGGGCGGACGCCGAGGCCGAGGACGACGACGTCGGCCGGGTACTCACCGGCGGCCGTGGCCACGGCCGCGACCCGTCCGCCGGGGCCGGTGCGCACGCCGGTGACGGCCGTGCCGGTCACCACGTCGATGCCCATGCCGCACATCGCCTTGCGCACGAGCGCGCCCATGTCGGGGTCGAGGGTGGACATGGGCTGGGACGCCTTCTCGACGACCGTGACCGCGTAGCCGCGGCGCAGCAGGGCCTCCGCCATCTCCACGCCGATGTAGCCGGCGCCGATGACGACCGCCCGGCCCCCGTCCGGCCCGTCGAGCCCGGCGAGGAGCGCCTGCCCGTCGTCGAGGGTCTGCACCCCGTGCACCCCGGGCGCGTCGATGCCCTCCAGCGCAGGGCGCAGCGGCCGCGCGCCGGTGGCCAGGACCAGGTCGTCGTAGCCGTGCCAGGACTCCTGACCGGAGGTCAGGTCGCGGACGCGTACGCGCTGTCCGGGCAGGTCGAGCTCGGTCACCTCGGTGCGCATGCGCAGGTCGATGCCGCGCCGGCGGTGTTCCTCGGGGGTGCGGGCGACCAGGGCGCCGGGCCCGTCGACGAGCCCGCCCGTCCAGTACGGGATGCCGCAGGCGGAGTACGAGGAGAAGCGGCCGCGCTCGAACGCCGTGATGGCCAGCTGCCCGGGGTCCTTGAGCCGGCGGGCCGCCGACGCGGCGGACATGCCCGCCGCGTCGCCGCCCACGACCACCATCCGCCGCTGCGTCATCGCCGCTCCCCTCGTCCTTCGGTGATCATCACGTTACGGGCCGGGCGCCGGCCGGAGGAAGACCGTTTCGGCGGCGCCGCCGAGCCGTACGTCGAAGCGGAACCGGTCCGCGGCCTCGCGCACGGCCAGCAGCGTGGCCCGCCGCCCGGCCGGCAGGCCGGCCAGCAGCGCGTCGCCGTCCGGTACGCCGAAGTAGGCCCGGGTGAACAGGTGCCCCGGCATCCCGCGGGCGAACAGGCACACCGCCGCGTACGGCCGGTCCCCGGGCAGCGCGGTGCGCGCCTCGTAGTGGCCGTCGGGGCCGGTGGCCGCCCGGACCAGGCCGGGCCCGGTCTGCCAGAACTCCAGCAGCGCGTCGGGCACGGGCGCGCCGTCGGCGTCGTACACGTGCCCGTGCACGACGAGCGCGCCCGGGCGGGCGGGCAGGGCCAGGCCGAGCGTGAAGAACGGGCCGACGGTCTGGCCCGGGGTGACCGGCAGCGACATGTCAGCGCTCCCCCTCGCGCCAGGTGGCGTACGGCCCGTCGAGGACGACGTCCCAGCGGAAGGCGCACCCCTCGGCCGGGTCGGGCACGGCCAGCAGGCGCCGGCGCGCGGCCGGGTCGGGCACGGCGGCGAGGATCGCGTCCTGGCCGAGCAGCGGGTCGCCGGCGAAGTACATCTGGGTGACCAGGCGTTGGGTGAAGTCCGTGCCGAAGAGGGAGAAGTGCACGTGGGCCGGGCGCCACCAGTCGCCGGGCCCGGGCACCGGGTAGGGGCCGGGGCGGACGGTGGTGAAGCGGTAGCGGCCCTCGGCGTCGGTCAGGCAGCGGCCGGCGCCGGTGAAGTGGGGGTCGAGCGGCGCGGGGTTGCGGTCGGCGGGGTGGGCGTAGCGGCCGGCGGCGTTGGCCTGCCACACCTCGACGAGCTGCCCGCGCACGGGCCGGCCGCGGCGGTCGGTGACGCGGCCGTGGAGGGTGATGCGCTGCCCCAGCGGCTCGCCGGTGTGCTGCCGCGTCAGGTCGTCGTCGTACGGCCCGAGGTCGGCGCTGCCGAAGACGGGCCCGCCGAGCTCGACCGCGTCGGGGTCGAGCGGGAGCGGCACGGGCGCGTGGCGCGGCCGGCGTGCGGCCAGCCCCGTGTAGGGCGGCACCGTCCCGCCCGGCGGGCGGGACGGTCTGTGGTCCGGGGACGTACCGGGCGCTGTCATGCGGCTGGCCTACCCCGCGCCGCGGCGCGCCTCCCGTTCGATTTCCGCCGTTCCGGGACCGGGCGCCGCTCAGCGCTCCAGGACCAGCGCCTGTCCCTGACCCACCCCGATGCACAGGGCCGCCAGGCCGGTGCCGGTGCCGGCGGCGGCGAGGCGGTGGGCGAGGGTGCCGGTGAGGCGGGCGCCGGAGCAGCCGAGGGGGTGGCCGATGGCGATGGCGCCGCCGTACGGGTTGACCAGGCGGGGGTCGAGTTCCGGCCACTCGGCGAGGCAGCCGAGCGCCTGGGCGGCGAAGGCCTCGTTGAGTTCGACGTCCGTCAGGTCGGCGAAGCCGCGGCCGGCCTTGCCCAGGGCCCGGCGTACGGCCTCGACGGGCCCGAGGCCGTACAGGTCGGGCTCGATGCCGGTGACGGCGGTGGCGCGGATGCGGGCGAGCGGTTCGCGGCCGGTGGTGCGCAGGCCTTCCTCGTCGCACAGCAGCAGGGCGGCGGCGCCGTCGTTGAGGGGCGAGGAGTTGCCGGCGGTGACGGTGCCGCCGTCCTTGCGGAAGGCGGGCCTGAGGGCGGCGAGCGCCTCGGGCGAGGTGGTGTCGCGGATGGATTCGTCGCGGGTGGCGGTCACGTCCGGCAGGGGGACGACCTCGGCGTCGAAGGCGCCGTCCTGCCAGGCCCGGGCGGCCTTGCGGTGGCTGGCCAGGGCGAAGGCGTCCTGCTCCGCGCGCGTGATGCCGTACTTGTCGGCGACGAGTTCGGCGCCCTCGCCGAGGGAGACCGTCCAGCGCGGCGGCATGGCCGGATTGGTCATGCGCCAGCCGAGCGTGGTCGAGTACAGGTCCTGGTGGCCGGCGGGAAAGCCGCGCTCGGGCTTGGGCAGCACCCAGGGGGCGCGGCTCATCGACTCGACGCCGCCGGCGATCATCACGGAGGCGTCGCCGAGGGCGATGGCCCGGTACGCCTGGACGACGGCTTCCGTGCCGGAGGCGCACAGCCGGTTGACGGTGGCGCCGGGCACGGAGACGGGCAGGCCGGCCAGCAGCACGGCCATGCGGGCGACGTTGCGGTTCTCCTCCCCCGCGCCGTTGGCGTTGCCGAGGACCACGTCGTCGACGCGCGCCGGGTCCAGCTGCGGGGCCCGCCCGACCAGGGCGCGCACGACGTGCGCGGCGAGGTCGTCGGGGCGCACGCCGGCGAGGGCACCACCGTACTTGCCGACCGGGGTGCGGACGGCGTCGACGATGTACACATCCCGGATGCGGTCGTTCATCTGAATCCTCCGAAGAAACCCCGGCCTTCCGGCCGAGAGGAAAAGGACCATTGCAGCGCACAACGGGGACAGTCGATTCGCTGCGTGGCCGCAAGGTGGCGTAGTACTTTGTGATCGTGCCCACGCATGTGAAGCGGGCGTTCAAGTACCGCTTCCATCCGACCAGTGCGCAGGCAGCCGAGCTGTCGCGCACGTTCGGATGTGTGCGGAAGGTCTACAACATGGCACTCGCCGCCCGAGCGGAGGCGTGGACGCTGCGGCAGGAGCATGTCGGCTACAACGCGACGTCGGCGATGCTGACGGCGTGGAAGAAGACGCAGGAGTTGGCCTACCTCAACGAGGTGTCGTCGGTCCCGCTTCAACAGTGCCTGCGGCACTTGCAGGCGGCTTTCACCGGCTTCTTCGCCGGGCGTGCGCGGTACCCGCGCTTCAAGAGCAGAAAGAAGTCGCGGAAGTCGGCCGAGTACACGAGCTCGGCGTTCCGGTTCCGGGACGGGAAGCTGACTCTGGCGAAGATGAGCGATCCGTTGGACATCGTGTGGTCCCGTCCGCTCCCGCAGGGAGCGAAGCCCTCGACGGTGACCGTCTCCCAGGACAGCGCGGGACGCTGGTTCGTGTCCCTTCTGGTCGAAGACCCGTCCGTGAAGCCCCTGGCTGCCAACGACACAGCGGTCGGCGTGGACGCCGGGCTGGACCACCTGCTGACACTCTCGACCGGGGAGAAGATCGCCAATCCCCGGCACGAGCGCCGCGACCGTGCCCGGCTGGCGAAGGCCCAGCGCGAGCTGTCCCGCAAGGCCAGGGGCAACGGAGCCAATCGGGCCAAGGCCCGCCGGAAGGTGGCCCGCATCCACAGCCGCATCTGCGACCGGCGGCGCGACCACTTGCACAAGATCACCACTCGGCTCGTTCGTGAGAACCAAACGATCGTGATCGAGGACTTGTCTGTCCGGAACATGCTGAAGAACGCCAAGCTCGCCCGTGCCATCAGCGACGCAGGGTGGGGCGAGTTCCGGAGTCTGCTGGAGTACAAGGCCCAGTGGTACGGCCGCGAGGTGATCGCGGTGGACCGCTGGTTTCCCAGCTCGAAGCTGTGCTCCGTCTGCGGAGCGCTCGCAGAGAGAATGCCGCTGCACGTCCGCACTTGGACCTGTCATGGCTGTGGCGCAGTCCACGACCGGGACGTAAACGCCGCACGCACCATCAAGGCCGCCGGGCTGGCGGTGTCGGCCTGTGGAGCCGGTATAAGACCTCAACGGGAGTCCTCCCGGACGGGGCGGCTGGCGACGAAGCAGGAATCCCCACGGCGCGAGCCGTAGGAATCCCCCTCTATCAGAGGGAGCAGAAGCCAAGGGTTCTCCGTAAACGGTCGGGGCGGGTGGGACGACTCGTGCGCGCGAGTCTTCGCGGGGCGCACAGTGCTGTCAATGGGGTGCCGGCGGCCGCCGACCGGGGGTTTGAGACAGTGGGCACATGAGCGCAGCGCACATCCCTTCGCGGCACGTGGTGGTCATCGGTGGCGGGATCTCCGGCCTGGCGGCGGCCCACCGGCTGCTCGAGGGGGGGGTGCGCGTGACCGTCCTGGAGGCCTCGGGGCGGGTCGGCGGCAAGCTGCTGGCCGGGGACGTCGCGGGCATGCCCGTGGACCTGGGGGCCGAGTCGGTGCTGGCGCGCCGCCCGGAGGCGGTGGACCTGGCCCGCGCCGTGGGTCTGGGCGACGCCCTGCGGCAGCCGTCGGCCACCGCGGCGATCTGGAGCCGCGGCGTGCTGCGGCCGCTGCCGACGGGGCACATGATGGGCGTGCCCGGCGACCTCGGCGCGCTGGCCGCCTCGGGCGTGCTCTCCGCCGAGGGCCTGGCGCGCGTCGCGCGCGACGAGGAGCTGCCGCCCGCCGAGCTCGGCGAGGACGTGGCGATCGGCGCGTACGTGGCGGAGCGCATGGGCCGCGAGGTCGTGGACCGGCTGGTCGAACCGCTGCTGGGCGGTGTGTACGCCGGTGACGCGTACCGCATCTCGCTGCGCAGCGCCGTCCCCCAGCTCTTCGAGGCCGCCAAGGCGCACGGCTCGCTCACGGCCGCCGTCCGTGCCCTGCAGGCGAGGGCTGCTGCCGCGCCCGCCCCGGGCGGGCCGGTGTTCGTGGGCGTCGAGGGCGGCGTCGGCCGGCTGCCGCTGGCCGTCGCGGACGCCGTGCGGGCGCGGGGTGGTGAGATCTCCCTCAACACCTCCGTGCACGATCTCCGGTGGACCGGCGAGGTGTGGGAGGTCCACTCCTCCGACTGGACCATGGAGGCCGACGCGGTCGTGCTGGCCGCGCCCGCGCCGGAGGCCGCGCGGATCCTGCGCGCCGCGGCCCCGGCCGCCTCCGCCGACCTCGCCGGTGTCGAGTACGCCTCGATGGCGCTGGTCACCATGGCCTTCCGCCGCTCGGACGTGGAGGGGTTGCTGCAGGGCAGCGGGTTCCTGGTGCCGCCGGTCGACGGCCGCACGATCAAGGCGTCCACGTTCTCCAGCAACAAGTGGCGCTGGAACGCCGACGCCGACCCGGACCTCTTCGTCCTGCGCACCTCGGTCGGGCGGTACGGCGACGAGGAGGACCTCGAGCGCGAGGATTCCGAGCTGGTGTCGATGTCGCTCAAGGATCTCGACGACGCCGTCGGCCTGACGGCCGCCCCGGTGGAGACGCGGGTGACCCGGTGGCACGGCGGTCTTCCGCAGTACCCGGTCGGCCACCCGCAGCGCGTGGCGCGCATCCGCGAGCACGTCGGCCGCCTGCCCGGCCTGGCCGTGTGCGGCGCGGTGTACGACGGCGTGGGCATCCCCGCCTGCATCTCCAGCGCCCACCGCGCCGCGGACGGGCTTCTGGCGACCCTGGCCGAGGGCGCGCGGGACGAGGGGGGACAATAGGAGCCATGACTGACGCGCAGAAGATCCCGAACGCCGGCAAGAAGGCCAAGGACCTCAACGAGGTCATCCGCTACACCCTCTGGTCGGTGTTCAAGCTGCGCGACGTGCTGCCGCAGGACCGCGCCGGCTGGGCCGACGAGGTCGAGGAGCTCTTCGCCCAGCTCGCCGAGAAGGACGTCACGGTGCGCGGCACCTACGACCTGTCGGGCCTGCGGGCCGACGCCGACGTGATGATCTGGTGGCACTCGGAGACCTCCGACGCCCTCCAGGACGCCTACAACCGCTTCCGCCGCACGCGGCTGGGCCGGGCGCTGGAGCCGGTGTGGTCGAACATGGCCCTGCACCGTCCGGCGGAGTTCAACAAGTCGCACATCCCGGCGTTCCTCGCCGACGAGATCCCGCGCGACTACGTCAGCGTCTACCCGTTCGTGCGCTCGTACGACTGGTACCTGCTGCCCGACGAGGACCGCCGTCGCATGCTGGCCGACCACGGCAAGATGGCCCGCGGCTACCCCGACGTCCGCGCGAACACGGTCGCCTCGTTCTCCCTGGGCGACTACGAGTGGATCCTGGCCTTCGAGGCGAACGACCTGTACCGCATCGTCGACCTGATGCGCCACCTGCGCGCCTCCGAGGCCCGCATGCACGTGCGCGAGGAGGTCCCCTTCTACACCGGCCGCCGCAAGGCCGTGGCCGACCTGATCGCCGGCCTGGCCTGACGCCTGTCCGTCGACTTGTGCAGCGCCCCGTCAGGGGCGCGGGGAACTGCCCGAGCGGCCACCGCCGGCCCGCAGCCGACGCACCACCCCGGCGCCCGGGCAACCGCACGGCACTCCGTCTGCGGGCGCGTCGTGGCTTGTCGCGCAGTTCCCCGCGCCCCTACGCGGCGCCGTGGTCACGCCGGGTGCGGCTCCGGCCGTCCGGCGCAGGTGACGTCGTGGGTGGGCACTTCGCCGGTGAGCAGGTAGCGCTCCAGGTGCCGGTTGACGCAGGTGTTGGGACCGCCGCCGATGCCGTGCGTCCCGGCGCCGCGCTCGGTCACCAGCGCCGAGCCCGCCAGTCGCTTGTGCAGCTCCAGCGCTCCCTTGTACGGGGTCGCCGCGTCCCGGTCGGCTGCCAGCAGCAGGGTCGGGGGCAGGCCCGAACCGCGCGGCATGCGGATGTCGAGGGGGCGCTGCCGCGGTGCCTGCCAGAACGCGCAGGGCAGGTTCAGGAAGGCATTGCTCCACGTCTCGAACGGCGCGCGGGCCGCGACGCGCGTGTTGTCGCGGTTCCAGCGCTCCCACGCGTGCGGCCACGGCGCGTCGTTGCACTCGACGGTGGTGTAGACGGCGTTCTCGTTGTCCGCCGAGTGGCCCGCGGCCCCGCCGGCCAGGGCGAGCAGGGGCCGTTCGTCGCCGTCCAGGTAGGCGGCGAGCGCGTCGGCGTCGCGCGCCCAGTAGCTGTCGGAGTAGCCGGCCTTGAGGAAGACGGCCTGCAGCTGGGCGGGGCCGACGATGCCGCCGGCGGGGTGCTCGGCGAGGTCGTCGGCGGCGTCCTCGTAGGAGTCGAGCACCTCCTCGGCCGTGCGGCCGAGCCGGTAGACGGAGTCGTGGCGGGCGGCCCAGCGGCGCCAGTCGCCGAAGCGCCGTTCGAAGGCGAGGGACTGGTCGAGGTTGTTGCCGTACCAGATCTTGCGGGGGTCGGGGTTGACGACGCTGTCGAAGACCATGCGGCGCACGTGCTTGGGGAACATCGCGGCGTACAGGGCGCCGAAGTAGGTGCCGTAGGAGGCCCCGACGTAGGTGAGCTTCTTCTGACCGAGCGCGGCGCGCAGCACGTCGAGGTCGCGGGCGTTGTTGAGGCTGTTGAAGTGCTGCAGGGCGGAGCCGTTGCGCCGGGCGCAGGCGCCGGCGTAGGCGCGGGCCTTGGCGATCTGGCGCTTCTTGTACTCCTCGCTGGGGTGCTCCGGGGCCTGCAGGCTGCCGCCGGAGCGGGAGGAGCCGAGGCAGGTCAGCGGGGCGGAGCGGCCGACGCCGCGCGGCGCGTAGCCGACGAGGTCGTAGGCGTCGGCGACGGCGCGCCACTGGGGCAGGCGGGCGAGCAGCGGGTAGAACATGCCGTTGCCGCCCGGGCCGCCGGGGTTGAAGACGACGGCGCCCTGCCGGGGGGCTCCCCCGCCCAGGGCGCGGGTGCGGCTGACGGTGAGGTTGATCTGCTTGCCGTCGGGGTGGGCGTAGTCCAGCGGAACGGTGACGGTGCCGCACTCGATGGGGGCGGGCAGGCCCTCGACGGCGGGGCAGTCGTCGAAGTCGATGCCCCGGTCCGCGGCCCGCTTGGCGGCGAGGGCGACGCCGCGGGCCTCGGCGGTGTCGAGACCGTGCGCCGGGGCGGAGGGGACGCCGGTGAGCCCGGTGAGGAGGAGGGATCCGAGGGTTCCGTACAGGACTGCTGCTCTCACGGGGCACTATCCCTTCATATGAAATACGACAAAAGGGATAGTCGAATCGCCAGTTGGCGAAGTAAAGCACCGCGCTGCGATGTCGGCCCGGATGCGCCCGAAGGGACGGGCGCATCCGGCCGGACGCGCCACGCGCCCGCGCCCGACCCCCTCTCCGGCGCCCGCCGCCCAGGACCTGTCCGGCGGATTTTCCTCGCGGGGCACCATGGCGCCCCATAGGGGCGCTGCATGATCAGCCCGTCTGCTGGACCCGCGCCCAGGCGCCGAAGGCCGCGCCGTCCTCGCCCTGCCGGTGGGTGAGGCACAGGCCGCCGTCGGGGGCGATCGCCGCGAGGGTCAGGCGGCCGGCACCGTCGTGGGCGAGGGCCGGGGCGCCGACGCAGTCGGCCCCGGTGTCGGTCCACGAGACGTCGCCCGGCTCGCTGCCGGGCCGGTAGGCGGCCACCTGCACGCGGCCGGAGTCGGCCCGCTGGGCCAGGACGCCCCCGAGGGCCGCCACCGGGCCGCTGCCGCCGCCCAGGGAGGGCAGGGCGCGGACGTCGTCGCCGATGCGGACGTGCAGGACGCCGTCGCCCTCGGTGCGCCAGAAGTGGGCGATGCGGCCCTCGCCCACGGGGGCGGAGGAGAAGGAGCCGGGCACCGCCTTCACGGCGGTGTTCGCGGTGCGCTGCGGCTGGGTGCCGGGCTCCTCCTGGCGCCAGCGCAGGACGTGGTCGGGCCCGGGCACGGCCAGCTCGATGCGCCCGTCGTCGGTGACGGCGGCGGAGCCGGAGTCGGCGACGCGGCTGCCGGCGAGGTCCAGCCAGGGGCCCCAGATGCCGCGGGCGTCCTGGCGGCGGCCGCTCACCCCGCCGCCGGCGTTGCGGAAGTACAGGTGCAGGCCGGTGGTGTCGGCGGCGGCGACGGGGAAGCCGATCCGCCCGGCCTTGTCCCAGTCGCGGCCGTACGGGGTGCCGATGGTGCGCCAGTTCGTCATGGCGCGGCCCGGCTGGAACTGCGTGGAGTACACCACATCCGTCTCGGTGCGGCCGTCCTCGTGCGTACGGCGGCGCAGGCCGGCGACGTAGACGTAGCCCTCGGCGGTCCGGGCTATGGACAGGTACGGCTCCAGGCCCGGCACCTCCAGATGCTGGGGGCCGGTCCACTCGGGGCCGCCGGGCCGGTTCTGGGTCCAGCGCAGGAGCCCGCCGGAGGCCGGGGCGTAGGCCGTCAGGCGGCCGTCCCCGCCCCGCAGCAACCAGCCGGTGGTGATGGCCGTGCGCACTGCCATGACTCGCTGACCAGCCTTCCTCGGGACCGTGATGCCCTCATCGTCGCGATGTTGCCGAACCCTGACGATAACACTGTCCTGAGCTGGGGTTTTGGGGCCGGCGAGGGCCATGGAAGGCTGATGTGCATGCGTGCTCTTCTCATCGTGGATGCGGCAAATGTCGTGGGTTCGGTGCCCGACGGCTGGTGGCGCGACCGGCGTGGGGCGACCGAGCGGCTGCGGGAGCGCCTGGTGGCGTACGCCGCGGCGGGGCTGCCCGGGCCGGTCGCCGATCCGCCGCTGCCGGGCCCGCTGGAGGTGGTGCTCGTGGTGGAGGGCGCGGCCCGGGGCGTGGCGTCCGTGCCCGGGGTACGGGTGGTGGCGGCGGACGGCAGCGGGGACGACCGCATCGTGGCGCTGGTGGCGCAGCGGGAGCCGGGGCGGCGCTGCGCGGTGGTCACGGCGGACCGTGAGCTGCGCGAACGGGTGCGGGCGCGGGGCGCGCAGGTGCTCGGCCCGCGCGCGGTGCGGCCGGCGTAGGGCCGTACCGCGCGCGGGGAGAGGTCTTCAGAGCGTGGGCGCCGTCGGGCTCTCGCCCTGGCCCAGCCGGCTGCGGCGCCGGCCGTGGGCGAAGTACACGGCGACGCCGAGGGCCATCCAGACGGCGAACCGCAGCCAGGTCTCGGCGGGCAGGTTGAGCATGAGCCACAGCGAACCCAGGACGGAGAGCACGGGGACGGCGGGCACGAACGGGGTGCGGAAGGCCCGCGGCAGGTCGGGACGGGTGCGGCGCAGGATGATCACGCCGAGGGCGACGACGACGAAGGCGAAGAGGGTGCCGATGTTGACGAGCTCGGCCAGGACGTCGATCGAGGTGAAGCCGGCCACGACGGCGACGACGACGCCGAGCAGGACGGTCGAGCGGTACGGCGTGCCGTAGCGGGGGTGGACGGTGGAGAAGAAGCGGGGCAGCAGCCCGTCGCGGCTCATGGCGAAGAACACCCGGCTCTGCCCGAGCAGCAGGATCATGCACACGGAGGTCAGGCCGACGGCCGCGCCGAAGCTGATCAGCCCGGCCCAGAAGGGGGCGCCGGCGGCCTTGAAGGCGTCGGCGAGCGGGGCGTCGGTGGACAGCTCGCTGTACTTCTGCATGCCGGTGACGACGATGGAGACGGCCACGTAGAGCACGGTGCAGATGGCGAGCGAGCCGAGGATGCCGCGGGGCACGTCGCGCTGGGGGTTGCGGGTCTCCTCGGCGGCGGTGGCGACGATGTCGAAGCCGATGAAGGCGAAGAAGACGACGGCCGCCGCGGCGAAGATGCCCATGACGCCGAAGTCGGACGGGGTGAAGCCGAAGATCAGCTCGATCAGGGGGGCGGCGAGCCCGTTGCCGCCGACGGCGGGCTTCGAGGGCGGCACGAACGGGTGGTAGTTGGCCCCGCTGATGAAGAAGGAGCCGGCGATGATGACGATGAGCACCACGGTGACCTTGACGCCGACGACCACGGCGGTCACGCGCGAGGAGAGCTTCATGCCGGCGACGAGGATGCCGGTCAGGACCAGGACGAGCACGCAGGCCAGCACGTCGAAGCCGAAGCCGCCGCCGTGCGAGCCGGTCAGGGCCCGGGGCAGGTGCCAGCCGGCGTTGTCCAGCAGCGAGCGGATGTAGCTGGACCAGCCGACGGCGACCACGGCGCAGCCCAGCGCCAGCTCCAGGATGAGGTCCCAGCCGATGATCCAGGCGGGCAGCTCGCCCAGCGAGGCGTACGAGAAGGTGTACGCCGAGCCGGCGACCGGCACGGTGGAGGCGAACTCGGCGTAGCACAGGGCGGCCAGCGCGCAGGCCACGCCGGCGACGACGAAGGCCAGGGCGACGGAGGGGCCGGCGTTCTCCTTGGCGACCTTCCCGGTGAGGACGAAGATGCCGGTGCCGATGACGACACCGACGCCGAAGACGGTGAGGTCGAAGGCCGAGAGGTCCCGGCGCAGGGTGTGTTCGGGCTCCTCGGTGTCCTGGATGGACTGTTCCACCGTCTTCGTACGGAACAGGCCGCTGCGGCCCCACCCGCCGCGGCCCGCCCGCGCGCCCGTCGGACCGTGCTGTGCGCTCATCGGCTCACCTCCACCTGGTCGGCATCGCTCGTCCACCCGCAACTGGGCGAGTGTCCGCGATGATCCGGGCCCGGAAGGGGTGAGCACGGCCACGCCGCCGCGGATTCACCCGATGGAGGGCAGGGCCGTCCATGCCGAAAGGGCCGACCGGACCACGCGAGGTGGTACCGGCCGGCCCCGGGGTGCACGGCGGTGGGGGGACGTCAGTCGCGCACGACCTCGGCGGTGTCGGTGTCGCCGGGGGCGGGCTGCTCCAGGCGGCCGTCGAGGGTGGCGACGAGGCCGGTGACCTGGCGGGCGATGTCGGGGGCGGTGAGCCCGATCTCCGCCATGATCTCCTTGCGGGAGGCGTGGTCGAGGAAGCGCGGCGGGATGCCGAAGTCGCGCAGCGGCAGGTCGACACCGGCGTCGCGCAGGGCCTGGGCGACCGCCGAGCCGACGCCGCCGACGCGGCCGTTGTCCTCGACGGTGACGACGACGCGGTGCTCGGCGGCGAGGGCGGGCAGCGCCTCGTCGACGGGCTTGACCCAGCGGGGGTCGACGACGGTGGCGGAGATGCCCTGCTTGTCGAGGAGGTCGGCGATCTCCAGGCACATGGGGGCGAGGGCGCCGACGGAGACGAGCAGGACGTCCGGCCGCACGACGTCCTCGGCGGGCCGGCGCAGCACGTCCATGCCGCCGATGCGGCCGACGGCCTCGACGGCCGGGCCGACGGTGCCCTTGGAGTAGCGCACGACGGTGGGGGCGTCCTCGACCTCGACGGCCTCGCGGAGCTGGGCGCGCAGCTGGTCGGCGTCGCGCGGGGCGGCGATCCGCAGGCCGGGGACGACCTGCAGGATCGACATGTCCCACATGCCGTTGTGGGAGGCGCCGTCGTCGCCGGTGACGCCGGCGCGGTCCAGGACGAAGGTGACGCCGCAGTTGTGCAGGGCGACGTCCATCAGGACCTGGTCGAAGGCGCGGTTGAGGAAGGTGGCGTAGACGGCGAAGACCGGGTGCAGGCCGCCGGTGGCCAGGCCGGCCGCGGAGGTGGCGGCGTGCTGCTCGGCGATGCCGACGTCGTAGACGCGGTCGGGGAACTCCTGGGCGAACCTGCCCAGGCCGACGGGCTGCATCATGGCGGCGGTGATGGCGACGATGTCGGCGCGCTCGTGGCCGAGCTTGACCATCTCGTCCGCGAAGACCGAGGTCCAGCTGGCGCCGCCGGAGGCGACGGGCAGGCCGGTGTCGGGGTGGATGGCCCCGATGCCGTGGAAGCGGTCGGCCTCGTGCTGCTCGGCGTGCTTGTAGCCGCGGCCCTTCTGGGTGAGGCAGTGCACGAGGACGGGGCCGTTGAAGCGCTTGGCGCGCTGCAGGGCCGACTCCAGGGCCTGGATGTCGTGGCCGTCGATGGGGCCGACGTACTTCAGGCCCAGGTCCTCGAACATGCCCTGGGGGGCGATGAAGTCCTTCAGGCCCTTCTTGGCGCCGTGCAGCGTCTCGTAGAGGGGCTTGCCGACGACGGGGGTGCGCTCCAGGAGGTCCTTGCCGCGGGCGAGGAAGCGCTCGTAGCCGTCGGTGGTGCGCAGGGTGGCCAGGTGGTTGGCGAGGCCGCCGATGGTGGGCGCGTAGGAGCGCTCGTTGTCGTTGACGACGATGACGAGCGGGCGGTCCTTGGCGACGGCGATGTTGTTGAGCGCCTCCCAGGCCATGCCGCCGGTCAGGGCGCCGTCGCCGATGACGGCGACGACGTGGTCCTTGCGGCCGAGCACCTGGTTGGCCTTGGCCAGGCCGTCGGCCCAGCCCAGCACGGTGGAGGCGTGGCTGTTCTCGATGACGTCGTGCTCGGACTCGGCCCGCGAGGGGTAGCCGGACAGGCCGCCCTTGCCGCGCAGCTTGGAGAAGTCCTGGCGGCCGGTGAGCAGCTTGTGGACGTAGGCCTGGTGGCCGGTGTCGAAGAGGACCTTGTCCCGCGGCGAGTCGAAGACCCGGTGCATGGCGATGGTGAGCTCCACCACGCCGAGGTTGGGACCGAGGTGACCGCCGGTCTTGGAGACCGCCTCGACCAGGAAGGAGCGGATCTCCGCGGCCAGCCGGTCGAGCTGCTCCGGGCTCAGCCGGTCCAGGTCGCGTGGTTCCCTGATGCGGGTCAGCAGGGCCACCCGTGCCTCCTTCATCGAGCTGTCGGCTTGTAGAAGCTTGCGAAAGAAGCCTGAAGCTTCTAGATCCGTCGAGTCTAATGTTCCGCTCCCGGTGCCGGTGAACGGGTGATGGGAGGTATGTCACGCAATCGGCGTAGGAGTCGGCACCGGGGCGCTCGATAGCAAGCCTTTGCCATCGGGTCAGTTGTTTCTTGGGAACGGATGTCGTTACGTTCGAGCCATGCCACCGCCTACCGAGGTGGCACTTTTCCGGCGCGGAATTTGTCATGCTCGCGACATTTTCTTGATCCGTTCTCGCGGCCTTTCCACGCCGTCGCCCGCACCCCAGGGCACCCCACACCCCCCGATGGAGGGCTTTCCGTGCACAAGAAGAGATCCTTCCGCACCAGCCGGCCCCACGGCCGGGCCACCACGGCACTCCTCTCCCTCGCGGCACTGGTCACCGGCGGCCTCATCGCCGCCTCCCCCGGTGCCGCCGCGACCCCCGCGACATCGGCATCGCAGGCCACCGCCTCCTCGACCGTCCCCACCCAGCGCCTGTGCGCCCGGCCCACGACCGCCGGCCGGATGGCCTGCCTGGCCCTGGCGCGCACCGACGTCGCCCACCACCTGGGCCTCAGCGCGAACGCCGCACCCTCCGGCTACGGCCCCGCCGACCTGCGCAGCGCCTACGCCCTGCCGGCCGGCGCCGGCACCGGCGCGACGGTGGCGATCATCGACGCGTACGACGACCCCAACGCCGAGGCGGACCTCGCGACGTACCGCCAGCAGTACGGCCTGCCCGCCTGCACCACCGCGAACGGCTGCTTCCGCAAGGTCGACCAGAACGGCGGGACGAACTACCCCACCGCCGACTCCGGCTGGGCCGGCGAGATATCCCTCGACGTGGACATGGTCAGCGCCGTCTGCCCGCAGTGCCGCATCCTGCTGGTCGAGGCGAACAGCGCCACCATGGAGGACCTGGGCGCGGCCGTGAACCGCGCCGTCGCCATGGGCGCCAAGTACGTCTCGAACAGCTACGGCGGCGGCGAGGACGCGACGGACCCCACGTCCGACTCCGCCTACTTCGACCACCCGGGCGTCGCGATCACCGTCAGCTCCGGGGACAGCGGCTACGGCGTGGAGTACCCGGCCGCCTCCCGCTTCGTCACCGCCGTCGGCGGCACCACCCTGAGCCGCGCCGGCAACAGCCGCGGCTGGAGCGAGTCCGTATGGGGCTCCGGCGCGGGCGGCCAGGGCGCGGGCTCCGGCTGCTCCGCCTACGACGCCAAGCCCTCCTGGCAGCAGGACGGCGGCTGCGCCAAGCGCACCGTCGCCGACGTCTCGGCCGTCGCCGATCCGGCCACCGGCCTGGCCGTCTACGACAGCTACCAGAACGGCGGGTGGAACGTGTACGGCGGCACCAGCGCCTCCGCACCGATCGTCGCGGCCGTCTACGCCCTGGCCGGCACCCCCGCCGCGGGCAGCTACCCGGCCTCGTACCCCTACGCCTACCCCGCGGCGCTCAACGACGTGACCTCCGGCGCCAACGGCAGCTGCTCCCCGTCCTACCTGTGCACCGCCGGGTCCGGGTACGACGGCCCCACCGGGCTCGGCACGCCCAACGGCACGGCCGCCTTCGCCCCCGGCACCACCGGCGGCAACACCGTCACGGTGACCAACCCGGGCAACCAGACCTCGGCCGCCGGCACCGCCGTCTCCCTCGCGATCAAGGCGACCGACTCCGACACGTCCCAGACGCTGACCTACAGCGCCACCGGGCTGCCCGCCGGGCTCGCCATCAACGCCTCCAGCGGCGTCATTAGCGGCACCCCCACCACGCCGGGCACCTCGGCCGTCACCGTCACCGCCCAGGACGGCACCAGGGCGAGCGGCAGCGCGTCCTTCACCTGGACCGTCACCGGCACCGGCGGCGGCTGCACCCCCGCCCAGCTGCTGGGCAACCCCGGCTTCGAGACCGGCACCGCGAGCCCGTGGACCGCGACCTCCGGCGTGATCGACAACGGCTCCTCCCAGCCCGCGCACTCCGGTTCCTGGAAGGCCTGGCTCGACGGCTACGGCAGCAGCCACACCGACACCCTCGCGCAGGCCGTGACGATCCCGGCCGGCTGCCACGCCAGGCTGAGCTTCTGGCTGCACATCGACACCAAGGAGAGCGGCAGCACCGCCTACGACAAGCTGACCCTCCAGGCCGACTCGACCACCCTGGCCTCGTGGCCCAACGCGAACAGCGCCTCCGGCTACGTCCAGAAGTCCTTCGACCTGTCCTCCTTCGCGGGGCGGACGGTGACGCTGAAGTTCACCGGGACCGAGGACTCCTCCTTGGCCACCGACTTCGTCGTCGACGACGCGGCGCTCGACGTGAGCTGAGCACCGGCGGCACGAGAAGGGGCCCGGACCGCACGGCGGTCCGGGCCCCTTTCCCTTTCCAGCGACCCGCTTCCAGAGACCCGCCGGACAGGCCCCGGCCAGGGCGTGTCCGGCGGATCATGCAGCGCCCCGCCAGGGGCGCGGGGAACTGCGCGACAAGCCATGACGCGCCCGCAGACGGAATGCCGTGCGGTACCCGGGCCGCCCGGGGTGGCGCGTCGGCTGCGGGCCGGCAGTGGCCGATCGCGCAGTTCCCCGCGCCCCTACGGGGCACCGTGGTGCCCCGTAACGAAGATCCGCCGGACAGGCTCCGCTAGGCGCGGCCGGCGGTCTTCTGCGTCTTGCGGGAGACCGAGTCGATCACGACGGCGGCGAGCAGCACCGCACCGGTGATCATGTACTGCACGGCCGAGGCGATGCCCAGCAGCGCCATCCCCGAGGCGATGGACTGGATCACGAGCACGCCCAGCAGCGCCGACCAGGTCCTGCCCCGGCCGCCGAAGAGGCTGGTGCCGCCGATGACGGCCGCGGCGATGGCGTTCATGAGCAGGCTGCCGGCGCCGGAGGACTGGTTGGCGGCGTTGATCTGGGAGGCCAGGAACATGCCGCCGAGCGCCGCCATCGTGCCCGAGAGCGCGAAGACCGAGATCCGTACCGCCGCGACGTTGATGCCGGCCCGGCGGGCCGCCTCCACGCTGCCGCCCAGGGCGAAGACCTTGCGCCCGTAGGACGTGCGGCGCAGCACCAGGTCGAGGGCGACCACGACGCCGAGGAAGATCACCACGGCCAGCGGCAGGCCCTTGTACTGGTTGAAGAGCCAGGCCACCACGAAGGCCGGCACCGCCAGGGCCGCGGTGCGCAGGGCCACCTCGCTCAGCGGGCGGCTGGGCACCCCGGCGGCTTCCCGCCGTTTGCTGTCGCGCAGGGAAGCGAGGAAGAAGACCACCACGCCGAGCGTGGCCAGGCCGTAGGCGGCGGAGACGTCGGCGAAGTAGTGGTTGGTCAGCGCGGCGACCAGCCCGGAGTCGTCGAGGTTGATGGTGCCGTTGGAGCCGAGCACCTGGAGCATCAGCCCGTTCCAGCCGAGCAGGCCGGCGAGGGTGACGACGAAGGCGGGTACGCCGATGCGGGCGAAGAAGAAGCCGTGCAGCGCGCCGATGAGGGTGCCGGAGAGCACCGCCGCGACCAGGGCGAGCCATTCGGGCACGCCGTGGTTCACGTTGAGCACGGCGAGGACGGCGGCGGCCAGGCCGCTGACGGAGCCCACCGACAGGTCGATCTCGCCGAGGATCAGGACGAAGACGATGCCGACGGCGATCAGGCCGGTGCCGGCGGCGGTGACGAAGAGGTTGGAGAGGTTCTCGGCCCCGAGGAAGGCGGAGTCCCGCAGCTGGAAGACCAGCGCGATGATCGCCAGCCCGACGACCACGGGCAGCGAGCCGAGCTCGCCGCTGCGCAGCTTGCGGCGGAATTCGCTCCAGTAACCGGCGAATCCCTCCTCGCGGACCAGCAGCCGGGGGTCGACGGCGGTGACGGCGTCCCCGGCGGCGGGCGGGGTGTCGCGGGGCTCCTCGGGGGCGCCGGCGTCCTTGGCGAGGTCGGCGGTCATCGGCCGACCTCCTCTCCCGCGCCGTCGGCGAGACGGGCCCGGCGACGGGTCACGGCGTTGTCGGTGGCTCCGGTGATGGCGGAGATGATCTCTTCCTGGGTGGTCGTGGCCACGTCGAAGGTGCCGTTGTTGCGGCCGAGGCGCAGCACCGCGACCCGGTCGGCGACGGCCTTGACGTCGGCCATGTTGTGGCTGATGAGGATCACTCCCAGGCCGCGCTCGCGCAGCCGCTCGACGAGGTCGAGGACCTGCGCGGTCTGCTCGACGCCGAGGGCGGCCGTGGGCTCGTCGAGGATGACGATCTTGGGCTCGCCCAGCAGCGACCGGGCGATGGCCACGGTCTGCCGCTGGCCGCCGGAGAGGGAGGCGATGGGGATGCGGACGCTGGGGATGCGGATGGAGAGAGTGGCGAGCAGCTCCCGGGCGCGGCGCTCCATCTCGACCTCGTCGAGCACTCCGGCGCGGGTGATCTCGCGGCCGAGGAAGAGGTTGCCGACGACGTCGAGGTTGTCGCAGAGCGCGAGGTCCTGGTAGACGGTCGCGATGCCGAGCTCCTGGGCGGCGTGCGGCCGGTCGACGGTGACCGGCCGGCCCTCCCACTCGATGGCGCCCTCGTCGGCGGGGCCGACTCCGGCGATGGTCTTGACGAGCGTGGACTTGCCGGCGCCGTTGTCGCCGACGAGGGCGACCACCTCGCCGGCATGGATCTCCAGTTCTACGTCGGTGAGGGCCTGGACGGCGCCGAACCGCTTGGAGATTCCGCGCAACGCCAGCACGGGCGTAGCGGACATGTGCGTCATCCCCTTACTTCAGTCCGGCCGCGTCGCACTGCGCCTTGTACTTCTCGGTGCAGATCTCGTCCTTGGTGAAGAAGCCCTCCTGGCCCACGTACTTGGCGATGTCGGCCTTGGTCAGGGAGAAGGGGGTCACGATGACGGCGGGGACCTTCTTCTGGGTGCCGCTGTCGACGGTGGACTTGGCGACGGAGGCGGCGTCCTTGCCGCGGGCGAGGGCGACGGCCAGCTCGGCGGCGGCGTCGGCCTCGGGCTTGTAGGGCTTGTAGACGCTCATGAACTGTTCACCCGTCAGGATGCGCTGGACGGCGGCGAGCTCGGCGTCCTGGCCGGTGACGGGCGGGAGGGTGTCGAAGCCGGCGCTGTGCAGGGCGGTGATGATGCCGCCGGCCATGCCGTCGTTGGCGGAGTAGACGCCGACGATGTTGTCCTTGCCGAGCGCGGAGATCGCGCCCTTCATGTTCTCGTTGGCGTTCTCCGGCTTCCACTCCTTGGTGTCGTACTCCTTGCCGATCTTCACCTTCCCGTCGAGCACGGAGTGGGCGCCGTCCTTGTACATCTTGGCGTTGGGGTCGGTGATCGAGCCGTTCATCATCACGATCTGGCCCTTGCCGGCGTTGTCGCCGAGCGCCTGGAGCAGGGCCTCGCCCTGGATCTTCCCGACGCGCTCGTTGTCGACGGAGGTGTATCCCTTGATCGGGCCCTCGGCGAGGCGGTCGTAGGCGACGACCGGAATGCCCTTGTCGCTCGCCTTCTTCACCGAGCTCGCTATCGACTTCGCGTCCACCGCGTCGATGATCAGCGCGTCGACCTTTTTGGTGATCATGGTGTCGACCTGCTGCTGCTGGACGGAGGCGTCCTGCTTGGCATTGTCGTAAAGAATGACGGCGTCCGAGCCGGCGAGTTCCTTGATCTTCTTTTCGATCAGCGGCCGGTCGAAGCGCTCGTACCGTGCGGTCTGATTCTCCGGCAGCAGCAGGCCGATGGTCATCGGGCCTTTCTTGTCCGCCTTCTTCCCACCGCCACCGGCTTCCTTGGCGCTGCCGCAGGCGGCCATTCCCAGGGCCAAGGACACGGTGGCGGCGGCGACGGCCGCGCGACGCAGGTGTGCGTTCACTTGCAGATACCTCCCTGACGAGGCCGCGTCGTTGCGGCCGAGGTGGCTGGAAGTCAACTCGGACGCCAAAGAAGCGTCAAGAAGTAAATCCTTAACGAGATGGCAACGATGCCATTCGTTATCTGCGTGAACTCAACAGGCGCGCGGTCCGGGTGGGGATCCTGCTCAGGCCGACTGCGGCGCCTGCGCGGGAGGAGTGTCGTCCAAAAGGGAGGAGTCGCCCATTTCGCTGAGCACGAGCGCCAGCGCCCCGAGCACCTCGGCGCGCCCGCCCAGGGCCCCGGGGACGACCTCCACCTGCCGGGCGGCGCTGGGGATCGCGTACCGCGAGACCGACTCGCGGATGGGCGCGAGCACCAGCTCGCCCGCCTCGGCGAGGTCGCCGCCGAGGACGACCCGGCGGGGATTGAGCAGATTGCACAGGTTCGCCACGCCGCTGCCGATGTGCCGCCCGACGTCGGCGATCACCCGGCGGCAGCCGGGATCGCCGTCCTTGGCGAGCTCGACCACCCGCGGCACGGTCAGGTCGGGCCCGTGGGCCGAATGGAGCAGCGGCAGGATGTAGCGGGCGGCGGCAAAGGTCTCCAGGCAGCCGCGGTTGCCGCAGCGGCACACCGGCCCGGACTCGTCGAGGGTGATGTGGCCGATCTCCCCGGCGGTGCCGCCCGGGCCCCGGTAGATCTGCCCGTTGATCACCAGCCCTGCGCCCACGCCGCTGGCCACCTTGATGTACGCCAGGTCGCTCGCGCCGCGGCCCGCGCCCCACACCAGCTCGCCCAGCGCGCCGAGGTTGGCGTCGTTGTCGACGTGGACGGGGACGCCGAGCCGCGCGCTGAGGTCGTCGCGGGGGTTGGTGCCGGCCCAGCCCGGCAGGATCGCGGTCGAGCCCAGCACTCCGGACTCCACGTCGATGGGACCGGGGACGCCCAGCCCCACTCCGATGATCTTGGACGGGTCGATGCCGGCCTTGGTCATCAGCAGCCGGACCAGGTGCTCGGCCCGGGCCAGGCCCGCTTCGGCGGAGGCGTCCACGTCCAGCGGCTCGGCGTCCTCGGCCAGCACCCGGTGGGCGAGGTTGCCGATGGCCACCCTCAGGTGGGTGTGGCCGAAGTCGACGCCGACCACGATGCCGGCGTCGCCCGCCAGCGAGACGCTGCGGGCCCGCCGGCCGCCGGAGGAGGTCGGGGTGACCTCGACCGTGCCGCCGTCCTTGAGCTCGCGGACGATGTTGGAGACCGTTGCGGCCGACAGCCCGGTGGTCCGGGCGATCTCCGCCTGGGTCAGCGAGCCCGCCATCCGTACGGCCCGGACCACCCGCTCCAGGTTGGCCCGGTGCAGCGACGACTGCGACCCCGGAGTCTCCACGCCCATCCACTCCCGCCTCGCCGGGGCCGGCACGACCGCCGCCCCCGGGGCCGGGCTACGGCTCTGGAGCCCGGCCATCCCTACAACATGTGAACTCTAAGCTCAGCCGCCGGGCGCTCAACCCGTCAAGGGCTTGACGTCACAGCGTAAGGGCTGGGCCACGCCCCGGCCATGCCGGGGGGCGGCCCGGGGACATGGCCCACCGCCGGGGATCACTTCAGCGCACCAGCCGTCAGCCCCGCCTGCACCTGCCGCTGAAAGACGATGTAGGCCGCGAGGACCGGCAGCATCGCCATGACCAGGCCCGCGAAGAGCCCTGACCAGTCGCCCTTGTACCCCTGGCTGACCGCCAGCGCGACCAGGCCCTGGGGCAGCAGTTTCATCCGGTCGTCGCCGACGTTGAGCACGGTGGGCAGCAGGTACTGGTTCCACTGGCCGAGGAAGTTGAAGATCCCGACACTGATCAGTCCGGGCTTGGCCATCGGCAGCATGACCTGGAAGAAGGTCCGGGTGTGCGAGGCCCCGTCGATCATCGCCGCCTCGGCCACGGACGTCGGCAGGGTCCGGAAGAAGCCGCTGAGGAAGAAGATCGTGAACGGCAGCGAATAGGCGATGTAGACCAGGATCAGCCCGGGATAGGTGTTCAGCAGCTGCAGGTTCTTCATGACGAAGAACAGCGGCACCAGCGCCAGGATGACGGGAAAGCTCATCCCGCCGACGAAGAGGAAATAGACGAAACGGTTTCCCGGGAAGGTGAACCGGGCCAGCACATAGGCCGCCATCGAGCCGAGCAGCATCGTCCCGAAGAGCGAACCGGCCACCACGATCAGCGAATTGAGGAAGTATTCGCCCATGTGCGCCTCGGACCACGCCCGGCCCCAGGCGTCGACGTGCAGGCCGCCCGGCAGCGACCAGGGCGAGGTGAAGATCTCCTTGTCCGTCTTGAAGGCGCTCATCACCGCCCACAGCAGCGGCATGGTCACCATCAGCGCCCACAGCAGCAGCACGCCGTGCGAGAAGACGTTCAGCACGCCGCCCTCGCCGTCGCCGCGACGGCGCCCGCGCCCGGTCCCCCGCTTGTCCGCCGGCTCCCCGGCCCCGTTGGTGGTGACGGCCATCAGTACTCCAGCCTTTCGCGCCGGCCGAGCTTGAGGACGATGCCCGCGAAGAGGAGGGTGACGATGAGCAGCGCGACGCCGAGCGTGGTCGCGTAGCCGGCCTGCCCGTCGCGGAACGCCTTGGTGTACAGGTAGAAGGAGAGGACCTCGGTGGAGTAGTCCGGTCCGCCGGGCCCGATGGTCATGATCTGGACGACGGCGAAGGAGTCCAGGGCCATGATGCCCATGTAGACCCAGCCCGTCTGCACGGTGTCCCACAGCAGGGGCAGGGTGATGCGGAAGAAGGTCTGCAGGCGGTTCGCGCCGTCCAGCAGCGCGGCCTCGTAGAAGTCCCGGGGAATGGCGCTCATGCCGGCCGAGAACAGCACCACGTAGAAGCCGACGTTGCTCCAGACCATCACCACCATCACGCACCACAGCGCGAGGTCCGGATCGCCCAGCCATTCCGGGCGCACGGAGTCGAGGCCGACGGCGCCGAGGAAGGAGTTCAGGGCGCCGCTGTTGGGGTTGTAGGCGAACTGGAAGAGCAGGGCGACGATGGCGATCGAGAGGACCTGCGGGAAGAAGTAGACGATTTTGTAGACGTTCGAGCCGCGCACGCCGGCGATCGCCGCGTTCCTCCTGCGGCGGCCGCCGACGTTGAGCATGAAGGCGAAGAACAACCCCAGCCCGAGCGTCACCAGCGGCAGCACCAGCAGCAGCACGACGTTGTGCCCGACGGCCGTCCAGAAGATGTCGTCGTTCCACAGCCGCCGGTAGTTCTCCAGCCCGGTCACCGTGAAGTCGGGGCTGAGGCCCGTCCAGTCCGTGAAGGAGTAGTAGATGGCCTGGAGGAAGGGCGACACGACGAAGACGCCGTAGATCGCGAGCGGCAGGGCGAGGAACCCCGCGATGAAGCGGTACTTACCGTGCTGCATGGCTGCCGCCGCTCACTTGTGCCGGTACTTCTTGACGGAGCTGTCCTTCGCGGTGTCGTCGGCGAAGCGCTGGATCTTGACGATGGCCTCGTCGGGGGTGAGCCGGCCGGCCATCATCTCGCCGAGGGCCGCCACCCCGATCTTCTCCTTCTGCAGGGCGACGTACCAGTCCTGGATGCGGGGGTTGACGACGTTCTTGCCGGCCTTGGCCAGGGCCTCCTGCGAGGAGGCGAGGCCGGGCGGCAGGGTGAGGCCGTCGGTGCCGCCGTTGAAGGAGGTCAGGGAGGAGACGGACTTGATGAAGTTCTGCGAGGACTGCCTGCCCAGCATCATGCGCAGCAGTTCCATGCCTCCTTGCGGGTTCTTCGCGTTCTTCGGCACGATGAACGGCTCGCCGCCGGAGGCCCAGATGGTGCCGAACGGCATCTTGTCGCTCTTGTCGAGGCCCGACGGCGCGCCGACGGCCATCCGGAAGTCCTCGGGCGTCGTCTTCTGCGACTCGTGCTCCACCCAGGACCCGTTGGGAATGAACAGGGCCTTGCCCTGGTTCCAGGCGGTCTGCGACTCGATGTGGGTCAGGCCCGGGGAGCCCTGGAGGATGTACCCCTTCTTGTACAGCTCGTAGTACGCCTCGAAGGCCGCCTTGACCGCCGGGTCCTTCCAGGCGTTCGGCTCGAGGTTGTCGATGCGGTTCAGCACCTCCACGCCGCCGATCTTCGCGATGAAGGGGTAGAGGCTGAAGGGGATGTAATAGGGGTACTTCCCGGCGTACGTCCAGCCGGCGATGCCCTTCTTCTTCGCCGCCTCGCAGACCTTGAGCATCTCGTCCCAGGTCTCGGGGTACTGCGCGTCGAGCTTGGCGAGGTTGGTCTTCGAATACCAGACGCCGTAGACGGTGTAGGCGTAGTAGAGGATCCACGTCTCGTCGCCGTCGAATTGGCCCATTTCCACGACGCCGGGGCGCAGGGTGTCGCGGACCTTCTTCGACGGGTCGTCGTAGGAGGGCGCGTCCAGCAGGGCATTGAGGTCGGTGAGCTGCTTCTTGGCGACCAGGGTGCCGCTGTCCATCTGTTTGGCACCGGAGTTGTCGATGAGGTCCGGCGGGGTGCCGCCGTTGAAGCGGGGCTGGAGCTGGGTCTGGATCTCCTGGGTGGCGGAGTGCTTCACCTGGGCCTGGGGAAAGGCCTTCTTGTACTCGGCCTCGGCGTCCTTGGCGTACTGCTGCCCGAACCCGCCGTCGAAGATGACGACTTCCAGCGGTGCGGACTCGTTGACGGCGAGCGGATTGCGCGCGCTCTTGTGCCCTTTGTCGACCTGGTTGCCGCTTCCGCTGTCACCGCTGGCACAGGCGGTCAGCAGGCTCACGGTGGGCACCGCGACGATTCCCAGGGCCGCGGCCCTGCGAATGAGGTCGCGCCGGCTGAATGCGGGGGTGTCTCCCATGCTCAAGTCCTCGCCTTCTTGGCGACTCGGGCGGTGCAGCGGTCTCCCTTGCGCATCTCGCCACCGCCGAAGGGCCGGACACCGCGGATCGGTTGAAGCCTGGTGCTGAGTACTGGGTGCTGGGTGCTGGGTGTGCGCCGGGGAATCCCCCGCGGCGCTTCCGCCCGCCGCTCTCCCCCGGGGTCCGCGGGGCGGCCGATACGCCGCCCCGGACTGTTCGACAGGTATAGTCCACTCCGATCAACTGGGCAAGATCGTAAGCATCTTCGACCGTGAGTCTTTCCCGAGTTGAGACCTCTCTCCGGGCTTTCCCGACCCTTGACACCTCTGGCCCCTCACGCCCTACTGGTCTCTGCGCGAGATGACTGACAACGTTGTCCGACGGCGGAGAGGCATGGGATGCCCCACAGACCCCGCAGACGCAACCGGCACCACGGAACCACCCGCCCCCTCGCTCTGCTCATCACCGCGGTGGTGGCGATGACGTCCCTTCAGGCACTTCCCGCAATGGCGGCCGAGCACACCGCCACCGAACGCTTCGCCTCCTCCTTCGAGCCCGGCGACCCGCAACCCGACTGGCTCGACACCGTCGAGACCGGCCCGGACGGCCGCCGGCGCGCCTCCGGCGTGAACGGCGACGACGCGCACGGCATACCGGGCAACGTCACCGACAAGGTCGTGGCGGTCCGGGCCAGCGGTGAGAACACCGAGGCCGGTGAGGTGAAGGAGAACCTCGTCGACGGCGAGCCCACGACCAAGTGGCTGGCCTTCCAGCCCACTGCCTGGCTGGAGTTCGACCTCAGCGAGCCCGTCGCTGCCGTCCGCTACGCCCTGACCTCCGCCAACGACGCCCCCGGCCGCGACCCGCGCGCCTGGACGCTCGCCGGATCCGACGACGGCCGGAGCTGGACCACGCTGGACTCGCGCCGCGACGAGACCTTCGAAAAGCGGCTGCAGACGCGGGAGTTCGCTGTCACCGGCGGCTCGCCCGGGCGCAACGGCTCCTCCGGCCCCGGCGGATCCTCCGGGCGCAACGGCTCCCCCGGGCGCGACGGCTCGCCCGGCCCCGGCGGCTCCCCCGGCCCCGGCGGGGGCGGCCATCCGTACCGCCACTACCGCCTGGAGATCACCCGCAACGGCGGCGAGCCCCTCACCCAGCTCGCCGAGGTGCAGCTGGCCACCGACGCCGCGGGCACGCCGCCGCCCGCCGACATGCGCACCCGCCCCGACCGGGGCCCCACCGGCTCCCCCACGGCCAAGGCCCGGGCCGGCTTCACCGGCACCCACGCCCTGCGCTACGGGGGCACCCACCTGGCCACCGGGCGCGCCTACTCGTACAACCGCGTCTTCGCCGTGCACACCAAGGTCACGGCGCGCACCGTGCTGTCGTACAAGATCTTCCCGGCCATGCCGGAGGCCGACGCCCGCTACCCGGCCACGCACGTCGCCGTCGACCTCGCCTTCAGCGACGGCACGTATCTCAGCGACCTCGGCGCCGTCGACCGGCACGGCGCCCCGCTGACCCCGCAGGGCCAGGCGGCCTCCAAGACGCTCTACCCCAACCAGTGGAACAACAAGGAGGCGCACATCGGTGCCGTCGCCGCCGGCAGGACCGTCGAGCGCATCCTGCTCGCGTACGACGCGCCGACCGGCCCCGCGACGTTCCGCGGCTGGGTGGACGACATCGTGCTCGCCCCCGCCCCCGCCGAGCGGCCCCCGGCCCACCCGGCGGACTGGGCCCTCACCACGCGCGGCACCAACTCCGGCCCCAACTTCTCCCGCGGCAACACCTTTCCAGCCACTGCCGTGCCCCACGGCTTCAACTTCTGGACCCCGGTCACCAACGCCGGTTCCACCGACTGGCTCTACCAGTACGCCGCGGCCAACAACGCCGACAACCTGCCGGCGATCCAGGCGTTCAGCGCAAGCCACGAACCCAGCCCCTGGATGGGCGACCGGCAGACCTTCCAGGTCATGCCCTCGGCCGCCGCGGGCACGCCACCCGCCGGCCGCGCGGCCAGGGCCCTGCCCTTCCGCCACGAGCGCGAGAGCGCCCGCCCCCACCACTACGGCGTGACCTTCGAGAACGGTCTGAAGGCGGACATCGCCCCCACCGACCACGCGGCGATCATGCGCTTCACCTTCCCCGGCGACGACGCGTCCGTCCTGCTGGACAACGTGCGCAACCAGGGCGGGCTGACCCTCGACCCCGCCCACGCCTCCTTCGGCGGCTGGTCGGATGTCCGCAGCGGCCTGTCGACGGGCGCCGGCCGGCTCTTCGTGTACGGCGTCTTCGACGCGCCCGTCACGGCGAGCGGCATGCTGCGCGGCGACGCGGGCGACGGCGTCACCGGCTACCTGCGCTTCGCCCCCGGCCGGGACCGCACCGTGACGCTGCGCATCGCCACCTCCCTCATCGGCCTCGACCAGGCGAAGGCCAACCTCCACCAGGAGATACCCGCCGGGAGCGCCGGCAGCGCCTTCGCCGCCGTCCGCGACCGGGCCCGCGCCGCCTGGGACGCAATTCTCGGCCGCGTCGAGGTCGAGGGCGCCACCCGCGACCAGCTCACCACCCTCTACTCCAGCCTCTACCGCCTGTACCTGTATCCCAACTCCGGCTCCGAGAACACCGGCACCCCCGCCCGCCCCCGCCCGCGCTACGCCAGCCCCTTCTCCCCGCCGGCCGGCGAGGCCACCCCGACGCGCACCGGCGCGAAGGTCGTCGACGGGCAGGTCTACGTCAACAACGGCTTCTGGGACACCTACCGCACCACCTGGCCCGCCTACTCCCTGCTCACCCCGCGCCGGGCCGGGCAGCTCGCCGACGGCTTCGTCCAGCAGTACAAGGACGGCGGCTGGATCTCCCGCTGGTCCTCCCCCGGCTACGCCGACCTGATGACCGGCACCAGCTCGGACGTCGCCTTCGCCGACCTCGCCGTCAAGGGCGTGCCCTTCGACGCGGAGGCGGCGTACGAGGCGGCCCTGAAGAACGCCACCGTCCTCCCCGCCGACCCCGGCACCGGCCGCAAGGGCATGGACACCTCCCCCTTCCTCGGCTGGACGAGCACCCGCACCCGCGAAGGCCTGTCCTGGGCCCTGGAGGGCTGCCTCAACGACTTCGGCATCGGACGCATGGCACAGGCCCTGTACGCGCGCACGCACAAGGAGCGCTACCGCGAGGAAGCGGAGTACTTCCTCGGGCGGGCACGGAACTACGTCCACCTCTTCGACAAGCGCATCGGCTTCTTCCAGGGCCGCGACGCCTCCGGCGCCTGGCGGCTCGCGCCCGACGCGTACGACCCCCGCGTGTGGGGCCACGACTACACCGAGAGCAACGGCTGGAACTTCGCCTTCGCCGTCCCCCACGACACGCGGGGCCTGGCGAACCTGTACGGCGGCCGCGCCGCCCTCGCCGTCAAACTCGACGCCTACTTCGCCACCCCCGAGACCGGCGCGCCGGAGTTCGCCGGCTCCTACGGCGGCGTCATCCACGAGATGACCGAGGCCCGGGACGTCCGCATGGGCATGTACGGCCACAACAACCAGGTGCCGCACCACATCGCGTACCTCTACGACGCGGCCGGTCAGCCGTGGAAGACGCAGGAGAAGGTCCGCGAGGTCCTCACCCGGCTCTACCTCGGCAGCGAAATCGGCCAGGGGTATCCGGGAGACGAGGACAACGGGGAGATGTCGGCCTGGTACGTCTTCGGCGCGCTGGGCTTCCACCCGCTGGTGACGGGCCAGGGCGAGTACGCGATCGGGGCACCGCTGTTCACGAAGGCCACCGTCCGCATGGACAACGGCCGCACCCTCGTCGTCCGCGCCCCGCACAACAGCGCCCGCAACCTCTACGTGCAGGGCCTGCGCGTCAACGGCCGCCCCTGGAACTCCACGGCCCTGCCGCATTCCCTCCTGGCCGCGGGTGCCGTCCTGGACTTCACCATGGGCCCGCGCCCGTCCCGCTGGGCAACGGGCCCGGACGCGGGCCCGACGTCCCTGACCCGGGGGAACGAACCCCCGGCGCCACCGGTGGACGTCACGGTGCCGGACGGCTCGGCACTGACGGACAACACGTCACTGACGGACGCGTCGTTCACTGCGGCCGATGTCACGGTGCGGGAGGGGTCGCAGGTCACGTCGTACACCCTGACGTCGTCGGACCGGACGAAGGCCCCACGGGGGTGGGTACTGGAGGGCTCGCCGGACGGCAGGACGTGGACGGAGGTCGACCACCGCACGGCGGAGCCCTTCACGTGGGACCACCAGACGCGCGTCTTCGCCCTGCGCACGCCGGCAACGTACCGCCACTACCGCCTGCTGCCGGAGGGCGGGGCACCGGCGCGGCTGGCGGAGGTTGAGCTGCTGGGGCGGCCGGGAGCAATGTGACGCAAAAGCTGTTTGCGGACCCTTGGGGGTATGAAAAGATCACCACATCGGGTGAGAGCCACGCTTTCAGCGACTTAAACCCCTATTTGTCTTTCGATTCTGATGGAGTCCATGTGACCCACACTTCGGGCCGTAAGCGCGGTCGTGTCATGTCGCGTGTCGTGACCGCCGCCATTGCCGTCGCCCTCATGGGCACGGCCGCCGGCACCGCCGTCGCCGCCCCGGCGACCACCGCCCCGGCCGGCACGGCCGCCAAGGCCACCGCCAAGGCGGGCACCGCCAAGCCCAAGGCCGCGCCCCGCAAGGGCATCGCCGCGCCGCAGGGCATCCTCTCGGGCAGCAACCCGTCCTTCTCGCTGCTCGCGGTCGACGACCTCGGCCTCCTCTGGGACTACGAGCCCAACGGACGGGGCAACTTCGAGGACCGCTCGCTCTCCGGCAGCAACTGGGACGGCGTCTCCGCCGCCATCCAGGTCGACACCGACCGGGACGGCCGCACCGACGGGCAGTACCTCCGCGGCTTCGACGGCAAGCTGCTCTTCTACCCGGGCGGCGATGCGCCGAAGCAGGCCATCGGCCCCGGCTGGAACATCTACGACCGCATGCTCTCCCCGGGTGACCTGGGCGGGGCCTCCCCGTCCGACATCCTGGCCCGGGACAAGTCCGGCGTGCTGTGGCTCTACCTGGCCCGCCCGGACAACACCCTGAGCGACCGCATCCGTGTCGGCGGCGGCTGGGACCAGTACACCGACATCGCGGGCCGGGGCGACCTCAACGGCGACGGCCTGAACGACATCGTCGCCAAGGACCGCAGCGGCAACCTGTGGTTCTACAAGGGCACCGGCAACACGAACGACCCGTTCGAGAGCCGGGTCAAGGTCGGCGGCGGCTGGGACATCTACAACACCCTGGTCGGTACGGGCGACGTGGACCACGACGGCCGCAGCGACCTGCTCGCCCGCGACAAGTCCGGCGTCCTGTGGCTGTACTCCGGCAACGGCAACCAGAGCGACCCCTTCAACAACCGCACCAAGATCGGCGGCGGCTGGAACGAGTTCCGCCTGATGTTCTGACCGGTCTGCTCGGCAGGCTTTCAGAAAACGCCCATGAGCCGCGCCCCCACTCCGGGGCGCGGCTCTCGCGCATGCGCAGCGCCTCATTACTGTTGTCGCGTCCCTTCCGCCTCCTCAGGAGCATCAGTGGTCCACACCTCCAGCCGTAAGAGCGGTCGCTCCCTTACGCGCCTCACCGTCGCGGCGATAGCTGCGGCTCTTGCCACCGCGGCGGCGGGCACTGCCGTCGCCGATCCCCGCCCGATCGTTGAACCCACCCCCGAAGCACCCGTTTACAAGCTGTTCGGGGCCGACGGAGCGGGGAATCTCTACTCCTACAAGCCCAACGGCAGCGGCAACTTCGAGGACGCCACCTACGTCACCTTCGGGTGGCAGGACATCACCGCCGCACTGCAGGTCGACCACGACCGCAACGGCGTCTCCGACGGGCTCTACACCCGCGAGAAGGACGGTTCGCTCTGGTACAACGGTGACCTCGGCGAGAAGCGCATCGGCGGCGGCTGGGACATCTACGACCGCCTGCTGTCCGTCGGTGACGTCGGCGGTGCCGGCGAGTCCGACATCCTGGCCCGGGACAAGGCCGGCGTGCTGTGGCTCTACCTGGCGCACCCGGACGGCACGCTCGGCGACCGCATCCGTGTCGGCGGCGGCTGGGACATGTTCACCGACATCGTCGGCAAGGGCGACCTGAACGGCGACGGCAAGGCCGACATGGTGGCGAAGGACCGCAACGGTGACCTGTGGTTCTACAAGGGCACCGGCAACACGAACGACCCCTTCGCCAGTCGTGTGAAGGTGGGCGGCGGCTGGAATACGTACAACACGCTCGTCGGCACCGGTGACGTCGACGGTGACGGGCGCAGCGATCTGCTGGCGCGCGACAAGGCCGGCGTGCTGTGGCTGTACCACGGCAACGGGAACCAGACCGACCCCTTCGACAACCGCACGAAGATCGGCGGCGGCTGGGACCAGTACGTCACGATGTTCTGACCGGCAGCGCCGGAACACCGTCCGGCGCGCTCACAGGGCCGCGTCCCCGCGCAGGGGGCGTGGCCCTGTTTCGGTGTCACAGGCCCATGCGATGATCTAGACGAAATCGCGACAGACTACGACTGTTTCGCGTCATTTTTGTCTTTCAGGAGCACTACGTGGCCCACACCTCCGGCCGTAAGGGCGGACGCGCCCTCTCGCGTCTCACTGTCGCGGCGATAGCCGCGGCTCTCACGGGCGTCCTGGCGGGCACCGCCCAGGCAGCCCCCTCGCCGGACTACCGTCCGACGCCCGCCGCACCGCTCTTCCCGCTGTACGCGACGAAGTCGACCGGTGAGGTCTTCGTCTACGGGCCCGACGGCCAGGGCGGCTTCGGGGACCGTGAGCGGGTCGCCGACGCCGACTCGCGGGACGTCACCGCCCTGGTGAACGTCGACCACGCCCAGAACGGGTACTACGACAGCGCCTACTTCCGCTCGCCCGACGGCACGATGCACTACGTTCCCGCCGCCAAGAGCGACACGGACGACCCCGAGCCCGTCCGGATCGGCAGCGGCTGGAACATCTACGACCGCCTCCTGTCCCCCGGCAACCTCGGCGGTACCAAGGAGGCCGACCTCCTCGCCCGGGACAAGTCGGGCGTGCTCTGGCTCTACCTGGCGCGCACCGACGGCACGCTCGGCGACCGCATCCGCGTCGGCGGCGGCTGGGACACCTACACCGACATCGTCGGCAAGGGCGACCTCAACGGCGACGGCAAAGCCGACATGCTCGCCCGCGACCGCAACGGCGACCTGTGGTTCTACAAGGGCACCGGCAACACGAACGACCCCTTCGCCAGCCGCGTCAAGGTCGGCGGCGGATGGAACATCTTCGACAAGCTCGTCGCCACCGGTGACGTGAACCTGGACGGCCGCAGCGACCTGCTCGCCCGCGACAAGGCCGGCGTGCTGTGGCTGTACAAGGGCAACGGCAAGCAGACCGACCCCTTCGAGAGCCGCGTGAAGATCGGGCCCGGCTGGGGCCAGTACAACGACCTGTTCTGATCCCGGTCCGATCCCGGTACCGACGGACGGAACGCCTGGGCCGCACTCCTGACGGGGTGTGGCCCTCCGTCTTGTCGGACCCGTGTGCAAAGATCCTGAAACCAACTCACAGAAGGAGTACGCACCATGACCAAGAGTCCCGGCCGCAGGCACAGACGCACGCTCTCGCGTCTGGTCACCGCTGCCATAGCCGCCGCGGTGGTCGGCACCACCGCCGGAACCGCCGCGGCCGCGCCCGGTGAGGCGCGGGCGGAGTCCCCGGTCTTCCCGCTGATGGCCGCCAAGAGCAACGGTGAGCTCTACAGCTACTGGCGCGACGGTCACGGCGGGTTCAAGGACCCCAAGAAGGAGACGGACAACTGGCGGTACATCACCGCCGTCACGCAGGCCGACCTCAACCAGGACGGCTGGCAGGACAGCCACTACTTCCGCACGCTCGACGGCGTGCTGCACCTCACTGTGGGGGGCAAAACCGAGGCAGACGTGGTCCACACCCGGATCGGCGGCGGCTGGAACATCTACGACCGCATCTTCAACCCCGGCAACCTCGGCGGCGCCAAGGAGCCCGACCTCCTCGCGCGCGACCGCGACGGCGTGCTGTGGGTCTACCTGGCCTACCCCGACGGCACGCTCACCGACCGCGTCCGCGTCGGCGGCGGCTGGGACCAGTACACCGACATCGTCGGCCGCGGTGACCTGAACGACGACGGCCGGACGGACATTCTGGCCAAGGACCGCAGTGGCAACCTGTGGTTCTACAAGGGCACCGGCAACACCAACGACCCGTTCGAGAGCCGCGTGAAGGTCGGCGGCGGCTGGAACATCTACAACGCCCTCGTCGCCACCGGTGACGTCGACGGCGACGGCCGCAGCGACCTGCTGGCCCGCGACAAGTCCGGCGTCCTGTGGCTCTACCGGGGCAACGGCAACGAGACGGACCCGTTCGCCAACCGCACGCGCATCGGCGGCGGCTGGGACCAGTTCGTCAACCTGTTCTGAGCCTGCCGGGGGTCGCGCCTCCTTTCGAGTGCGCGACCCCCAACTCGCCTCACCGACCGGTACTTCCGCACTACGCTGCGTGGGATGAGCAAGCCCACCGGCATGGACCCGTTCAGTGACGCCCGCGCCTTCTACGGATCCGAACTGCGCCGCCTGCGCGAGGAGGCCGGCCTGACGCAGGAGCGGCTCGGTGAGCGCGTCTTCTGCTCCGGTTCGTACATCGGCCAGTTCGAGAGTGCGATCAGACGGCCGCAGCTGGAGCTGTCGAAGCTGCTGGACGAGGTACTGGGCAGCGGTGAGCACCTTCAGCGGCTGTGCCGGCTGGCACGCCGGACGAAGGTCGCCGATTATTTCGCCGACGCGGCGGAGCTGGAACAGCAGGCGACGACGATCAGCGAGTACGCGCCCATGGTCGTGCCGGGCTGGCTGCAAACGGAGGCCTACGCGCGCGCCGTCATCCGGGCTGCACAACGCTTTGCGCCGAAGCAGGTCGTGGACGACTACGTGCGCAATCGGATGGAACGCGTGCAGCTGCTCGACAGCCCGAGCACTCCCGTACTGTGGATCATCGTTCACGAGGCCGCGCTCCGTCTGCCGGTCGGCAATCCAGCCACCATGAGCGCGCAGCTCACCCACCTTGCCGAAGCGACCGCGGACCGACCGAACATCGTCGTTCAGGTGATGCCGTTCACCGCAGGGCCCCATCCGTTCCTGGGCACGAGCCTTGCGTTGATGGGCTTCCGAGACGCTCCCGCCGTCGTCTACACGGAGACGGCCTACACGGGCCAACTCATCGACGAGCCGGCACTGGTCGCACAGTTTCACTCGGCATACGATCTGGCCAGGGCTGCCGCAATGTCGCCGGAGGCGTCCCTCGCCCTGGTCGAGTCGGCGGCGAAGGACTGGGCGCTGTATGAGCACCACACCTGACTTAACCACGGGCTGGCGCAAGTCGTCCCACAGCAACGGGGATAACGGCATGTGCCTGGAGGTCGCCGACGGCATCCCCGGCACCGTACCCGTCCGCGACAGCAAGACCGCCCCCGAGGGCCCGGCCCTCGTCTTCCCGGCCGGCGCCTGGGCCGCCTTCGTCCGCGCCGTCAAGCACAACATGTGAGGGCCGCACCCCGTACGGAACGGGGTGCGGCCCTCACAGCATGCTCGCCGCGTCAGCGGTACTGCTTACTTGCGGATCAGCGAGCGCAGCACGTACTGCATGATGCCGCCGTTGCGGTAGTAGTCCGCCTCGCCGGGGGTGTCGATGCGGACGACCGCGTCGAACTCCACGCCCGTGTCGGTGGTGACCTTGACCGTGCGCGGCGTGCGGCCCTCGTTGAGCTCGGTGACGCCGGTGAAGGAGAAGGTCTCCTCGCCGGTCAGGCCGAGGGACTCGGCCGAGGCGCCCTCGGGGAACTGCAGGGGCAGGACGCCCATGCCGATGAGGTTGGAGCGGTGGATGCGCTCGTAGGACTCGGCGATGACGGCCTTGACGCCGAGCAGCGCGGTGCCCTTGGCGGCCCAGTCGCGGGAGGAGCCGGAGCCGTACTCCTTGCCGGCGAGGACGACCAGGGGGATGCCCTGCTCGATGTAGTTGCGGGAGGCGTCGTAGATGAACGACACCGGCGCGTCGGGCTGGGTGAAGTCGCGGGTGTAGCCGCCCTCGGTGCCCGGCGCGATCTGGTTGCGCAGGCGGATGTTGGCGAACGTACCGCGGATCATGACCTCGTGGTTGCCGCGGCGGGAGCCGTAGCTGTTGAAGTCGCGGCGCTCGACGCCGTGCTCCGTGAGGTACTTGCCGGCCGGGGTGTCGGCCTTGATGGCGCCGGCCGGGGAGATGTGGTCGGTGGTGACCGAGTCGCCCAGCTTGGCCAGGACGCGGGCGCCGGTGATGTCGGTGACCGGGGCCGGGTCCATGGTCATGCCCTCGAAGTACGGGGGCTTGCGGACGTAGGTGGACTCGGCGTCCCACTCGAAGGTGTTGCCGGTCGGGATCGGCAGGGCCTGCCACTGGGCGTCGCCGGCGAAGACGTCGGAGTAGGACTTGGAGAACATGTCCTCGCCGATGGCGCTGGCGACGACCTCGTTGACCTCGGCCTCGGTCGGCCAGATGTCCTTGAGGAAGACGGGGTTGCCCTCGGTGTCGGTGCCGATGGCGTCGCGGGTGATGTCGACCTTCATCGAGCCGGCGATCGCGTAGGCGACGACGAGCGGCGGGGACGCCAGGTAGTTCATCTTGACGTCGGGGTTGATCCGGCCCTCGAAGTTGCGGTTGCCGGAGAGGACCGAGGTGACGGCGAGGTCGTGCTCGTTGACGGCCTTGGAGACCTCCTCCGGCAGCGGGCCGGAGTTGCCGATGCAGGTGGTGCAGCCGTACCCGACGAGGTTGAAGCCCATCTTGTCGAGGTACGGGGTCAGGCCGGCCTTGTCGTAGTAGTCCATGACGACCTTGGAGCCCGGCGCCAGGGTGGTCTTGACCCACGGCTTGCGGGACAGGCCCTTCTCGACCGCCTTCTTGGCCACGAGCGCGGCGGCGACCATGACGTAGGGGTTCGAGGTGTTGGTGCAGGAGGTGATCGCGGCGACGGTGACGGCGCCGTGGTCGATCTCGTAGGTCGAGCCGTCGGGGGCGGTGACCGTGGTCGGGCGGGACGGGGCACCGCTGGTGGCGGCCGGGGCGTCGGAGGCCGGGAAGGACTCCTCGCCCGCCTCGTCGCCGTCGGAGACGTAGTTGAGGACGTCACGCTCGAACTGGGAGGCGGCCTCGGCCAGGACGATGCGGTCCTGCGGGCGCTTGGGGCCGGAGATGGAGGGGACGACCGTGGACAGGTCGAGCTCCAGCTTCTCGGAGAAGTCGGGCTCGGCGGCCGGGTCGAGCCACAGGCCCTGCTCCTTGGCGTACGCCTCGACGAGCGCGACCTGCTGCTCGGAGCGGCCGGTCAGGCGCAGGTAGTTCAGCGTCTCGTCGTCGATCGGGAAGATCGCGGCGGTGGAGCCGAACTCGGGCGACATGTTGCCGATGGTGGCGCGGTTGGCCAGCGAGGTGGCGGCGACGCCCTCGCCGTAGAACTCGACGAACTTGCCGACGACGCCGTGCTTGCGCAGCATCTCGGTGATCGTGAGGACGAGGTCGGTGGCGGTGGTGCCGGTGGGCAGCTCGCCGGTGAGCTTGAAGCCGACGACGCGCGGGATGAGCATGGAGACCGGCTGGCCGAGCATGGCGGCCTCGGCCTCGATGCCGCCGACGCCCCAGCCGAGGACGCCGAGGCCGTTGACCATGGTGGTGTGCGAGTCGGTGCCGACCAGGGTGTCGGGGTAGGCCTTGCCGTCACGGACCATGACGACGCGGGCCAAGTGCTCGATGTTGACCTGGTGGACGATGCCGGTGCCCGGGGGGACGACCTTGAACTCGTCGAAGGCGGTCTGGCCCCAGCGCAGGAACTGGTAGCGCTCCTTGTTGCGGCCGTACTCCAGCTCGACGTTCTGGCCGAAGGCGTCCGGGGTGCCGAACTTGTCGGCGATGACGGAGTGGTCGATGACCAGCTCGGCCGGGGCCAGCGGGTTGATCTTCGCCGGGTCGCCGCCGAGCTCCTTGACGGCCTCGCGCATGGTGGCGAGGTCGACGACGCAGGGGACGCCGGTGAAGTCCTGCATGATCACGCGGGCCGGCGTGAACTGGATCTCCTGGCTCGGCTGGGCCTGGGAGTCCCAGCCGCCGAGCGCGCGGATGTGGTCGGCGGTGATGTTCGCGCCGTCCTCGGTGCGGAGCAGGTTCTCCAGCAGCACCTTCAGGCTGTAGGGAAGGCGCGCGGAGCCCTCGACCTTGTCCAGCCGGAAGATCTCGTACGACTCGTCGCCCACCTGCAGCGTGCTGCGGGCGTCGAAGCTGTTCGCCGACACGACAGTCTCCTTCATGCATGAAATCGCGTACTGCGGCCATCCTGCCGCTCACACGCCGCGCTGATCCGCTAAGGTGAGCCTTAGTTAGGCTCGCCTTACTGGAGCGTCAGCGGTACGCCTCTCGGCAAATATCTCGATGTCGAGATAACTCTAGTACATGGCGGCCTCGCGGTCATGCCCGGATGGGCCGTGCGGGGCGCGACGCCCCATTTACGGGCCTTTCTTCCGGTTGACTCCGGCTCGCGCCCGCGGAGAGGATCAAGCAGCAATCCGGACCGGACTCTTCCAGAAGAGGAGAGAACAGGCATGACGGAATCCGCAGGCTTAGGCACCGCAGGCCCGGAACACGACGGCCGCCGCGCGATCATGCAGTGGGTCTTCGGCGCACGCGCCACCGAGACGGTGGCCCTGGCCGTGAGACTGGGCCTTCCCGACGCCATCGGCGACGGCACGGCACGGGCCGAGGACCTCGGCCGCAGGCACGGCTTCCCACCACGGCAGATGACCCGCCTGCTGCGGGCCCTGGCGAGCCTCGGGCTGTGTACGGAGCCCTCCCCCGGCACCTTCGCGCTCGCCCCGGCCGGCGCGCTGCTGCGCAAGGACCACCCCGACTCGCTGTACGACTTCGCGCGCTTCCACACCGCGCCGCAGACGCTGCAGCCGTGGACCCGGCTGGAGTCCAGCCTGCGCAGCGGTCGCACGGCCTTCGAGGAGCACTTCGGCGTACCGCTGTACCAGTACCTGGCCGGGGAGCCGGAACTGTCGGCCGTCTTCAACGCGGCCATGAGCCAGGAGACCCACCGCACGGCGCAGACGCTGCCCGGGGCGTACGACTTCGGCCGGTTCCGCACGGTCATGGACGTCGGCGGCGGCGACGGAACGCTCCTGGCCGCCGTCCTCGCCCACCACCCGGCACTCAAGGGGGTGGTGTTCGAAACCGTCGAGGGCGCGGCCCAGGCCGCGGACACCTTCAAGGCCGCCGGCCTCGACGGCCGGGCCACGGTCGCCACCGGCGACTTCCTGGCGAGCCTGCCGCAGGGCGCCGACCTGTTCCTCATCAAGAGCGTCCTGCACAACTGGGACGACGAAGACGCCACCACCATCCTGCGCAACTGCCGCGCCGCCATGCCGGCGCACGGCCGGGTGCTGATCGTCGAGGTGGTCCTGCCGGACCGGGCGGCTCCGGACGACGCCGCGGAACTCGACCCGTACCTGAAGGACCTGCAGATGCAGGTCCTCGTGGGCGGCCGCGAACGCACCCGGGCCGACTTCGACCAGCTGTGCGCGGCCGCGGGCCTGACGGTCACGGACGTCGTCCCCCTCCCGCCGCACATCGGCTTCTCCCTGGTGGAGGCGGCGCCGAACTGACCGGGCCGGCCCCGGTCCCTGCAGCCGGCGGGCCCGGCCCCGCCGGCCGACGCGGCCGGGCAGGGCCCGCCGGGCGGGAGCCCCCCTCGCCACGTCTTCGCAAACCCTGCCGTCTTCCGCGCATTCCTTCCCCTGCCTCCGGATAGCCGAAGAAGGGGTGGAGGACCCATGGCGTGCGCGGCACAAATCTCATATCTGAGATACGGTCTGCTTATGACAGACGCCTACCTCGGCCGCATCGGCAAGCTCATCCGCGATGCCCGCCAGCACCGTGGCTGGACTCAGTCGCAGCTTGCGGACGCTCTCGGCACCAGCCAGAGTGCTGTGAACCGCATTGAGCGGGGAAATCAGAACATCAGCCTTGATATGATCGCCCGTATCGGTGAGGCGCTCGACAGCGAGATCGTCTCGCTCGGGTACGCGGGGCCGATGCATCTGCGGGTGGTCGGCGGGCGCCGGCTGTCCGGGGCCATCGACGTCAAGACCAGCAAGAACGCCTGTGTGGCCCTGCTGTGCGCGACGCTCCTGAACGCCGGCCGCACGACGCTGCGGCGCGTGGCGCGGATCGAGGAGGTCTACCGGATCCTCGAAGTGCTCGGCAGCATCGGCGTGCGCCACCGCTGGATCAACGACGGCAACGACCTGGAGATCGTGCCGCCGGCCGAGCTGGACCTGGCCGCCATGGATCTGGAGGCGGCGCGGCGCACCCGTAGTGTGATCATGTTCCTGGGGCCGCTGCTGCACCGGATGGACCTGTTCAAGATCCCCTACGCGGGCGGCTGCGACCTGGGCACCCGTACCGTCCAGCCCCACCTGACGGCGCTGCGCCACTTCGGGCTGGAGATCACGGCCACGGACGGCATGTACCACGCGCAGGTGGATCGTTCCGTCGCCCCCGTGCGGGCCATCGTGCTGACCGAGCGCGGCGACACCGTGACCGAGAACGCCCTGCTGGCCGCCGCCCGGCACGACGGCGTGACCGTCATCCGCAACGCCAGCTCCAACTACATGGTCCAGGACCTGTGCTTCTTCCTGGAGGAGCTGGGCGTACGGGTGGAGGGCGTGGGCACCACGACGCTCACGGTGCACGGCGTGGCCACCATCGACCGCGACGTGGACTACGCGCCCTCCGAGGACCCGGTGGAGGCCATGAGCCTGCTGGCCGCGGCCGTGGTGACCGAGTCGGAGCTGACGATCCGCCGGGTGCCGATCGAGTTCATGGAGATCGAGCTGGCGGTGCTCGAGGAGATGGGCCTGGACCACGAGCGCAGCGCCGAGTACCGGGCGGACAACGGCCGTACGCGGCTGCTGGACCTCACGGTGCGGCCGTCGAAGCTGCGGGCGCCGATCGACAAGATCCACCCGATGCCGTTCCCGGGCCTGAACATCGACAACGTCCCGTTCTTCGCGGCCATCGCCGCCTCCGCCCAGGGCCAGACCCTCATTCACGACTGGGTCTACGACAACCGCGCCATCTACCTCACCGACCTCAACCGCCTCGGTGCGGACGTCAAGCTCCTCGACCCGCACCGGGTCCTGGTGGAGGGCCCCACCCGCTGGCGTTCCGCCGAGATGATGTGCCCGCCCGCGCTGCGGCCGGCCGTGGTGGTCCTGCTGGCGATGATGGCCGCCGAGGGCACCTCGGTGCTGCGCAACGTCTACGTCATCAACCGCGGCTACGAGGACCTGGCCGAGCGCCTGAACTCCGTGGGCGCCCAGATCGAGACCTTCCGCGACATCTGAGGGACCGTCCGAAGCGACGTATCCACGACCACGGCCTGGACGGGCTCGCACGCGGTTACGCCGTCGACGTCACCGACTGACAACAGAAACTGAAGCGGCCCCCGCGCCCCGGGTTCATCGCCCCGGGCACGGGGGCCGTTGGCGTTTCCGGGAGGGGCGTGCGTACACTCCTGACCGATCGGTCAGACAATTGACCGTGCGGTCAGACGCAACGGGAGGGGCGGGACATGGAACGCACGACGTGCGCCGTCGTGGGCGGTGGGCCGGCCGGGGTGATGCTGGGGTTGTTGCTCGCGCGGGCCGGGGTCGGGGTGACCGTGCTGGAGAAGCACAAGGACTTCCTGCGCGACTTCCGGGGGGACACCGTCCACCCGTCCACCCTGCGGCTGCTGGACGAACTCGGGCTGGGCGAGCGGTTCGACCGGCTGCCCGCCACCCGGCTGGGCGAGGTGCGGATGCACATCGGCGGTACCGCCCTGACGCTCAGCGACTTCCGGCGCATCCCCGGCCCGCGCAACTACATCGCGATGGTTCCGCAGTGGGACTTCCTCGATCTGCTCGCCGAGGCCGCCGCCGAGGAGCCCTCGTTCACGTTGCGCATGAGCAGCGCCGTGACCGGGCTGCTCACCGAGGGCGGGCGGGTGACCGGTGTGCGGTACACCGACGAGCACGGGGAGCCCGGGGAGCTCGCGGCGGCGCTCGTCGTCGCCTGTGACGGGCGGGACTCGCTGGTGCGCGAGGCCGCGGGGCTGCGGCCCGAGTACGTCGACGTGCCCATGGACCTCTGGCAGGTGCGCGTGCCCGCACAGCCCGGCAGTGCCCGGGACGGACGGATCTTCATGCGGTCCGAAGGCCGCCAGTTCGCGGCGACGATGGACCGCGGGGAGTACTACCAGACCTCCTACCTCATCCCCAAGGGTACGGACGCACAGCTGCGCGCCCAGGGCGTGCAGTGGTTCCGCGACCGGCTCGGCGAACTCTTCGGCTGGGGGCCGGAGGTGACGGAGGCGGTCACCTCGTGGGACGACGTCAAGCTGCTGGAGGTGACGATGGGACGGTTGCGGCAGTGGTACCGGCCGGGGCTGCTGTGCATCGGGGACGCGGCGCACATCATGTCGCCCACCGGCGGGGTCGGCGTCAACCTCGCCGTGCAGGACGCGGTCGCGGCCGCGCGGATCCTCGCGGGGCCGCTGCGCACCGGGAGGGTGGACGTACGCGATCTGGCCCGGGTGCAGAAGCGCCGGCTGATGCCCGCGGCGGCGGTGCAGAAGGCACAGGTGAGCGAGCACGAGGCGGTGCTGCGCCCGGCCCTGACGACCGGGCTGGACCCGGACCGGCTGCCGGTGCCGCTGCGGATGATGCGGCGCGTGCCGGGGCTGCCCTCGCTGCTGGGGTACGTCGGCGGGGTGGGGCTGCGGCCCGAGCGCGCCCCGGACTTCGCCCGGCGCTGATGCTGCTGCGGCGGCGGCCCGGGTCAGTCCCGGGCGCCGACCGCGCCGAGGGTGAAGGTCACGAGCTCGTCGGCGGCGGCGTCGAGGTCGTAGTCGGGGTGGACGAGCCAGTGCGAGACGACGTTGTCGATGGCGCCGCCGATGGCCAGTGCCGTGGTGCGGGTGTCGGACACCCGCAGCCGGCCGGCCTGCCGGCCGGCTTCCAGCAGCCCGGCCAGGTGCTGCCAGCGGCCGTGGGTGTCGTGGGAGCCGGGCGTCTTCAACTCGGTGCCGCCCTTGTCGTCGAGCAGCAACTCGGTGATGACGCGCACGTGGCGGCGGTTGGCCTGCTGGTAACCGATCATCGCCCGGACGTAGGCGACGAGCGCGGCCCGCGGGTCGCTCTCGCGCTCGACGCGCTCGGTGACGTGGGCGCGGAACCGCTCCAGCACGTGCTGGAACGTCGCCTGGGTGAGGTTGTCCTTCGAGGAGAAGTGGTAGAGGACGGCGGCCTTGGAGATGCCGGCCTCCTTGGCGATCGCCGCCAGGGAGGTGGCGGGGTAGCCGCGCGTGGAGATCAGGTCGATGGTGCACTCGATGATCTGGCGGCGCCGGGCCTGTTCGGTGAAGGTCGGCGTGCCGGTGTCCGTGCCGGTCTTCGTGCCGGTGTCCGTGGGCGTGCCGCTGCCCGCTTCGGCGCCGCGCCGGGGAGCCATCGAAGCGCCACCTCTCCCTGTTCCCCGTACTGTCCGCTCGGGCCGGTCCGCCGGCCGGCTCCTCACCGTACACCGGTCCACCGTCACGGCAGGACCGCGAGGCCGTCGAGCTCCACCAGCGCCTCGGCGTCCCACAGCCGCACCACGCCCACGACGGCCATGGCCGGGTAGTGGCGGCCGGCCAGGCGCCGCCAGACGGCGCCCAGTTCGCGGGAGCGCGCCCGGTAGGCGGCGACGTCGGTGGCGTAGACGGTGACCCGGGCCAGGTGGTGCGGCGCGCCGCCGGCGGCGCGCAGGGCGGTCGTCAGGTTGGCCAGGGCCGTCTCGAACTGCGCCACCAGGTCGCCGGGCACGATCCGGCCGCCGGCGTCCAGGGCGGTCTGGCCGGCCAGGAGGACCAGGCGGGAGCCGGTGGCCACGACCGCGTGGCTGAAACCGCGCGCCGGGCTCAGCCCTGCCGGGTCGATGCGCTCGATGCCGCCGCTCACCGGAAGAGCTCCTTCGCGATGATCGTGCGCTGCACCTCGGTGGCCCCCTCGTACACGCGCGGTGCCCGCACCTCGCGGTAGAGGTGCTCCAGGAGGTGGCCGCGGCGCAGGGCGCGGGCCCCGTGGATCTGCACGGCCGCGTCGACGACGTACTGGGCGGTCTCGGTGGCGAAGAGCTTGGCCATGGCGGAGCGGCGGGCGACGCCGGGCTCGCCCGCGTCGTACGCGGCGGCGGCCGCGAGGACGAGGAGGGCGGCCGCCTCGGTGCGGGTGGCCATCTCGGCGAGGGTGTGGGAGACGGCCTGCAGGTCCTTCAGCGGCCCGCCGAAGGCCCGGCGCTCCGCGGCGTGGGCGAGGGCCGCGTCCAGCGCGGCGCGGGCCATGCCGACGGCGAAGGCGCCGACGCTGGGCCGGAAGAGGTCCAAAGTGGCCATGGCGATGCGGAAGCCGCCGCCCACGTCGCCGACGACGTCCTGCGGGCCGACGCGTACGCCGTCGAAGGTGAGCGTGCCCAGGGGGTGGGGGGCGAGCATGTCGAGGTGGTCGCCGCCCAGTCCGGGCCGGTCGCCGGGGACGAGGAAGGCGGTGACGCCGCGGGCACCGGCCCCGGGGCCGGTGCGGGCGAAGACGGTGTGGACGTCGGCCTCGGGGGCGTTGGAGATCCAGCACTTCTCGCCGGTCAGGCGCCAGCCGTCGCCGTCGGGTGCGGCGTGCAGGGCGAGGGCGGCGGCGTCGGAGCCCGCGCCGGGCTCGCTGAGCGCGAAGGCCGCGACGGCGCGGCCGGCGACCACCTCGGGCAGCCAGCGGGAGCGCTGGGCGTCGGTGCCGGCGCGCAGGACGGGGTGGATGCCCAGGGCCTGCAGGGCCAGGGCGGTCTCGGCCTCGGTGCACTCGCGGGCCAGGGACGCGCGCAGCAGGACGAGGTCCATGGCGCGTACGGGGCCGTGGGCGGGCAGGGCCCGGGCGATGAGGCCGTGTTCGGCGAGGGCGGCGAGCAGGGGCCGGTTGACACGGCCGGGTGTGCCGGCGCGGGCGAGGGGGCGCAAGGAGCCGGCGGCGACCCGGCGCACCTCGGCACACCACTTGCGCTGTTGCTCGTCGAGTGTGAACGGTGTGCCCATCCGACCCCACCCTTCTCCCACGCGGCTTATCGCGCTCCGTTGACTGCCGTCACCGACTCGTTACGCTGACAGTGGATCCACGGCGCTGGCAAGACCCCCCGTCCACCTCCCCTCAGGACCCCGTCCACCTCCCAATCCTCCGGCGCGAGGGGGCACATCCGCGATGGAGCTCAAGCCGTCGGCCCACATCGACACCTTTCCGCGCGAGCACCTTCCCCCGGCCGACCAGTGGCCGCTGCTGCGCAGCGCCGGCGACGGCCCCGGGGCCGCCCCGCTCCCCTACCCCGACCGCCTCAACTGCGCGGCCGAGCTGCTGGACGGCACGATCGGCCGGCTCGGCGCCCACCGTGCCGCCACCGTGAGCGGCGCCGGCACGGTGTGGTCGTACGGACTGCTGCGCGCGCACGCGAACCGCATCGCCCACGTGCTGACCGACGACCTCGGCGTCGTGCCCGGCAACCGGGTGCTGCTGCGCGGCCCCACCACGCCCTGGCTGGCCGCCTGCTGGCTGGCGGTGCTCAGGGCCGGCGCGGTGGCGGTCACCGTCCTGGCCGCCCAGCGCCCGCACGAACTGGCCACCATCTGCCGGCTCGCCCGAGTACGGCACGCGCTGTGCGACGCCCGCTCCGCCGACGACCTGCTGGCCGCCGGCATACCGCAGTTGAGGACGACGCTGTACGGCTCCGGCGCCGACGACGACCTGCTGCGGCTGGCCGCGCGCAAGCCCGCCGCCCACACCGCCCTCGCCACCTCCGCCGACGACGTGGCGCTCATCGCCTTCACCTCCGGCACCACCGGCCGGCCCAAGGGCTGCGTGCACTTCCACCGCGACGTCCTGGCCATCGCCGACACCTTCTCGGCCCACGTGCTGCGCCCGCGCGCCGACGACGTCTTCGCCGGCAGCCCGCCGCTGGGCTTCACCTACGGACTCGGCGGACTGCTCGTCTTCCCCTTGCGCGCCGGCGCCCGCACCCTGCTGACCGACTGGGGCGGCCCCCGGAAACTGCTGGCCGACATCGGGCGCCACCGCGTCTCCGTCCTGTTCACCGCCCCCACGGCCTACCGCGCCATGCTCGGCGCCCTCGACGGCCACGACGTCTCCTCGCTGCGCAGATGCGTCTCCGCCGGCGAGCACCTGCCCGCCGCCCTCTGGCACGACTGGCGGCGCGCGACCGGGCTGGACCTGATCAACGGCATCGGCGCCACCGAGATGCTGCACATCTTCATCTCCGCCGCCGACGAGCGCATCCGCCCCGGCGCCACCGGCCTGCCCGTACCCGGCTACGAGGCCCGCGTCGTCGGCCCCGACGGCGCCGACGTGCCCGACGGCCGGCCCGGGCTGCTGGCCGTGCGCGGCCCCACCGGCTGCCGCTACCTGGCCGACGAACGGCAGCGCGCGTACGTGCGCGACGGCTGGAACCTCACCGGCGACACCTACGTCCGCGACGCCGACGGCTACTTCCACTACGTGGCCCGCGCCGACGACATGATCGTCTCGGCCGGGTACAACATCGCCGGGCCCGAGGTCGAGGAGGCGCTGCTGCGCCACCCGGACGTCCTGGAGGCCGCCGTCGTGGGACGGCCCGACGCCGAGCGCGGCCAGGTCGTCGTCGCGCACGTCGTGCTGCGGGAGGGCGTGCCGCGCGGACCGGAGACCGTCACCGCGCTGCGCGAGTTCACCAAAAAGGAGATCGTTCCCTACAAGTGCCCTCGCGAGATCGTGTTCCTCGACGCGCTGCCGCGCACGCCCACGGGCAAGTTGCAGCGTTTCCGGCTGCGTTCGGGGCCCGCCGGGCCCTTTACAGTTTCCCCGTGACTGACCAGCACACCCCTCGGTCCCTCATCGTCACCTTCTACGGCGCGTACGGACGCGGCACCGGCGGCGCCCCCGCCGGGCCCGTGCCCATCGCCGCCCTCATCCGGCTGCTCGCCGCGGTCGGCGTCGACTCGCCGTCCGTCCGCTCGGCCGTCTCCCGGCTCAAGCGGCGCGGACTGCTCGTCGCCGACCGCACGGCCGGCGGCGCCGCCGGCTACGGCCTGTCCGAAGCCGGGCGGCAACTGCTGGAGGACGGCGACCGGCGCATCTACGGGCACCCCACGGCCCGCGCCGGACAGGGGTGGCTGCTGGCCGTCTTCTCCGTGCCCGAGGAGGAACGCCACAGACGACACCTCCTGCGCTCCCGCCTGGCCCGGCTCGGCTTCGGCACCGCCGCCCCCGGCGTGTGGATCGCCCCCGCCCACGTCCACGACGAGACCCGGCACACGCTGCAGCGGCTGGGGCTGGACGCGTACGTGGACCTCTTCCGCGGCCACCACCTGGGGTTCGAGCCGACGGCGGAGGCGGTGGCCCGGTGGTGGGACCTGGAAGCGCTCGCCGCACAGCACCGGGCGTTCCTGGACGCCCACGAACCGGTGCTGCGGCGGTGGGGGCGGCGCAAGGCCGTGCCGCGCCCGGAGGAGGCCTACCGCGACTACCTGCTGGCGCTCGACTCGTGGCGGCGGCTGCCGTACGCGGATCCGGGGCTGCCGGTGGCGCTGCTGCCGCCGGAGTGGCCCGGGGGGCGGGCGGCGCGGGTGTTCGGGGCGCTGCATGCGCGGTTGCGGGATGCGGGGGCGCGGTATGTCGCGCCGGTGATGGCGGGTGCACCTGCGGCGGGCTGAGCTGCGCGGTCCGGTGCGGGCCGGTGGGCGGGTTTGTGCCCACCCGTTCCGCCCTGCGGAACGCCTGCCCACAAACCGGCGGCGCCTGGCTCACGCACGGCGGCCCGTTGGGGGTTTGCGGCTGCCGGCCTGGTAGGGGGTGGGCCAGGGGGCGCCCGGGCCCGTGTAGGACTGGTCCGCCGCCGCGTGCAGGGTCCAGTGGGGGTCGTACAGGTGGGGGCGGCCCAGGGCGCACAGGTCGGCCCGGCCCGCCAGGATCAGGGAGTTGACGTCGTCCCACGACGAGATGGCGCCGACCGCGATCACCGCGACGCCCGCCTCCTTGCGGATGCGGTCCGCGTACGGCGTCTGGTACGAGCGGCCGAAGTCCGGGCGTTCGTCGGGGACGACCTGTCCCGTCGAGACGTCGATGGCGTCGGCCCCGTGGGCGGCGAAGGCGCGGGCGACGGCGACCGCGTCGTCGGCGGTGGTGCCGCCCTCGGCCCAGTCCGTGGCGGAGATGCGCACCGTCATGGGCCGGTCGGCTGGCCAGGCGGCGCGGACGGCGTCGAAGACCTCCAGGGGGTAGCGCAGCCGGCCCGCCAGGTCGCCGCCGTAGGCGTCGTCGCGGTGGTTGGTGAGGGGGGAGAGGAAGCCGGAGAGCAGGTAGCCGTGGGCGCAGTGCAGTTCGAGGAGGTCGAAGCCGGCGCGGGCGGCGGCCTCGGCGGAGCGTACGAACTGCTGCCGTATTTCCGCGAGGCCGCTCGCGGTCAGGGCGTGCGGGGTCTGGTTGACGCCGGGCCGGTAGGGCAGCGGCGAGGCGGCGACGAGGGGCCAGTTGCCGTGGGGAAGGGGCTGGTCGATGCCCTCCCACATCAGGCGGGTGGAGCCCTTGCGGCCGGAGTGGCCGAGCTGGATGCCGAGGGCGGTGCCGGGGGCCCGGTCGTGGACGAATGCGGTGATGCGGGCCCAGGCGCGCTCGTGTTCGGGCGTGTACATCCCGGTGCAGCCGGGGGTGATGCGGCCGGTGGGGCTGACGCAGACCATTTCGGTCATCACCAGGCCCGCTCCCCCGAGCGCCCGGGCGCCGAGGTGGACGAGGTGGAAGTCGCCGGGGGTGCCGTCGGTGGCGCAGTACATGTCCATCGGGGAGACGACGACGCGGTTGCGCAAGGTCAGGCCGCGCAGCCGGAAGGGGGTGAACATCGGGGGCGTGCCGGGCGGGACGCCGACCTCGTCCTCGACGGCGGCGACGAAGGCGGCATCGCGCAGGCGGAGGTTGTCGTGGGTGACGCGGCGGCTGCGGGTGAGGAGGTCGAAGGCGAACCGGTGCGGGGGGCCGCCGGTGTGGACGGCGAGGTTCTCGAACCATTCCATGCTGGCGCGGGCGGCGCGCTGGGTGGAGGCGACGACCGGGCGCCGTTCGGCCTCGTAGGCGGCCAGCGCCGTGGGCACGTCGGGGGCGCGGTCGAGGTGGGCGGCGAGGGCGACGGCGTCCTCGACGGCGAGCTTGGTGCCGGAGCCGATGGAGAAGTGGGCGGTGTGGGCCGCGTCGCCGAGCAGGACGACGTTGCCGTGGGACCAGTGGGCGTTCACGACGGTGCGGAAGGCGGTCCAGGCGGAGTGGTTGGTGCGCAGGGGGCTGCCGCGGAGCGTGGCGGCGAAGCGGTCGGCGCACTGGTCGAGGGCGCTCTTCTCGTCGCAGCGGTCGAGGCCGGCGCGCCGCCAGACCTCTTCGCGCATTTCGACGATGACGGTGCCGGCGGTGCGGGAGTAGGGGTAGGCGTGCAGTTGCATGACCCCGTGGGGGGTCTCGGCGATCTCGAAGCGGAAGGCGTCGAGCGCCAGGTCGGCGGCGAGCCAGATGTAGCGGCAGCGGTGCGTGGTGACGGTGGGGCGGAAGTGTGCCCGGTGGGCGTCGCGAGTGCGGCTGTTGACGCCGTCGGCGGCGATGACGAGGTCGTGCGTGCGGGCGAGTTCGGCGGCCGGCGGGGCCGGGGTGCGAAAGCGCAGCGTCACGCCGAGGGCGCGGCAGCGCTCGTGCAGCAGGTGCAGCAGCCGGTGGCGGCCGAGGGCGGCGAAGCCGTGGCCGCCGCAGGTGAGGGTGCGGCCGCGGTGGACGACGTCGATGGCGTCCCAGCGCACCATCTCCCGGGCGAGGGCCGCGTGGACGTCCGGGTCGGCGCTGCCGATGCCGCCGAGGGTCTCGTCGGAGAGGACGACGCCGAAGCCGAAGGTGTCGTCGGGGGCGTTGCGCTCCCAGACCGTGACCTCGCGGTCGGGGGCGAGGCGTTTGAGGAGGACGGCGGCGTACAGGCCGCCGGGGCCGCCGCCGATGACGGCGATGCGGGCGGCGGTGACCGCGGGCACGGCGGTCACCGCCCCTGCCACTCCGGCGGGCGCTTCGCGCGGAAGGCCGCGTGGAACTCGGCGTAGTCGGCGCCGGTCATCAGCAGCGCCTGGGTGGCGGCGTCCAGTTCGAGGGAGGCGGCGAGCGGCATGTCGAGTTCGGCGGTCAGCAGGGCCTTGGTCTGGGCGTGGGCGAGGGCGGGACCCGTGGCCAGGTGCCGGGCGAGGGTACGGGCGGCGGTGTCGGCGCCGCCCTCCTCGACCAGCCGGCTGACCAGGCCGATGCGCTCGGCCTCGGGGGCGGCGACGGGCTCGCCGAGCATGAGCAGGCGGGTGGCGTGGCCGAGGCCGACGACGCGGGGCAGCAGGTAGGCGGCGCCCATGTCGCCGCCGGACAGGCCGACCTTGGTGAAGAGGAAGACGAAGCGGGCGGTGGGGTCGGCGATGCGGAAGTCGGCGGCGAGGGCGAGGACGGCGCCGGCCCCGGCGGCCACCCCGTGCACGGCGGCGACCACGGGGAACGGGCACTCCCGCAGCGCCCTGACCACCTGGCCGGTCATGCGGTTGAACTCCAGTAGGCGGCCGGTGTCCATGCCCAGCGTGGCGCCGATGATGTCGTCGACGTCACCGCCGGAGCAGAAGCCGCGCCCCTCGCCGCCGAGCACCAGGGCCCGTACGGAGCCGTCGCGGGCGAGTTCGGGCACCAGGTCGCGCAGGTCGGCGTAGGCGCCGAAGGTCAGCGCGTTGAGCCTGCCGGGCCGGTCGAGGGTGACGGTGGCGACGCCGGCGTCGACGGACAGGCGCAGGTGCCGCCATTCCTGGGTGCGGGACGCGGAGCCGGTGAACGGACTCATGTGCACGGCCTCCTTCAGCCGGGGGGCTGGTGCCTGCCCGGTGAAGCTATCACCGCTTTGTGACCGCCGTCACGACTCCGCGATAGCCCTCGGCGGTCCTCCTCAGCGGCCGAGGGTGGCCACCAGCACCGCCTTGATGGTGTGCATCCGGTTCTCGGCCTGCTCGAAGACCAGCGAGTGGACCGACTCGAAGACCTCGTCGGTCACTTCGAGGGAGGTCAGGCCGTGCCGCTCGTGGATCTCGCGGGCGACCGAGGTGCCCAGGTCGTGGAAGGCGGGCAGGCAGTGCAGGAACTTCACGGCCTTGTTGCCGGTGGCCCGCAGCACGTCCATGGTGACCGCGTACGGGGTGAGCAGGGCGATGCGCGCGTCCCAGACCTCCTTGGGCTCGCCCATCGAGACCCACACGTCGGTGGCGACGAAGTCCGCGCCGCGCACGCCCTCGGCGACGTCGGCGGTCAGCGTGATGCGGGCGCCGCTGGCCTCGGCGAGCCGGCGGGCCTGGGCCACCACCTCGGGGGCGGGCCACAGGTCCTCCGGGGCCACGATCCGTACGTCCATGCCGAGCAGGGCGCCGGTGACGAGGTAGGAGTTGCCCATGTTGTAGCGGGCGTCGCCGAGGTAGGCGTAGGCGACGTGCTCCAGCGGCTTGGCGGTGTGCTCGCTCATGGTCAGCACGTCGGCCAGCATCTGGGTGGGGTGCCACTCGTCGGTGAGCCCGTTGTAGACGGGGACGCCGGCGTAGGCGGCCAGTTCCTCGACGGCGTCCTGGCCGTGCCCCCGGTACTGGATGGCGTCGTACAGCCGGCCCAGCACCCGGGCGGTGTCGCGGACCGACTCCTTGTGCCCGACCTGGGAGCCCGCCGGATCGAGGTACGTGGTGTGGGCGCCCTGGTCGGCGGCGGCGACCTCGAAGGCGCAGCGGGTCCGGGTGGAGGTCTTCTCGAAGATCAGCGCGATGTTGCGGCCCACGAGCCGGCGCTCCTCGGTGCCCGCCCGCCTGGCGGCCTTCAGCTCGGCGGCCAGTTCGATCAGGCTGTGGAACTCTTCGGCGGTGAGGTCCGTCTCCTTGAGGAGATGGCGGCCCTTGAGGTCAGTCGCCATGGTGGGGCTCCCGGTTCGTCGGCGCACAAGGCACAATGGAAAACATATTCAACGTTCCACATTATTATGCAGACCCTCCCCTGGTGACAGCCCCCCGGTACCGCCGGGCCCCTAAAGTCCCGGCACCGGATCCCGCTCCACCGGACAACTCATACAGCGCGGCCCACCGCGACCACGACCCAGCTCGCTCCCCGGAATCGTGATCACCTCGATGCCGTGCTTGCGCAGATGCGTATTGGTGGTCACGTTGCGCTCGTAGGCGACGACCACCCCCGGCTCTATCGCCAGCACGTTGCAGCCGTCGTCCCACTGCTCGCGCTCGGCCGCGTGCACGTCCTGCCGGGCGGTGAGCACCCGGATGCCGTCCAGACCCAGGGCCGCCGCGATCGCCCGGTGCATGTGCTCCGGCGGATGATCGGTGACCTTGAGCTCACCGGCCGCCGCGCCCGGCTCGATCGTGTACGAACGCAGCGTCCCCAGCCCCGCGTACTGGGTGAACGTGTCCCCGTCCACCATCGTCATCACCGTGTCCAGGTGCATGAACGCCCGCGCCTTCGGCATGTCCAGGGCCACGATCGTGCGGGCCGAACCCGTGGAGAACAACCGGTGGGCGAGCATCTCCACCGCCTGCGGCGTGGTGCGCTCGCTCATCCCTATCAGCACCGCCCCATTGCCGATCACCAGCACGTCCCCGCCCTCGATCGTCGACGGGTACGCCGACTGGCCCTCGCTCCACACGTGGAAGCCGCCCTGAGCGAAGAGCGGATGATGCCGGTACACCGCCTCGTAGTGCACCGTCTCGTGCCAACGCGCGGGCCAGCGCATCGCGTTGATGCACACCCCGTCGTACACCCAGGCCGAGGTGTCCCGGGTGAACAGATGGTTCGGCAACGGATTGAGCAGGAAATCGTCCAGATCCATCACATGGAAGCGCACCGAGACCGGCTCCGGATGCCGCTCCAGGAACTCCCGCTTCGTCATGCCACCGATCAGCCACGACGCCAGCTCCCCCGCCGGCATCCCCTCGAACGCGGCCCGCAGATGATCCGTGGCCAGCGGACCGTACTCCCTCTCGTGGAACACCCGCTGCAGCACCAGGCCCCGGGCCGCCGGCAGGCGCAGGCTCTCCTCCAGCAGGTCCTGGAACAGATGCACCTCCACGCCGCGCTCGCGCAGCACGTCGGCGAAACCGTCGTGCTCGGCGCGGGCGCGGCGCACCCACAGCAGGTCGTCGAAGAGAAGGGCGTCCTTGTTGGACGGGGTCAGGCGCTTCAGCTCCAGGTCGGGGCGGTGCAGGATGACGCGGTGCAGGCGGCCGGCCTCGGAATCGACGTGGAATCCCATCCTTCCATCCTGGCCCGTGGGGGGCCGGTTCACGCGATGCCACTGGGGTGAGCCTGCGGCGCTGTCCCCCGCCCCGCCCTTTCACCGTTTCCCGGGGGCAAGCCCCCGGACCCCCGGACCGGGCTTCGCCCGGTGTCCTCAAACGCCGGGCGGGGCGAACCCCCCCGCCCGCCGTTTGAGGGGCTACAGGCGCGGGTCCACCGGCTCCGATTCCAGGGCCAGGATGGCGAAGACCGCCTCGTGGACGCGCCACAGCGGTTCGCCGGTGGCGAGGCGGTCCAGGGCCTCCAGGCCCAGGGCGTACTCGCGCAGGGCCAGCGACCGCTTGTGGCCCAGGTGGCGTATCCGCAGCCGGGAGAGGTTCTCCGGGCGGGTGTACTCCGGGCCGTAGATGATCCGCAGGTACTCCCGGCCGCGGCACTTGATGCCCGGCCGGACGAGCTTGCCGTCCGGGGTGCGCACGTACGCCCCGAGCGGCTTGACGACCATGCCTTCGCCGCCTTCCGCGGTCAGCTCCAGCCACCAGCGCGTGCCGGCGGCGACGGACTCCTCGTCGTGCGTGTCGACGACGATGCGGCGCGTCGGGTGGAGCAGGGGGTCCTGCGCGACGAGCCGGTCGATCAGGGCCAGCTGCTCGTCGTGCGGGAGGGTGGCCAGGGTGCGGCCCTGGGCCGCCAGGATCTGGAACGGCGCCAGCCGGATGTCGCCGGGGCCGGCGACCGTCCAGCAGTAGCGGCGGTACGCCTCGGTGAAGGCGGCCGCGTCGGCGGCGCGCTCGCGCTGGCGGCCGAGGAGGCCGGTGACGTCGACGCCGCGGGCGGCGGTGGCCTCCAGGGCGGCGACCACCTCGGGCAGGACGGCGCCGGAGGCGGCGCCCACGGCCGCGTACTGGCTGCGCAGCAGTCCCTGGGCCTTGAGGGACCAGGGCATGAGCTCGGCGTCCAGCAGCAGCCAGTCCGTCTGCAGCTCCTCCCACAGCCCGGTGTCCTCGGCGCACCGGCCGAGCCGTTCCAGGAGCCGGGCGGTCACGGCCGTGTCGTCGAAGAACGGCCGGCCCGTGCGGGTGTACACGGCGCCGGGCACGCCGGGGTGGGTGCCGAAGCGCTCGTGGGCGGCGTCGGCGTCGCGGCACAGCAGCACCACGGCGCGCGAGCCCATGTGCTTCTCCTCGCACACCACCTGCCGTACGCCGTCGGCGCGGTAGGCGGCGAACGCCTCTGCGGGGTGCTCCAGGTAGCCCTCCTCCTTCGAGGTGGCGCAGGGTGCCATGGTGGGCGGCAGGTACACCAGCGCCCGCGGGTCGACCGCGAAACGGCTCATGACTTCCAGGGCAGCGGCGGCGTTCTCCTCCTTCACGGCGATGCGGCCCAGGTGCCGGGTCTCCACGACGCGGCGGCCGGCGACGTCGGCGAGGTCCAGCGGGCGGCCGTCGGCCCCGCCGGGGGCCTCGGACGCCAGGGGGCGCACCGGCTCGTACCAGACCTGCTCGGCGGGCACGTCCACCAGCTCGCGCTCCGGCCAGCGCAGCGCGGTCAGCCGGCCGCCGAAGACGGCACCGGTGTCCAGGCAGATGGTGTTGTTGAGCCAGGTGGCCGTCGGGGTGGGGGTGTGGCCGTAGACGACCGCGGCGCGGCCGCGATAGTCCTCCGCCCACGGGTAGCGCACGGGCAGGCCGAACTCGTCGGTCTCGCCGGTGGTGTCGCCGTACAGGGCGTGGGAGCGGACGCGGCCGGAGGTGCGGCCGTGGTACTTCTCGGGCAGGCCGGCGTGGCAGACGACGAGCGCGCCGCCGTCGAGGACGTAGTGGCTGACCAGCGAGTCGATGAAGGCGCGCACCCGCTCGCGGAAGGCCGGGTCCCGCCCGTCCTCGCGCTCCAGCTGCTCGATGGTCTCGGCCAGGCCGTGCGCGACCTTGACCTGGCGCCCGCCGAGGTAACGACCGAGCTTGTTCTCGTGGTTGCCCGGGACGCACAGGGCGTGGCCGGCGTCGACCATGCCCATGGCCAGGCGCAGCACGCCGGGGCTGTCGGGGCCGCGGTCGACGAGGTCGCCGACGAAGACGACGGTGCGGCCCTCGGGGTGGACGGCGTCCACCGGGCGGCCGGCCGCGTCGCGGACGAGACCGTAGCCGAGGGCAGTGAGCAGGGCCTCCAGCTCGGAGCGGCAGCCGTGGATGTCGCCGATGATGTCGAAGGGGCCGGTCAGGTGGCGCAGGTCGTTGAAGCGGCGCTCGCGGACGACCTCGGCGGCCTCGGCCGCGGCGGTGCCGCGCAGGACGTGCACCCTGCGGAAGCCCTCGCGCTCCAGGTGGCGCAGCGAGCGGCGCAGCTCGCGCTGGTGGCGCTGGATGACGCGGCGGGGCAGGCCGGCACGGTCGGGGCGGGCGGCGTTGCGCTCGGCGCAGACCTCCTCGGGCATGTCGAGGACGATGGCGACGGGCAGCACGTCGTGCTCACGGGCCAGCGCCACGAGCTGCTTGCGGGCGTCGGACTGGACGTTGGTGGCGTCGACGACGGTCAGCCGGCCCGCGGCCAGGCGCTTGCCGACGATGTAGTGCAGGACGTCGAAGGCGTCCTTGCTGGCGCTCTGGTCGTTCTCGTCGTCGCTGACCAGGCCGCGGCAGAAGTCGCTGGAAACCGTCTCGGTGGGCTTGAAGTGGCGGGCGGCGAAGGTGGACTTGCCGGAGCCGGTGGCGCCGACGAGGACAACGAGCGACAGGTCGGGCACGGCCAGGGGCGTGCGCGGCGCGGCGGAGGCCGGCGGGGTGGTGCTGGTGTCGGTCATGCGGTCTTCGCCTGCTTCGCGGTGGGGGTCGGGGCGGTGGTGGCGGTGGAGTGCTTACGGAAGACGGCCATCTGGGTCGGCGGTCCGACCTCCGGGTCGTCGGGGCCTATGGGCTCGAAGGCGACGTCGTAGCCGTGGCGCTCGGCCACCCGGGCCGCCCAGTCGCGGAACTCCTTGCGGTTCCACTCGAAGCGGTGGTCGTGGTGGCGCACGTGCCCGGCCGGCAGCGTCTCCCAGCGGACGTTGTACTCCGCGTTGGGCGTGGTGACCACGACGGTGGCGGGGCGGGCGGCGCCGAAGACGGCGTGCTCCAGGGCCGGCAGCCGCGGCGGGTCGACGTGCTCGATCACCTCGCTGAGCACGGCCGCGTCGTAGCCGGTCAGGCGGCGGTCGGTGTAGGCGAGGGAGCCCTGCAGCAGGGTGACGCGGGCGGCCTGGCGCTCGGTCATGCGCTCCGTGCGCAGCCGGCGGGAGGCCTCCTGCAGGGCGCGCATCGAGACGTCGAGGCCGACGATCTCGGTGAAGCGCGGGTCCTTCAGCAGGTCGCCGACGAGCTGGCCCTGGCCGCAGCCGAGGTCGAGCACCCGGGCCGCGCCGGCGCGGCGCAGGGCGTCGGTGATGGCCGCGCGGCGCCGGACGGCCAGCGGCACGGGCCGCTCGTCGGTGTCGGCGCTCTCGTCCACGGCGTTGTCGAGCTCCTCGGCCCGGGTGTCGTCGGCCTCGGCGAGCCGGGCGAGGGCCAGCCGGTCGAGGGCGTCGCGGGTCAGGGACCGGCGGCGGGCGAGGTAGCGGCTGGTGATCAGCCCCTGCTCGGGGTGGCCGGTCAGCCAGCCCTCCCCCAGGCGCAGCAGCTTGTCCACCTCGTCGGGGGCGACCCAGTAGTGCTTGGCGTCGTCGAGCACCGGCAGCAGGACGTAGAGGTGGCGCAGGGCGTCGGACAGTCGCTGCTCGCCCTGGAGGACGAGGGAGACGTAGCGCGATGCGCCCCACTCGGGGAAGCGCTCGTCCAGGGCCACGGGGGTGGCGGTGACGGTCCAGCCCAGGGGGGCGAACAGCCGCTGGACGAGCTCCGCGCCGCCGCGGGCGGGCAGGGCGGGCACCGCGATGCGCAGCGGCAGGGTGCGGCCGGGCAGCTCGGGGCGGGCGGCGCACTGTCCCTTGACGGCGCTGGAGAAGACGCTGCCGATGGCGACGGCGAGCAGCGAGGAGGCGGCGTAGGGCCGGTCGTTGACGTACTGCGCCAGGGCCGCGTCGGGGGCGCCGCCGCGGCCGTGCCGGGACGCGGCCCTGCCGCGCCGGACCAGCGCCACGGGATCGACCTCCAGCAGCAGGGCCGCCGTGCAGCGCTCGTCGTCCGCCTCGGGGTACAGGACGTGGGCGGTGCCGTGGGAGGTGGAGAACTGCTGCGCCTTGCCGGGGTGCTTGTGCAGCAGGAAGCCGAGGTCGGTCGCGGGCTGGTCGGGCGTACCGGTGGTACTGATCGTCAGGAACACGCGCTCGATTATCCCTTCACCTTTGGCCGGATTCCTACGGGTTTTTCAGCAAGGAGGTGCTTTCAGCAGGGCGGCCAATGCGGCGATGCGGTCCGGGCCCACGCGGCAGCAGCCGCCGATCAGCCGGGCGCCGGCCTCCTGCCACGAGGCGACCATGGCGGGGTCGAAGGTGCCACTCCCCTGCCAGCGCCTGGTGCGGTCGTCCCAGCCTTCCCCGCTGTTGGGGTAGACCACCACCGGTTTTCCGGTGACGCGGGCGGCGAGCTCGACGGCGGGCGCGGCGTCCTGGGGGGCGCAGCAGTTGACGCCGACGGCCACGACCTGATCGTCGTCCGCAGCGAGCGCGAAGGCCTCCCGCAGCGGCTGCCCGGCGCGCGTGTGCTCGCCGCGCACGCTGTACGACAGCCACACGGGCAGCCCCGAGCCGCGCACCGCCCGCAGCAGGGCGCGGGCCTCGTCGGTGTCGGGGACGGTCTCCAGGGCCAGGGCGTCCGGCCCGGCACCGGCCAGGGCCTCGATGCGCGGCCGGTGGAAGCGCTCCAGCTCGGCCACGGTCAGCCCGTAGCGCCCGCGGTACTCGCTGCCGTCGGCGAGCATGGCCCCGTAGGGGCCGACGGAGGCGGCCACCCACACCTCGCGCTCGGTGCGCGCCGCAGCCGTGCGGGCCAGTTCCACGCTGCGCCGCAGCAGGGCCGCCGCCTCCTGCGGCGCGAGCCCCCGGCGGGCGAAGCCCTCGAAGGTCGCCTGATAGCTGGCGGTGATCAGGACCTGGGCGCCGGCCCGGAGGTAGGCGGCGTGGGCCGCCTCGATCTGCGCGGGACCGTCGGCCAGCAGCCGGGCGGACCACAGGGCGTCGGACAGATCGCAGCCCTGGGCGGCCAGTTGGTTGGACAGCCCGCCGTCGAGCACGAGCGGTCCGCGCGCGAGGGCGGTGGCGAGGGGAACCGCGGGCAGGGCCATCGGGAGGCTTCCTTTCGAACAGGCGTCAATGGGCGGCCCTTCGCGTGCCCCGGCTCACTCCGGCCGGGTGAACTTGGCCCGGCCCGGTGGGCCCGGTCAGTGTCCGGCGCCGCCGGTGGTCGTTGGCTCGGGCGGAGCCGGACCGCCCGGCCCGCGCACCGGTGTCCGCCGCCGGGGGCGACGATCGCGATGCCGCCCGCCCGCACCGGGAGGGCGAGGGCCGAGGAGGCCATCATGACCCAGGAAGCCGTGCCCGACGAGGCCGTGCCCGCCCAGGCCGGTTCCCCGCGGCAGGCCGCGCCGAAGGGCCTGCTGCAGCAGATGGAGGAGCTGATGGCGGCGCTCAACGCCGATCTGACGCAGCTGGACGCCGACCTGCAGTCGGCGGACCGCTCGCGTGCGGCCGGGCCGGAGGCCGGCCCGGGCGCCGCGCCGGAGGCCTCCGGCGATGGCGGCACCGACGCCGGCACCGGCACCGGCTGAGCTCCTGGGGATCCGGCGGCGGCCTGCGGCCGACGCGCCCCCCCCGGGGGGCGGGCGCAGCACGGCACTTCGTCTGCGGGCGCGTCGTGGCTTGTCGCGCAGTTCCCCGCGCCCCTACGGGGCGCCGTGGCATGTCGCGCCCACGCGGCGGAGCCGCAGAGCGACGCTGTCCCGCACCCCGGGGTCATGCCGCGCCGCCGTGGGCTCGCAGGGCCAGGCGTCTGAGGAGGCCGCCGATGCGGTCGCCGGTCTCGTCGGCGGCGTCGATGGCCTCTATGCACTGCCAGTAGACGGCGTCCTCCTCGCAGGCGCCGGCGACGCCGACGAGCGCCGTGCCCACCTCGCCGAAGAGCGCGGCGAGCTCCGTCAACGCCGCCCAGGGGTCCCGCACTTCGGTGAGCTGCGTGGCCCGTGATCCGCCGGTGCGCAGCGCGGCCCGGCCGCCGGCCTCGCTCAGGCCGAGGGCTGCCGCCCGGGCCTCCACGGGCCCGTGGAGCGCGATGTGACTGCCGATGGCCTCGGCCAGGGCCTGGGCCTGCCAGGTCTCGGCGACGATGTCCTCCACGCGGTGCAGCGCAACCGTCCGCGCCAGCGCGTGTTTGGTGGCGGCGATGAGCCGCACAGCCTCCATGCCCGTCCCCCATGCTTTTCCGTCCACCCTCTCTCACTACCCAGAGTGATGAACAACGGACCGAAAGGCCAGAGGAATTCAGAAATCTGTGGACACAAGTTACGGTGTGGATAACCTTCTCACTCCGGAGAGTGACGATCACGGCCCTCCGCCGCCCCGTCGTCCCCCGTTCCCGGCACCGGAAATCGCCGCTCGTTGCGGTCGATCTTCGCCGACAGCGCGGCCAGCACGTCGATCCCCAGTGCCCGGCACAGCTGCAGCAGGTACGCCAGGACGTCCGCGACCTCGTCCTCGACCCGCGCCGCGGTCCGCGCGTCGGCCATCACCTGCGCCGACTGCTCGGGTGTCAGCCACTGGAAGATCTCCAGCAGTTCCGACGCCTCGACGCTGAGCGCCGCGGCGAGGTTCTTGGGGGTGTGGAAGGGCTGCCAGTCGCGGGCCGCCGCGAAGGCGGCCAGGCGCTCCTGCAGGGCGTGCAGGTCGGGGGTTGCGGTCATGCCCCCAGGTCTACCACCGACGCCTCCCCGGTCTCCCCCGCCGCCTGCGCCGCCTCCCCCCGCACCGTCGCCACGAGCCGGATGTGGCCCCGCTCGCACATCCGGGCCGCGAGCTCCAGCAGTTCCCTCGCCTGCCGGGCGTCCAGGCACCGGTCGAGGCCGTCCGCGAGGACGGTCAGCACCTGCCGGGCCGGCAGCACCTCGGCGACCGGGTCCACCGCCAGCACCCCGGGGCCGGTCAGCAGCACCAGGCACAGGGCGAGGTAGCGCAACTCGCCGTCGCCGAGCCGCTCCAGCGGCGTGGCCGGCCCGCCGTGCCGCTCCAGCACGGCCCGTACGAACCCGCCGGTCAGGTGCTCGGCGCTGAGCCCGGCCACCGGGCCCCGGCAGCCGGCGCCCGCCGCCGCGACCAGGGCCGCGTGCCGGGTGACGCACTCGTTGCCGGTGCGCCCGAGCACCGCGGCAACGTTGTCGCAGCCGCCGCGCAGCCGCCCGTCGCGGGCGCCGACCGGCGCCCGCATCAGCTCCGGCCGCGGGTCGCAGGCGAAGACGGACCGCAGCGCGAGGACCACCTGCTCGGCCGCCTCCAGCACCATCCGCTGCCCGGCGGTCTTGCCCGCGACGCGCAGCGGCAGCAGCGCCGTGCCCAGCCGGTCGTCCGGCAGCGGCGCCCGGGTCACGGGCACCGAGCCGGCCGTGTGCCAGGCCGCCTCCACCCGGGGCAGGCCCGGGTCGCGCAGCGCGGTGGACAGCAGGGTGCGCCCGGCGCCGGTCAGCCGCTCGCCGACGACGCGCAGTTCGGGCTCGGCCTGCACCGCGACGTCCAGCCGGACCGGGCCGGCCGGGCCCTCGACGGTGCAGCCGATGCGGAAGCCGCGCCGGCCCTGCGCGTCGGGCCGGGCCTGCTGCGGCACGCACGCCTGCGGTCCCCCGGGCACCGGCGCGAACGCCTCGGCCAGGGTGTCGCCGCCGGCCAGCCGGGCCAGCGCCTCGTACGCCTGCAGGGCGCTGGACTTCCCCGTGCCGCTGCCGCCCCGGAAGAGGGTGAGCGGCCCGAGCGGGAAGACGGCGCCCCGGTGGGACTTGAAGGCGGAGAGCCGCAGTTCGGTCACGGCGGGGCGCTGGGGCGGGGTGGGGGCGTCCATGCCGGGGACCGTAGGCGGGCCCCGGTCAGCCAAACCGTTTCAGCCCTCCGCCCTTCCTACGATCGGGGTACCCGGGGGCCACCTCGGTCCCTTCGGGCGTGAGCAGGAAGACGTTGCTGTCGACGCGGTGCATCGCGCTGCCCAGCCCGAAGACGACGCCGCTGGCGAAGTCCAGGATGCGCTTGGCGATCTCCGGCTCGGCGCCGGTCAGGTCGAGCAGCACCGGCACCCGCTCGATCAGGTACTCGGCGACCTCGCGCGCGTCCGCGAAGAACTGCACGCGCAGCACGACCATGCGCCGTCGGTTCTCCTGGGGTTCCTCCTCGGGCAGTGCCCTGTGATCGGGCCAGGACGGCCATGGCTGGTGCCCCCTCAGCGGCACGACCTCGGCCAGCCCCTCCCATTGCTCGTCTGCGGCCTCGGACCGGTTCACCGGATCACCCCTCCGGGGAACGTGCTGGCGGTGTACATCAGGCAATTCTAGTGACAAAAACGCCCGTTAGACCCAATGACACGCACTGTGCGACAAGGGCCTCGCGAGCGGTACCACACCAACGGAACGATACGTCTCGACTCGACTGCCATTAGACTGCCCGCCATGGCCGACAAGCATGCCCCCGACGCCACGCGCCGCTCCCAGCGCTCGCGTCTGGCGATCTGCGAAGCCGCCCTGTCGCTGGTGGCCGAATCCGGTTACGACAGGCTCACCGTCGAGGGCATCGCGGCCCGCGCGGGGGTGGGCAAGCAGACGATCTACCGCTGGTGGCCGTCCAAGGGGGCGGTGCTGCTGGACGCGTTCACCGAGACCATGGTGGCCGGCGAGTGGGCGCTGCCCGACACCGGCGACCTCGCGGCCGATCTGAAGACGGTGCTGCGCGCGACGGTCGACGAGTTCGCCGACCCCGGCTTCCACGCGCCGTACCGCGCCCTGTACGTGGCCATGGCCGACGACGCCGAACTCGCCGCCGGTTTCACGGCCAAGGTGCTCGAACCCGGCGCCCGGGCCTACGCCGAGCGGATCCGCGCCGCCCAGGCGTGCGGCCAGGCAGACCCCGGGTGCGACGCCCGCCTGGCCGCGGAGGCGCTCCTGGCCCCCTTCGCCCAGCGCTGGCTGATGCGCAACCAGCCGCTGTCCCACGCCTTCACCGACTCCCTCGTCGACCTCGTGCTCGCCGGCCTGCGCCCGCGGGGCTGATGCGCCCGGCGGGCGCGGCGCACGCCGAGGCACCCCCAGCACCGAAGCGAACGAACGGTCCCCATGCTGAACACAGTCGCGCAGTACTTGCGTTGCCCCCACTGCCGCGGTGAGACGTCGCTGCGCGAGCGCAGCCTGGTCTGCCCGGCGGGCCACAGCTTCGACGTGGCCAAGCAGGGCTACGTCAACCTCCTGCCCCACGCGTCCGCGCACAGCGCCGACAGCCAGGAGATGGTCGCGGCCCGTGCCGCGTTCCTGGACGCCGGCCACTACGCCCCGCTCTCCGCGGCGCTGGCCGCGCTGGCCCGCCGTACGGCACCCGAGCCGCTGCCCGGCTGCGTGGTGGACGTCGGCGGCGGCACCGGGCACCACCAGGCCCGGGTCATGGAGGAGTTCCCCGGCGCCGACGGGGTCCTGCTGGACGTGTCGAAGTTCGCCGCCCGCCGCGCGGCGCGCGCGCACCCGCGCATCGGTGCGGTGGTGGCCGACGCCTGGCGCGAACTGCCGCTGCGCGACGGCGCGGCCGGGGTGGTGCTCAACACCTTCGCCCCGCGCAACGGCCCGGAGCTGCGGCGGATCCTCGACCCCCGCGGCGTCCTGCTGGTCGTCACCCCCGAGCCCGGGCACCTGCAGGAGCTGACCGGTGCGCTGGGGCTGATGCGGGTCGACGAGCGCAAGGAGGAGCGGCTGGCCGACCGGCTCTCGCCGTACTTCTCGGTGGCGGTCTCCGAGCGGCTGACCTCGCCGATGACGCTCGACCACGCCGCCCTGGCCCTGCTCGTGGGCATGGGCCCCAACGCCCGGCACCTGGCGGGCGAGGAGCTGGCGCGGCGCGTCGCCGCGCTGCCGCCGACGTGCGAGGTCACGCTGTCCGTCACGCTGACCGCCTACCGTCCGCTGGCCTGAAACCGCCCCTGCGAGGGGTCTTCAGCAGGCGGCCCGCGCCTTTCCGAAGGACCGGGCCGCCACCTCCAGCTCCCCCAGCATCGCGCCCACCGCCGGGACGGAGCGGTACTCCGGCAGCGTCAGCGCCACGATCTCCCGGTGCACGGCCGGCTCCAGGTCCAGTCGCCGCACCGTCTCCGTCGAGGCGTCGAAGGCCATCTCGGGCAGGGTGGCGATGCCCAGCCCCGCCCCCACCAGCGCGATGACCGCCAGGTAGTCGTCGGTGACGAGGTCGATCCGCGGCGAGAAGCCCTCGGCCTCGCACATCTCCACCAAATGCCGGCTGCAGCTGGGGCAGCCGGCCACCCAGGACTCGGCCGCGAGGGCGGCCAGCTCCGTCTCCCGCTCCGCGGCGAGCGCGTGCTGCGCGGGGGCGAGGATCACCAGCCGGTCGCTCAGCAGCGGACGGACGACCAGGCCGTCCCACGGGTCGTCGCCGTCGCCCCGGGAGATGCCGGGATAGTGGAAGGCGAGGGCGATCTCGCAGTCGCCGCCGCGCAGCATCTCGACCGCGCGCGGCGGTGCGGCCTCGGTGAAGGAAACATCGATATTCGGCCACTTGGCGCGCAACGCCGCGAGCGCCGAGGGCAGCAGTTCCGAGGTGCCGCTGAGGAAGGACGCGAGCCGGACGCGGCCGGTGCGCAGACCCACGATATTCGCCACCTCCTCCTCCGCCGCGGCGAGTCCGGCAAGGATTCCCGTGGCATGCCGGACCAGAATTTCTCCGGCCTCGGTAAGGCGCACGGAACGGCCCGTACGGGCGAGCAGCGGCGTCTGCACGGAATTCTCCAGCGCCTTTATCTGCTGACTGACCGCGGGTTGGCTGCAGCCCAGCGCACGGGCGGCCGCGGTGAGGGAGCCGGACTGTGCGACGGCTCGCAGAACACGGAGATGGCGGGCCTCGATCATGCGCCAAACGTACGGAGTTGACGCCCCGTCGACAACCGCTGATACCGGCCGTCCGCGCACCGTGCCCGGCGGGCCCCCGCCGAGCGGCCCCCGCAAACCGCCACACATCGCACGATCACGGCCCGCACGGTGCCGCCGACAACGGACATTTCCCTCCCCCCAATTCGCCATTATGCAAGGCGAAAGGAATTCTTGGGGTTGTCACCACTGATCAACGCCGGGTACAACTTCTCCATGTCCGCCCCGATCGCTCGCACGATCCACGGCGCCTTCGGAGAAATACTCCAGGGTTACACCCTCGGGCCGAGTGGATTTGAACACTTTCTCTTCACCGCACCGGTCGAGGAACTCCGTTGCCGTGCCCGGTTGCAACGCACCGGAAATGCCCCGGCCACCGCCCTGACCGTCAGCCCCGCCGATCGCGTCAAGGCGCTGCGCGCCTATGAATTGCTCGGCACCGACCTGCGGCAGCCGGCCCACGGCGGCACCATCGAGATCGACTCCAACATTCCGGTGGCCAAGGGCCATGCGAGCTCGACCGCCGACATCCTGGCCACCGCCCTGCTGTGCGTCGCCGAGGCCTACCCCGACACCCCCGAGCCGGTGGCGCACGCCCTGGCCCTGTCGGTGGCCCGCCGCCTGGAGTACGGCGACTACCTGCTGCACCCCGGCGTCGCGGCGTGCGCCCAGCGCTCCCAGACGCTGCTGGCGACGTACGAGACGGACCTCCGGTGGACCATCGTCGGCGTCGACGAGGGCGGCTTCGTCCGCACCGAGGAGTTCCACCGGGAGGTGCCGGAGGACGCCGGCAAGGCCCGCGTCTACGAGCAGCTGTTCGCCGAGCTGGACGCGGCGCTGCGCGCCGACGACGGCGCGGCCGCCGCCCGGATCGCCACGCACAGCGCCGAGCTGCACAACGACCGCCTGCCGAAGAAGTCCCTGGAGGACCTGCAGGGCCTCAAGGAGGAGTTCGGCGCGCTGGGCATCTGCGTGGCCCACAGCGGCACGCTGGCCGGCCTGATCTTCTCCCGGCACGACGGCGAGCACGACGAGCGCGTCGCGCAGTGCCGCCGTGCCCTGGACGACCTCGGCTACACCGGCAGCACGTACACCCTGAAGGAAGCGAAGCGTCCATGAGCCGCGTCACCGCGTCACCGAACCCCGGCCACGCCCCGGAGGACACCGGCGGCGTCCCGCAGACCGCGCAGACCCCCAAGGCGTCCCCCTTCAAGGGCGCCCGCCACCAGCTGATGGTCCTCGCGGCCGTGTGCTGCCTGGCGCTGGGCGGGGTCTTCGTACGGGTCAGCGAGGTCGGGCCGGTGGCCACCGGTGCGTACCGCTCGCTGTTCGCCGTGCCCCTGCTGCTGGGCATGTCGATGGGGATGGCGCGGCGCGGCAAGGGCGAGGCGGGCGCGGCCCCGCAGCGGACCCGGATCGGCATGCGCGACCAGCTGATCACGGCGCTGGGCGGGCTGTTCCTGGCGGCCGACCTGTGCCTGTGGAACATCTCCTTCCTCTACACCTCGCTCGCCGAGGCCAACCTCCTGGCCAACCTGGTGCCGTTCATCATCGCGCCGCTGGCCTTCTTCCTCTTCGGCGACCGGCTGCCGTGGAAGCTGGCCTTCCCCGCGCTGCTGGCCCTGGCCGGTCTGTACGTCCTCGTCATCCTCGGCACCGGCCTGGACCCGAAGCACCTGCGCGGCGACCTGCTGGCCCTGGGCACGGCGGTGTTCTACGCGCTGTTCCTCGTCGTGGCCAAGGGCCTGCGCGAGCGCCACGAGGCCACCCGCATCATGGCGGGCCTGAGCCTGGTGTGCGCGATCGCCTGCTTCGCGGTGGCGGCCGTGCTCGACGAGAAGCTCCTGCCCACCAGCGCCAAGGGCTGGCTGGTGCTCATCGCCCTGGCCGTGACCTCGCAGGTCTTCGGCCAGACGCTCATGGCGCACGCGGTGAAGTTCCTGCCGCTGCAGCTCGCCGCCCTCTTCGTCCTGCTGCAGCCGGTGGCTGCGGCCGTCTACGGATTCGCCCTGTTCGACCAGCACCTGAGCCTGGTCCAGATGGCGGGAATCGCGATCCTGCTCGTTTCCATCTTCTGGGCCAAGAACCTCCTGGAAGGCCGCAAGTGAATCACCCCCCGTACCGCGACCCGTACGAGGTCATAGACGAGCTCGGCCGGCTCACCACCCTGGACGCCGGCCCCCTGGCCCAGGGCCTGCGGCTGCGTGCCGTGCACGGCAGCCCGGCCACCGAGACCAGCTTCAAGTCGATCCTGGGCCTGGGCCTGCTGCTCCTGGCCCGCGAGCGCGGGCTGCTCGCCGAGGGCCAGCCGGTGATCGAGTCCACCTCGGGCTCGCTGGGCCTGGGCCTGGCGGTCGCGGGCCGGATGCTCGGGCACCCGGTCCACCTGGTGTCCGACCCGGGCATACCCGAGGTCACCCGGCTGAAGATAGAACTGGCCGGCGCCACCGTGCACCTGATCGAGCGTCCGCACCCGGTCCTGGGCACCCAGCAGGCCCGTGACGACCTGCTGCAGTCGATGCTGGAGCAGCACCCCGAGTTCTACTGGACGAACCAGAACGACAGCCCGCTCAACCCCGAGGTCTACACCCGCTGGGTGGTGCCGCACCTGATGCGCACCCTGGACTTCTCCCGCATCGTCGCCGGCATCTTCTGCGTGGGCAGCGGCGGTCACTTCTCGGCCTTGTCGGCGATGCTCGACGGCAAGGGCGTTCCCTCGTACGTGGCCGACCGGCACGGCTCGATCACCTTCGGCGGCGAGCCCGCACCGAGTATCCTGCGCGGCACGGGCAACCAGAACCGCATCCCCGCCGTGATCGAGGCCGCCCGCTCCCGGGTGGCCGGTGTCTACCGCGTGTCGGACGACGAGGCCTGCGCCGGTGTGCGGCAGCTGTGCACCCGCGGCATCAGCGTCGGCGGCTCGTCCGGCGTGTGCTACGTGGGTGCCCAGCGCCTGGCCGCGGACCTGGTGCGGCTCACCGGGGCCGGCGGCACCGGGCAGCCGGGCGCGGACGGGGAGATCCTGACCTTCTTCGCCGACCGCGGCGAACTGTACGGCACCACGCTCTTGAACTGCGGAGAGAAGTCAACGCCATGATGGAAGCAGCCCTGTGGAGCTCCTGTCCTCCCACGCACCAGCTGTACCACGACGACCCGTACGCCACCACCGCGACCGCGACCGTGCTGTCGGTCAGCGGCCACTTCGCGGTCTTCGACCGGTCGCTGTTCTACGCCGAGTCCGGTGGGCAGGTGGCCGACCAGGGGACGATCAACGGCGCCCGCGTGGTGGACGTGCAGAAGGCCGGGGGCCGGCCCTTCCAGCTGCCCAACGGTGAAGTCGCCACGGTGGAGTCGGTCTTCTGCCACGAGTTCGCCGAGCCGTGCACCCTCACGGTCGGCGAGAGCGTGACGATGGAGATCGACTGGGAGCGGCGCTTCCGCAACATGCAGATGCACACGCTCGCGCACTTCCTCTTCCACGCCACCGGCGAGTACCTGGAGGCCAACGGGCAGACCCGCTCGACCCGCGGCTGCCACATCAGCGACAGCTCCGCCCGCTTCGACTTCGGCTGCTCCATCCCCAGCGAGGCCGTGCCGGTCATCCAGGAGCGGGTGGTGGCACTGCTGGCCTCCTCCCCCGAGGCGGTCGTCACTGCGCTGCCGGACACGCACGACGTGTTCGTCTGGCGCTCCGGCGACATCGTCATCCCCTGCGGCGGCACGCACGTGAACCACCCGAAGGAGATCCAGGGCACGGTCACCGTGCGCCGCCGCACCAAGGGCCGCAACGGCACCCGCCTCTACATCGAGCTCGACCGTGATGCGACCGGCTGACGACACGGCCGGCCCGGGCGAACCGGCCTTCATAGCGGACCTCGACGTCCTGCGCCGGCGCCGCACCTTCAAGTGGCGCGCCGCGGGCGACGATCCGCGGCGCATCTGCCTGGGCGTCGCCGAGATGGACCTGTACACCCCGGCCTTCCTGCGCGACGTCCTGCAGGAGGCCGTCGCGCTCGGCGAGAGCGGGTACGGGCTGTGCGAGGAGCAGGAGGCGTCCTGCGAGGCGTACCTGGCCCGCCACCACGGCGCCTCGGTGGCGGCGCTGCGCTCCACGACCGACGTGCTCACGGGCCTGCGCACGGTGCTGGAGCAGGAACTGCTGCCGGGCAGCCGGGTGATCGTGGAGACGCCGGTGTACGGCGACCTGTTCACCGTCGTACGGGAGGCGGGGCTGCAGCCGGTGGCGGTGCCGCTGCTGCGCGGTGAGCGCGGCTACGAGCACGACTGGCGGGCGCTGGAGGCCGCGGCGGCGTCCGGGGCGCGGGGCTGGATCCTGTGCCAGCCCCACAACCCGGTGGGCCGGGCGTGGACCGAGCAGGAGCAGGGCCGGGCGGTGTCCCTGGCGCTGGAGCACGACCTGTTGCTGCTCGCCAACGAGGTGCACATCCCGCTCGGCCTGACCGGTGACCCGCTGCCGTCGGCCTTCGCCGACGCGGGCGTCCACCGGGTGCGCGCGTACGGATTCACCTCCGCCTCCAAGGCGTTCAACATCGCCGGGCTCAAGAGCGCCACGCTGTACGCCTCCGAGCGCGCGGCGGACCGGCTCACCGGGGTGCCGCAGAGCCTGCTGGGCCGGCCCGGCAGCTTCGGTGCGATCGCCACCGTGGCCTGCTACGAGCGCGGTGACGCCTGGCTGGCGGCGCTGCGCGGCCGGCTGGCCGAGCACGTGCGTCTGGTGGCCGATGCGTTGGCCGCCCTGCCGCTGACGGTGCATCAGCCGGAGTGCGAGGCCACCTATCTGGTGTGGGCCGAACTGCCCGAGGGCGAGGACGCACTGCGGCTGGCCGGGGCGCTGGCCGCGAGCGGGGTGCACGTGCTGCCGGGGGCGAGCTTCGGCGGGACGGAGTTCGGCCACTGCTTCCGCTTCAACGCGGGCGCCCACCCCGCCGTCCTGGGCGAGGCGTTCGAAAGGATCCGGGCAACCTTGTGAGGCCGGCCGGCGTCTCGTGATGCGGGACGCCGGCCGGGAACCATTGCCCCGGCTCCCACCCACTGTTTGGATCTTGAAGGGGAACCGGCCGCCCGTTTCGGGGCGCCGGTCGCGTTTGCACCACTTTGCACCGCGTACGAGGGGGACCCTTGAGCCAGAACCACATCGGACCCGATCACGTCCGTCACCTGCACACGCTCGGCCCGCAGGGCACCAACCTGGAGGCCGCCTCCCACGAATGGCTGCGCAGGCGCGGCATCACCGACGGCACGGTCGAGCTCCACTCGTCCATAGAATCCGCGCTCGAGGCCGTCCCCGCGGACGGGCGCCACGCCCTGACCGCCTGCGCCGTCTACCCGGCCCTGCACACGCTCGTCTTCGGCAACCTGCACCGGCTGCGCATGGTCGACAGCTTCGTGATGCCGACGCACAACATGGTGCTCGCCTCCACCGGTGCCCAGCACCCCGCCTCGGTGGCCTCGCACCCGGCACCCAAGGGGCTCGTGCCCGAGGGCGCGCGCATCCGCGAGGTGCTCAGCAACTCCCAGGCCGCCATCGACTGCGCCGAGGGCCTGGTCGAGGGCTGCATCACCACCATCGTCGCGGCACAGGCCCACGGCCTGGAGGTCGTCCGGGACTTCGGGCCGGTGCCCATGGTCTTCACCGTCCACCAGGTCCTGGCCGCCGGCGAGCCGGCGCAGCAGGACCGCGTCCTGGAGCCGGCGCTGTGAACGCCCCGGTGAGCACAGCCCCCGCAGCCCCCGTCGCGCCGGGCCTGCTGGCCGAGGCCGAGGAGCTGCAGCGCACCCTGATCCCCCTGGTCGACCGCTTCCGCACCCGCCAGGGCGACGACGGCACCGTCGCGCAGCCCACGCCCGAGGACCGCGAGCTGCTGCTGGCGGTGCGCGAAGGGGCCTGCGCCTGGTACGCCCGGCACCGCCTGGCCCATCGGGGCGAGGCCCTCGCGGCGGACATCGACGGCTGGCTGGCGGCCGGTCTGGACAGCCCGCCGCACTTCGCCCGCTCCCGGGACGCGCTCAAGGCACCGGCGGACGGCGAGGCGGTCTTCTTCCTCGCCCCGCTGCAGTCGACCAACAGCGCCCCGCCCGTGGGCAAGCGGCTGGAGCTGTTCTTCGCGCTGCGCAAGGAGCCCGAGGCGCTGCCCGCCCTGGCGCTGACCCACCCGCACCCGAAGAACAACTGCCAGTCGCTGGTGCTGATCGCCGGCAGCGCGGGCTTCGCCGAGGGCAACTGCATCGTCTTCTTCCCCGAGAACGTGGCCGCGCACGACAAGGTGCGCGAGCAGCCCTACGCCATGTTCTTCTACAACAAGTTCCGCAGGATCCACGAGACGTACGCGCTGCCGGGCGCCGCCGCCGTGCTCACGCCCGAGTCCCTGCCGCGCGCCTCCACCGGCCTGGCGCCGGACGTGTGCTTCGAGATCCGCGCGATCTGGGGCTACCTGCACGACTCGCTGCACTACCAGGGCTCCTGGCCGTTCGACCAGCACATCTCCTTGAAGATGAACTGGTTCGTCGGCCTGCTGGAGGAGATCAAGGTCGATGCCAAGACCGTGCTGACCTGCATCGACGATGACATCCCGTACGCACGGGAACTGATGGCCATGGTGCTGCTGGAGCGCATCTTCCGCTACCCGCAGGCGGACGACGCCACCCGCAACTTCGACTCCGGCACGGGCGTCTTCCTCTACTCCTGGCTGCGCGAGCACGGCGCGCTGACCGGCTCCCCGGCCGGCGGCGGGCTGCTGCACCTGGACCACGACAAGGCCCTCGACGCGCTGCGGGCCTTCGTCGCGACGGTCGAGCGCCTGGAGGAGCAGGTCACCACCGACGAGGAGTACAAGGCGGCGGCCAAGGCCCTGGTGCGCGAGCACCTGCCCGAGGGCGCGTACAAGCAGCGCTACGCCTTCACCGAGGACCAGCGCACCCTGCTGCGCGCCAAGGGCGGGCTCGACCGGCTGCCGGCACTGCGGTTCGGAACGGCCGAGTGGTGAGTGACGGCCCCCAGCAGGGCGGGGGGCTCGCCGTCCCCGCCCTGTCCGCGCTCATGGTGCTCCTGCTGGCCGCCGGCTGGCTGCTCTCCGGCCGCCTGGTCAGCGACGCGCCCCCGCTGGCGGTGGCCGCGGGCCGCACCGCGGCCAGCTTCGCCACCCTCGTCGTCGTCGCGGCGCTGCGCCCGCGCGCCTGGGCCGACGTGCGCACCGGCAGCCGCCGGGTGGGGGCGGTGGCGGTGCTGGCGTTCCTGGGCTTCTTCGCCTACTACACCGGCACGCTGCTGGGCATCGGCCGCATCGGGGCCTCCCGGGTCGGCCTGATCGTCTCGCTGCTGCCCTGCCTGACCTTCCTCATCGGCATCACCGCCTTCCGCGAGCGCTCCAGCCTGCGCAAGGCCCTGGGCACGGTGGTCGCGGTGGCCGCGGCCCTGGGCTACGCGGCGGCCGACGGCCACGCGTCGAAGACGGTGAACGCAGCGGGCAGCTCGCTGCTGACCGGTGCGCTCTTCGCCCTGGGCGGCACGTTCGCGTACGCGGTGTACGGCTACGTCTACCGCCACCGCATGGCCGACGTCTCGCCGCTCGCGGCGCTGCCGGCCGTCACGGGCGCGGGCACGCTCATGCTGGGGACGGCGGCCGCCCTCTTCGTCCCCCTGGGCGCGGTGTCCTGGGCGGACTGGGGCGGGATCGCCCTGCTGGGGGCGGTGCTGACCGCGCCGGTCTTCCTCATCTCCCACCAGCTCATCCTGCTCAAGGGCCCGCTGTACACCTCGGCCCTGGCCCTGGTCGTGCCCTTCCTGGTGCGCCTGGGCGAGTGGGCCCTGGGCTGGGCCGGCGCCCCGGGCCCGCTCCCCGTCGCCCTGATCTGCCTGTGCTCGGCCGGCGTGTGGCTCACCGTCGGCGGGAAGGCTCCCGCTCCCTCCCCTGCCCGGGCGCCCGCCGGCGCGCACGGGAAGGATGCCGCCCTCCACGAACAAGGAACGTCGTGAACTCTCCCCACCCCACCGTCGTCCTCGTCTACCAGCGCACCTCCCTGCCGTGGGTGTTCGACAGCGCGCAGCGGGCCGGCATCCGCCTGGTGCTGGTGCCGCGGCCGGACGAGACCGTGGAGCCCGGCCGGCTGCCGGCCGCGGTCGCCGACGTGCTGCCGCTGGACGTGGAGGGCGACCCTGCCGGTGCCCTGGCGGCCCTGCAGCAGTACCACCGCGCGCACCCGTTCGACGGGATCACCACGCTGTACGACCCGGCCGTGCCCTTCGTCGCCGAGGCCGCCCGGGCGCTGGGGCTGCCCGGCATCCCCCCGTCGACGGCGGCGGGCGTGCAGGACAAGCGCCTGATGCGCGAGCGGCTGGCGGCGGCCGGGCTCAACGTGCCCCGCTTCCTGAAGCTCGACGACGGCGCGCCGGCCGACGCCGCGGGCCTGGACTTCCCCGTGGTGGTCAAGCCGGCCCACGGCTACTCCAGCCTCGGGGTGACCCGGGCGGAGGACCCCGGGCGGCTCGCGGCCGTGGTGGCCGAGGTGCGCGAGGTCTGCCGCGGGGTGCTGGGGGCCGAGCCGGCGCTGGTCGTCGAGGAGTACCTCGACGGGCCGGAGTACGCGGTGGAGTCCCTCGCCCACCGCGGCGAGGTGACGGTGCTGTCCATCGGCTACAAGGGCGAGCCCAAGGGCCCGTACTTCGAGGAGACCGTCTACCGCGCCCCCGCGGACCTGCCGGCCGCGGTGCAGGAGGCGGTGGTGCGCGAGGTGACCGCCGCGCACCGGGCCCTCGGCGTCACCGACGGCCCCACCCACACCGAGCTGCGCCTGCGCGGCGGCACCGAGCCGTACCTGCTGGAGATGGGCGCCCGCGTCGGCGGCTCCGGCGTCTCCCACTACATCGCCTCGCACGTCACCGGCGTGGACCTGGCGGCCGACGCGCTGCGCGTCGCCGCCGGCCTGCCGCCCGCCTCCGCGGGCGCGCCGGTCACCGCCATCGGCGCGGCGGCCAACTACATCGTGCCGTGCGGCGGCCACGGCCGCATCACCGCGATCCACGGCCTGGACGCGGTGCGGGCCGACCCGCGCGTCGACCACGTGGTGCAGATGCTGCACCCCGGCGACGTCGTGCGGCCCTACCCCGACTTCACCGGCTACCCGGCCTTCGTCCTCTCCCGGCACGCGAGCACCGCGGAGGCGGAGGAGTTCCACCGGCACCTGGAGAGCGCGATCCGCATCGACTACGCGCCCGAGGAGGGCACCCGATGACCACCCCCCTCCCCTTCGACGACCGCGACGGCCTGATCTGGCTCGACGGGGCGTTCGTCCCCTGGCGCGAGGCGCGCCTGCACGTGCTCACGCACGGCCTGCACTACGGCGGCGGCGTCTTCGAGGGCATGCGCGTGTACGGCGGGCGCATCTTCCGCCTGGCCGAGCACTCGCGCCGGCTGGCCGCCTCCGCCCGCGAGCTGGGCTTCGCCCTGCCCTTCGAGCCGGCCGAGCTGGACCGGGCCGCCGAGGAGCTCGTGGAGCGCGCGGGCATCGCCGACGGCTACGTCCGGCCGGTCGCCTGGCGGGGCAGCGAGCAGCTGAGCGTCTCCGGGGCGGGCACCTCGGTGCACGTGGCCGTCGCGGCCTGGGAGTGGCCGAACGTCTTCTCCTCCGCCGCGCAGGAGCGCGGCATCGCCCTGGGCACGTCCAAGTGGCGCCGCCCGGCGCCCGACACCGCGCCCGTACGCGCCAAGGCCGCGTCGCTGTACAACATCTGCACGCTGGCGCGGGACGCGGCCGAAGCGGACGGGTACGACGACGCCCTGCTGCTGGACTACCGCGGCTACCTGGCCGAGGCCACCGGCGCCAACCTCTTCCTCGTCGTCGACGGGGCCCTGCACACGCCGCTGGCCGACGTCTTCCTCGACGGCATCACCCGGCAGACCGTCATCGCGCTGGCGGGCGAGGCCGGCATCGCGGTGCACGAGGGCCATCTGCCGCCGGAGGCGCTGGAGCGGGCGCAGGAGGTGTTCCTGACCGGCACGGCCTACGAGGTGCAGCCGGTACGGGCCGTCGACGGCAGGCCGTACGAGGTCGGACCGGTCACCCGCGCCCTGGCGGACGCGTACGCCCGCCTTGTGCGCGGCGCCCTGTAGGGGCGCGGGGCAGTGTCGATCTGCGGCTGCCGCCCCGGGAGCGCCGGGCGCAGCACGGCACTTCGTTTGCGGGCGCGCCGTGGCTTGTCGCGCAGTTCCCCGCGCCCCTGACGGGGCACGACCAAGATCCGCCGGAGAGGCCCTGGGCCGTGTCCGGCGGATCTTCGTCAGGCGCCACCACGGCGCCCGTAGGGGCGCGGGGAACTGCGCGACAAGCCACGACGCGCCCGCAGATTGCCCGGACCCCGGGATGGTGTGTCAGTTGCGGGCCGTCGCCGGCCGATCGCGCCCACGCGGCGGCAGCCGCAGATCAGACGCTGTCCCGCGCCCCTTCGGGGCGCGTCCTAGCTCGTCACCAGGTGTTCGGCCAGGGCGCCGACGAGGGCCGTGCGTTGTTCGACGAGGTAGAAGTGGCCGCCTGGCAGCACGTCCAGGGTGAAGCCGTGCGGTGCCACGTCGGCCCAGGCCGCCATGTCGGCGGGCGTGACGGCGGGGTCCTCGTCGCCCACGTAGGCGTGCACGGGGCAGCCCACCGGCACGGCGCTGCGCGGGCCGTAGGTGCCGACCAGGGTGAAGTCGGCCCGGATGGCGGGCAGGAGCAGCTCCACCAGGTCCGGGTCGTCCAGCAGCGCGTCGTCGGTGCCGCCCAGCCGGCGGACCTCGGCGATCAGGGCGGCGTCGCCCTGGGTGTGCAGGGGCCGGGGGGTCAGCCGGTGCGGGGCCTTGCGGCTGGAGACGTGCAGGGCGGCGGGGCGCACCCCGTGCCGGCTCTCCAGCCGCAGTGCCAGCTCGTACGCCAGCGAGGCGCCCATGCTGTGGCCGAAGAGGGTCAGCGGCACGTCCAGGAAGGGCAGCAGCGCGGCGGTGACGCTGTCGGTGAGCTCGGCCATGTCGTCGATGCAGGGGTCGGCCATGCGGTCGTGCCGTCCGGGGTAGCGCGCGACGAGGACCTCGGTGTCGTCGTCGAAGGCCGCTCCCCAGGGGTGGAAGAAGCTGGCCGAGCCGCCGGCGTGCGGCAGGACCAGCAGCCGCCTGCGCGGCGCGGCCGTCACCGCGTAGCGGCGGAACCACCGGATGCTGTCGGTGCTGTGCATGCTGCCGGCCTGCGTCCGTGCCGCGCTCATCGGGCGTACTCCACCGGCTGCGCGCCGGCCGTGGCGACCAGGGCGGCGAAGTTGACGGCCTCGGGCACGGGCAGCCCGGTCAGGGCCCGCCGGACGGCCGTGGCCACGCCCACCCCGGCCCTCTCCTGCGCCTCGGCGGTGCTCGCGCCGAGGTGGGGGGTGACGACGACGTTGTCCAGGGCGAACAGCGGGGAGTCGGTGCACGGTTCGGCGGCGAAGACGTCGAGGGCGGCGCCGGCGACGCGGCCCTCGGTCAGCGCCCGGTACAGCGCGTTCTCGTCGACGATGCCGCCGCGGGCGGCGTTGACGATGCGCACCCCGGGCTTGACGCGGCGCAGCGTGGCGGGCCCGAACAGGCCGGCGGTCTGCGGGGTGCGGGGCAGGTGGACGGTGAGGAAGTCGGACTCCGCCAGCAGTTCGTCGAAGGAGACCGGCAGGGCGCCGGCGTGGGCGGCGCTCGCGGGGGTGACGTACGGGTCGTAGGCGAGGACGCGCATGTCGAAGGCGGCCATGCGGCGGGCCACCAGCGTTCCGATGCGGCCGAGGCCGGCGATGCCGAGGGTCTTGCCGGCCAGTTCGGTGCCGCCGAAGCGGCTGCGGGCCCAGTGGCCGGCGGTGAGGGCCGCGTGGGCCTGCGGGATGTGGCGGGCGAGGGCGAGCAGCAGGCCGACGGTGTGCTCGGCGGCGCTGACGACGTTGGCGTCGGGCGCGTTGACCACCAGGATCCCGGCCCGGGTGGCCGCGTCGACGTCGACGTTGTCCAGGCCCACGCCGGCCCGGGCGACGACCTTCAGTCGGGTGCCGGCGGCCAGGGCCCGGGCGTCGAGCCGGGTGGCGCTGCGCACGAGCACGGCGTCCGCCCCGGGCAGCGCGGCCCGCAGGGCCCGCGGGTCGGCACCGGTGCAGTGCCTGGTCTCGAAGCCGGGGCCCAGGGCGGCGAGCGTGGCCGGGGAGAGCTCCTCGGCGATCAGCACCACTGGCTTGTCCATGACGTGTTGGCCTTTCGTGTGGGGTGATGCCTCAGCCGTCAGCTGGTGACCAGCTCGGCGGGGGTGGCCGGGATCTCGGTGTCCCAGGTGCGCGGGTCGCCGAAGTGCCGCTCCACCCACTCGGGGTCGTAGAGCGAGTCGAGGTAGCGGTCGCCCTGGTCCGGGGAGAGGGCCACGGCGGTGAGCTGCTCGCCGCGCGGGCGGCCCGCGAGCCAGCGCTGGGCGCCGCTGACGACGGTGCCGGTGGAGCCGCCGAAGAGGAAGCCCCGGCGGGCCATGGTGTGGCAGCACTCCAGGGTGTCGCGCTCGGGCACCATCACCACCTCGTCGACGAGGGAGGAGTCCAGCAGCTGCGGGCGCACGCCCGCGCCGAGCCCGGGGATGTAGCGGGGCACGGCGGGCCCGCCGAAGGTCACCGAGCCGATGCTGTCGACGGCGACGATGCGTACGGGCCGTTCCTGCTCGCGGAAGTAGCGGGCGAGGCCCATGAGCGTGCCGGTGGTGCCGGCGCCGACGAAGAGCACGTCGAGTTCGGGGAACTGCCGGGCGATGGCGGGTCCGGTGCTGCGGTAGTGCGCGAGCCAGTTGTGCGGGTTGACGTACTGGTTGAGCCAGACGTAGCGCGGGTCGAAGTCGCACAGCCGCTGGACGTAGTCCAGCCGGGCGCCGAGCAGGCCGCGCTCCTTGTCGGGGCGCGAGATGACCAGGACGCGGGCGCCGAAGGACTCCATCAGCCGCTTGCTCGCGGGGTTGCAGCGGGAGTCGGTGACGCACAGGAAGCCGTAGCCCCGGTGCGCCGCGATCATGCTGAGGGCGACGCCGAGGTTGCCGGAGGAGGACTCCACGAGCACGTCGCCGGGCGTGAGCAGGCCCTCGCGCTCGGCGGCGAGCACCATCCCCAGGGCCGCCTTCAGTTTGACGGAGCCGGCGAGGTTGATGCCCTCGTACTTGAGGTGGAGCGGCACGTCGAGGACCGGGCGCAGGTCGACGAAGACGTCGTCCGCGTTGATCTCGTAGGGGGCGGTAATGATCGTCACGGGATCACCAGTTCCCTGGGGTCGGTAGGGGTCGGGCCGCCGCTAGCCGGTGGTGCGGCCGTAGCGGTCGGTCTCGTGGAAGAAGCCCTCGACGTGGGCGAGGCGGCCCTCCTCGCGCAGCCGGTCGTGCACGTAGCGGCCGAGGGCGATGTCGAGGACGCCCAGGCCGAAGGGCGAGAAGACCACGGGCCGGTCCGCCGGCAGCTCCACGCGGCCTTCGAGGACGTCGAAGAGGGTGCCGTCGATGAAGTCGCGGTTGCCGGTGAGCTGTTCGGCCAGGTGCGGGGAGGTGTCGGCCTTCAGGCAGTGCTCGACGTCGTCGAGGATGTTGGTGGAGGCCAGCAGGATCTCGGGGGCGAGGTCGCGCAGCGAGACGTTGAGCACGAGCGGGTTGTGGGAGAACCAGGCGGGGTCGTGCACGTGCGGGGTGCCCGCCACGGTGGCGAAGACCACCAGGTCGCTGGAGGTGATGAGCTCCTCGGCGCTGCCGTGCACCACCACCGGGGCGTCGCCGGGGGCGGAGGTGAGGTAGTCGGCGAAGGCCTCGGCGTGGTGCGCGGACAGGTCGTGCACGCCCAGCTCGTCGAAGGTCCAGCCGGTGGCCTGCAGGTAGTGGTGGACGTAGCGGGCGATGAGCCCGGTGCCGACGAAGCCGATGCGGCGCGGGCGCGTCCCGCGGCTGAGCCGGTCGGCCGCCAGCGCCGCGGAGGCGGCGGTGCGCGAGGCGCTGATGATGGAGCTCTCCAGGCACGCGAACGGGTAGCCGGTGACGTGGTCGTTGAGGATGAGCACGGCGGAGGCGCGGGGGATGCCGGCGGCGACGTTCTCGGGGAAGCTGGAGATCCACTTCAGGCCGTCGGTGGGCTTCTCGCCGCCGACGGAGGCCGGCAGGGCGATGATGCGGGCGCTGGGCCGGTCGGGGAAGCGCAGGAAGTACGAGGGCGGGTTCACCGAGCTGCCGCGGCCGTGCAGCGTGTAGACCTCCTCCACCAGGTCGAGGACCTGCTTCTCGTGGCCCGTGAGGACGTCCGCGACCTGGGCGCCGGTGATGACGGCGAAGGGCGGCACGAGGGGCTGGGGGGACATGACGTGCTCCATCTGTGGGTGGGTGTGCGGGTGCGGTGCGTCAGTCGAGGGCGGGTACGGTCACGGGGTCGCCGAGCATGACGGCGATCTCCCGCCGGCCCTCGTAGGGCTCGCGGCTGTGCGCCATGCGCAGGTTGTCCACGACGAGCAGGTCGCCGCGCTGCCAGGCCTCGCGCAGGGTGTGCTTCTCGTACACCTCGTTGATGGCGAGCACGGTGTCCTCGTCGAGCGCGGAGCCGTCGCCGTAGCGGCTGTTGAACGGCAGCCCGTCGTCGCCGAACTCGAACTTCAGGTACTCGCGGATCACCGGGTCCAGCGTCCACTCGTTGAGGAAGGCGATCTGGTTGAACCAGGCCCGCCGGCCGGTGACGGGGTGGGTCAGCACCGCGGCCGCGCGCTGGCGGGTGCGCAGGTCGCCGTCGGGCCGCCAGGTGCAGCTGATGCCGCGCTCGGCGCAGTACGCCTCGATGCCGGCGCGGTCGGCGGTGCCGAAGGACTCGGCGAGGGAGACGCCGACGGTCTCGGTGTAGTTGCGGTCGAGCAGCCAGCCGAGCTCCTCGAAGCGGGCCACCAGGCCGGCGGGCAGCGCCTGCAGGGCGTCCTGGGAGTCGGCGACCCCGGTGACGCCGCCGGACTCCGGTGCGCTCAGGCAGGCGAAGAGCAGCGTGCCGGGCACCTCGCGGGCGTAGGAGAGTTCGTGGTGCATGCACATGGGCTGGTCGGCGGGCCACTCGGAGGAGGAGTACACGCCCTCGGCCAGGGTCTGCCGGGTGGCGAAGCCCTCGCGTTCGGTCATCACCTCGTGCAGCAGCGCCCGGCCCACGCGGCCGACGCTGCGCGCGTCGGTCAGGCCCAGGCCGCGGACGAGGAGCGCGCCGTGCTCGGCGACGGTCGCCTGCAGCCGGGCGCGGTGCTCCGCGGCCCAGGCGGCGGGGTCGGCCGGTGCGGGGCCGTCGAGGACGAGCACGGCGGGCCGGCCCTCGGTGCGCACGACGTCGAAGGGGGCGGCGGCGTCCGTGGTGCGCGGCGCCGCGGTGGCAGTGGCGGGGGTGGTGGCGTTCGTCGTACGGGCCGCCGGTGCCGCCGTCTCCTGCACGGGTGCGGCGGTCTCCTGCGCGGGTCCGCCGTCGAGCAGGGAGGCGAGTGCGGTCAGCGTCGGGTTGCGCCGTACGTCCTGCAGGGTGAAGGCGCGGGCCATGCGGACGACGAGCTGCACCGCCGACAGGGAGGTGCCGCCGCGGTCGAAGAAGTCGTCGTACCGGCCGATCTGTGCGACGGGCAGCTTGAGCACGGCGGCCCAGGCGTCGGCCAGGCGGCGCTCGGCGTCGGTGCTCGGCGGCTCGTGCGCCACGGTCGCCTCGGGCGCGGCGAGTTCGGCGGCGAGGGCGGTGAGCGCCCGCTTGTCGGTCTTGCCGTTGGGCGTGAGCGGCAGGGCGTCGAGGCGTTCGAGCCGGCCGGGGACCATGTAGGGCGGCAGCGCCCGGGCCAGGGCGCGGCGCAGCTCGTCGGCGGGCAGGTCGGAGCCGGTGTGGAAGCCGACCAGGTGGCGGCCCTCGTCGGGGCTCTCGACGACCACGACGGCGCTGTCGCGCACGCCGGGCAGGCGCAGCAGCTGGTTCTCGATCTCGCCGATCTCGATGCGGAAGCCGCGGATCTTGACCTGGGCGTCGCGCCGGCCGAGGAACTCCAGGGTGCCGCCGGGCAGCCAGCGGCCGAAGTCGCCGGAGCGGTACAGGCGCTGCCCGGGGCGGTGCGGGTCCTCGCCGAAGGCGGCGGCGGTGCGCTCGGGGTCGCCCACGTAGCCGCGGCCGACGCACACGCCGGAGAAGACGATCTCGCCGGGGGCGCCGAGGGGCACCGGGCGCAGCTGCTCGTCGACGACGTAGACGCAGACGTTGGCGACGGGCCGGCCGAGCGGGACGGAGTCCCACACGGGTGCGGCGGTCATGACCTCGTGGTTGGTGTCGTCGCAGGTCTCGGTCAGGCCGTAGGCGTTCATCAGGGTGATGTGCGGGAAGCGTTCGAACCAGCGCACGGCCAGTTCCTTCTTCAGCGCCTCGCCGGTGACGGACACGCAGCGCAGGGCGGGCAGGGCGCGCGGGCTCTCCTCCAGCCGGGCCAGGACCACCTCCAGGTAGGAGGGGACGGCCTGCAGGACGGCGACCTCGCCGCGCTCGATGGTGTCGAGGTAGCGGTCGACGTCGAGGATGGCGTCCTGTTCGACGATCAGGGTGCGGCCTCCGACGACGAGGGCGGCCAGCAGCTGCCACAGGGAGATGTCGAAGGACTGCGGGGCGGTCTGGGCCACCACCTGGCCGGCCGCGATGCCCTGGTCGTCGATCTTGGCGTAGAGGTGGTTGACGAAGCCGGCGTGCTCGCACATCGCGCCCTTGGGCTCGCCGGTGGAGCCGGAGGTGAAGTACAGGTACGCGAGGTGGTCGGCGGCCACGGGCACGCCGGGGTCGGTGGCGGGGTGGTCCTCGGCCGCGCCCGCGGCGACGGTGAGCGTCGGCAGGTCGTCGGGTGCGGCGAGGCGCAGGTGCGTGGTGCTCGCGTCCTCGGTCAGCACGAGCCGGCAGCCGCTGCGCCGCAGGACGCGGGCCATGCGGTCGACGGGGGCGGCGGGCTCGACCGGCAGGTAGGCGGCGCCGGCCTTGAGGATGGCGACGACGGCGGTGAGCCAGTCGAGGTTGCGTTCGGTGACGACGGCCACGACGGCCTCGGGGCCGATCCGGCGGGCGAGCAGCGCGTGGGCGAGGCGGTTGGCGCGGGCGTTGAGCTCGGCGTAGGTCAGCGTGGCGCCGGCGTGCTCGGCGGCGACGGCGTCGGGGCGGGCGGCGGCCTGCTCCTCGAACAGCTCGTGGAAGCGCCGGTCGGGCACCGGGCGTACGGGGCCGGCCAGTTCGTGGATCTGGTGGTGGTGCTCCTGCGGCGTCAGCAGGCTGCGCTCGCGGACGGCGGAGGCGGGGTGCTGGGTGAGGTGGTCGAGCGCCGTGAGGTGGTAGCCGGCGATGCGGCCGGCGGCCTCGGCGTCGAGGACGTCGGTGCGGTAGCGCAGCAGCAGGGCGGGGCCCGCGGGGGTCAGGCGCAGCACGGCGGCCAGGACGGTGCCGGGGTGCGGCTCGGGCAGGGTGCCCTCGGGGTGGGCGAGGTCCAGGGCGGTCTCGAAGGCGCCGGCGGCCGCCTCGCCGGCGGCGGCGCGGGCGGCGCCGGCCAGCAGCTCCTCCCACGTGCCGCCGTCGGCGGTCAGGGCGAGCGGCCGCAGGGGCCCGGCCGCGGCGGGCGGTGCGTAGCCGGTGAGCACGGTGCTCTCGCCGCCGAGGGCGGCGAGGACGGCGGCGTGGGCGGCGAGCAGGACCGGTCCCCAGCCGGTGCCGGTGCGCCGGGCGAGCAGGCGGACGCGGGCCGCGAGCCGGGCGGGGGCCGGCACGCTCACCTCGGCCCAGCGGGCTTCGGTGGTGCCGGGCACCACCCGGCGGGGTACGAGCCGCTGGGGGGCTGCGGTGGTGGTCATGGCGTGCTCCCTTCGGCGGCCTGGGCGGCGTAGGGGGTGGCGGTGAAGGGGGCGTCGCTGAGGCCGTCCCACTCCTCGCCGCGGACGGCGGCGACGAACGCGGAGACGCGCTCGGCGCCCCAGAACGCCTCGCGGCCGTTGAGGAAGAAGGGGACGCCGAAGGCGTCGTCGTGGTAGGCGGCGATCAGGCAGGCGACGCCCTTCAGGCGCAGCACCGGGTCGTCGACGGCGTCGCCGAGGGAGGCGGGAAGGCCCAGGTCGGCGGCGATGGCGGCGATGGTGGCGCGGTCGGACAGGTCGCGGCCCTCGTGCCAGCGGGCGCGGTAGGCGAGGTCGACGAACTGCCGGCCGCAGCCGGCCTCCTCGGCGGCGATGTAGGCCAGGTGCGCGACCTCCCAGTGCGGGTCGCGGTCGACGGGCCAGGTGACCTGCCAGCCGCGGGCGTGGGCCCAGCGGCGGGCGTCGCGCAGGATGTAGAAGTTCTTCGAGCGGTGCATGGGCATGACCGGGAGGGTGACCCCGGCCTCGTCCAGCAGGCGGGTGGACTCCTCGTCGGGCTCCCAGTAGGGGATCCACTCGATCTCGTCGAGGACGTCGGGGTGGTTCTCGCTCAGGTCGCGGTAGGCGAACCACGAGTAGGGGCTGCGCAGCGAGAAGTACCACCTGGGGTTCTTCTTGCGCCGTCCGGTGCTCACAGGGATATCCCCCCGTCGATCTGGAAGACGGATCCGGTGATGTAGCCGGCGCGGTCGCCGGCGAGGAAGGCGACGAGCTCGGCGACCTCCTCGGCGGTGCCCATCCGGCCGAGCGCGACGCCGGCGAGGGCCGCCTCGCGCTGCCGCTCGGGGACGGCGGTGACCATGTCGGTGTCGACGAAGCCGGGGGCGACGGTGTTGACGCGCACGCCGTAGCGGCCGGTCTCCTTGGCCAGGGAGCGGGAGAAGCCGATGATGCCGGCCTTGGTGGCGGCGTAGTTGGTCTGGTTGGCGTTGCCGTAGATGCCGGCGACGGAGGAGATGTTGACGATGCTGCCGCGGCGGCGCTTCATCATGGCGAAGGCGGCGGCGCGGCAGACGTGGAAGACGCCGTCGAGGTTGGTGGCCACGACCGCGCGCCACTCCTCGTCGCTCATCAGCACCAGGCCCTTGTCGCGGGTGATGCCGGCGGAGGTGACGGCGGTGTCCGGGGCGCCCAGTTCGCTCTCGGTGGCGCCGACCCAGGCGCGGACGGCGGCGCCGTCGGCGACGTCGACGCGGTGGTGCAGGACGCGGGCGCCGAGTGCCTCGGCCTCCTTGGCGACGAGGTCGGCGGCGTCCTGGTTGGAGTGGTAGCAGAAGCTCACGTCGTAGCCGTCGGCGGCGAGCCTCAGCACGACGGCCCGGCCGATGCCGCGGGAGCCGCCGCTGACGAGCGCCACGGGCCTGTTGTCGGTCATCGGTCGGCCTTCCTTACGGGGTCGGTTGCGGGCGCCTCGGGGCGCAGCAGGGTGGCGGGGCGGAAGGCCATGACCATGCTGGAGACGGTCATGACGGTCTCCTCGCCGCGGTGGCTGGTGCCCTCGAAGACGACGGAGTCGGCCAGGGCCCTGCTGATGCGGACGCGGTGTTCGAGGACGTCGCCGGGGTGCACGGGCAGGTGGAAGACGGCGTCGGCGACGGAGCCGAAGAGCATGACCTGCCCCTGGGGGGTGTCGGCCATGGCGGAGGCGAGCAGGCCGGCGCTCTGGCCCCAGGACTCCACGAGCAGGGAGCGCGGGTAGTCCAGCGGGGCGCCGGCCGGCAGGTGGGCGTACCAGGGTTCGCCCAGGGTGACGGCCTTGACGGTGCGGATGCTGCTGCCGGGGACCATGTCGAGGACGCGGTCGACGAGCAGCATCGGGTAGCGGTGCGGCAGCAGGTCGGTGACCTGCGGCAGGGCGGGGGCGGCGGTGGTCACCGGGCGTCTCCTTCGGTCGCGAAGCGCAGCCGTACGGAGGCGGCCCTGCCGCGCTCGGTGGTGGCGGTGGCGCGGCAGACCAGGCCGGCCGGGGTGCGGCGCCAGGCGAGGTCGAGGGTGAGCGTGTCGCCGGGGTAGACGGCGCCGGCGAAGCGGGCGGACTCCACGGCGGCGAGGTCGCCGGCGGCGGGGGCGGCGCTCCCGTCGGTGGCGGCCCGCTGCACGCATTCGAGGACGCAGACCCCGGGGAAGATGGGGAAGTCGGGGTAGTGGCCGGCGAAGACGGGCTCGCCGGGGCCGATCTCGGCGCGGGCACTGCTCGCCAGGCCGTCCTCGGTGCGGGCCAGGACGTGCACGTCGGCGCTGACGGGGCTCGCGCCGCGCACGGGCACGGTGCTGCTCATCGGCCCACCAGCCTCAGGACGGCGCAGGCCAGGGAGCCGTCGCGGTCGGCGGAGGTGATGACGGCGACGCGGCCGGCGGCCGCGGGGTCGTCGGCGGCGGTGGCCAGGACCATGGCGATCTGGAAGGAGCCGGAGGCGGCGGAGACGTCGCCGATGCGGGCGACGGCGGGCACGCGGCCCAGCGCCTCGGTGCCGCAGATCTGCTCCAGCACCTCGTGTTCGAGGTGGCCGAGGCGGCCGGGGGCGTCGCCCGGGGCGGCGGCCCAGACCTCGGCGGGGTCGGTGCCGGCGGCGGCCAGGGCGTCGCGCACGCAGTCGGCGAGGACGTCGCGGACGCGGGCGCCGGTGGCCACCCGGCTGCGCACGGCGAGGACTTCGGCCAGCGGCGGCCGCTCGGGGCGGTGGCTGCCGGCGGGCTGGACGAGCAGGACGGCGGCGCCCTCGCCCAGCGGTACGCCGGGGGCCTCGGCGCCCCGGCTGTGCCGCTCCAGCCAGTAGCGGGCGGCGGAGTACTCCTCGGCGGCGGCGCACAGCACGGTGTCGGCGCGGCCGGAGGACAGCAGGCGGGTGGCGTAGTTCAAGGACAGCAGCCCCGCGGCGCGGCCGCCGGCGAGGGTGGTGTTGGGGCCCTTGATGCCGTACCAGATGGCGCACTGGCCGGCCGCGCAGTTCATGACGGCGTTGGGCATCACGGCCGGGTCGACGTCGTAGGGCCGCTCGCCCTCGAGGGAACTGCGGGTGAAGTCCATCATGCTGGCGGCGCTGCCGGTGGTGGTGGCCAGCACCAGGGCGGCGCGCTCGCCGGTCTCGCTCTCCTCGGCGCTGCCGGGCTGCCCCAGCAGGGAGCCGACGGCGGCGACGGCGAGGCCGGTGACGCGGTCCATGGAGCGGGTGCCCTTCTTCCCGAGCACCTCGCGGGTCTCGAAGCCGGGCACGAGGTGGGCGCGGGTGGTGGGCACGCCCCAGCGTTCGGTGTCGACGGGGGCGACGGTGGTGCGCCGGTCGCGCAGCCCTTCGGTGAACGCCTCGGCGCCGATGCCGTACGGGGAGACCGCCGACCAGCCGGTGATGACGGCGCGGGCGGGTGCGGGGGCGCTCATGCCGCCGCCTTGCGGGGTGTGGACAGGGCCGCGAGGGTGGCCTCGTCCATGTCGGCCATCTCCCACTGGTTGGGGGCGGTCTCGGTAAGGTAGCCGTGGGTGATGGTGCCGGTGGCGGTCTTCACGAGCTGTCCGTCGCGCAGCACGTAGCAGTCCATGCGGTGGGTGTAGAGCAGGGACTTGAAGATGTTCTCCACCGTGTAGACGGTGTAGAGCTCCTCCTCCATCACCGTCTCGTCGAGGAGTTCGATGCGGGACTGGGTGACCACCGGGATCCAGCCGCGGCCGTCGAGGACCTGCTTGATGGCCAGGCCCCGGTCGGCGAGGAAGAGGTCCTCGGCCTCCTCCATGATGCGCAGGAAGCCGGACATCTGGACGCGCTCGTTGAAGTGGCAGTAGAAGTACGGCATCCGCCAGCGCCAGCCGAAGGCGTTGGTGTCGCCGACGAGTTCGGCAAGGACGGGGTCGGCGGTGGTGCCGCGGCCGGCGGTGAACTCGCCGTACGGCAGCGGGGTGGCGGCGACGTCCCGGCGCTCGCCGGTGCCCAGGCGGGCGGTGGCGAAGCGCTCCAGCCCGGCCGGCCAGGGCTCCTCGGCCTTGATGTGGTCGTCGATGCGCAGGGCCACCCGGACGGTGGAGCCGGCGCACTTGACGCGCTTGCCGTCGCGCTCGACGAACATCTCCACCTTGAAGCGCAGGCGGTCCTCGCCGTCCTTGGTGGTGGGGGTGACCTGGGCCTCGACCTCGTCGTCGACGGCCAGCAGGGCGCCGAGCCGGGAGTGGACGTCGACCACGTCGAAGCCCAGGCCGTGGCGCCGGTAGAGCTCGCCGGCGCTCAGGCCGGCCTCGCGGAAGTGGTGCAGCACGGCGGCCTCGGCCAGGTAGCTGATGTGCTTGAAGCCGATGGCGAAGCTGATGTTGTTGCCTTCGAAGCCGGGGCGCAGCCGCCCCGTGGTGGGGTTCTCCAGCAGTGCCGTCACGGCGGGATGGGGCGTCGGGCCCATCACGGACTCCTTCTCGTCGGGCGTGGGGTCGTTCAGATGCCGGCCGCCGGGGCGGCGGCGGACAGGGGTCGCGGTGCGGGGCCGGCCCGCTCGGCGAAGTCCTGCACGGCGCCGGCGAACCAGGCGGGCCGTTCGAGCATCGGGAAGTGGCCGCAGCCGGGCTCGATCAGTGCCCGGGCGGCGGGCAGCCGGGCCGCCAGGTGGCGGGCCTCGGCGACCGGGGCCGAGCGGTCCTGCTCGCACCCGATCACCAGGGCCGGGGTGGTCACCTCGGCCACGGGCAGGAGCGGGGTGCGCAGGTACGCCTCGAAGAAGCGGAGCCAGCCGTAGGGTCCGATCCACTCGGTCATCCGGCGTGCCATGTCGGCCAGCAGGTCGGCGTCGATGGGACGGCCGGTGGTGCGCAGGCGGATGGACTCGGTCATGGTGCGCGGGAAGTCGTCCAGGGTCGGCGCGATCATGTTCCAGTGGAAGTCGTCCGCGTCGCTGCGGTAGAAGGGGTTGACCAGGACGACGCCGGCCACGGGCAGCGGGTCGCCGGCCGCGGCTCTGCGGCTGAGCAGGTCCAGCAGCACCACGGAGGCGAACGAGTGGGCCACCACGACGTCGGCGCCGCCGGGCGCCGCCTCCAGGACGTCCTGGAGGCGGCTGGCGGAGTCGGTCTCGTGCCGCCAGGCGGCGATGCCCTCGCTGTGCCAGGGCAGGCGGGGGGCGTGGACCTGCGTCCCCGGCCGCCAGTGGGCGGCCAGGGGCTGGAAGATCATCTCGTTGTTGCCCAGGCCGTGCAGCAGGACCACGCGCGTCATGCCGCCTCCTTCGGGGCGAGCAGGGCCGCGCCGGCGCCGCCGGCCAGGGCGTAGACGGGCCCGGGGCGGCCTTGCGCGAACCAGCCGGCCGCGGCGGCGCACTGCACGACGCCCAGGGCGCCGGAGAGTTCGCCCCAGCCGTCGAGGGCGAGGTGCTCGGCGTCGCCGGGCACGGCCCGGCCGTCGCCGGCCAGCCACATCCGGCCGCCGGGGGCGCGCCGGCCGAGCTCGCCTGCGGTGCCGGCGGGATCGGCGGTGCGCACGACGGGGCCGAGCAGGGCCTTGACGGGGGCGGTGGGCGTGCGGGTGACGACGAGGGCGGCGCCGCCGTCGGCGACGGGCCCGCCGACCAGGCGGCGGGTGACCTCGTTGTCGGGTTCGACGCCGGTGACGAGCATGTGGTCGGCGCGGCCGGAGCGGACCATCAGCACCGCCCAGCGCACGGCGTCCAGGCCGGAGCCGGTGCCGTTGCAGACGGTGAGGTTGGGGCCGCGCAGGCCGTAGCGGATGGCGGTCTCCGAGGCGATGATGTTGCTGGAGGCGTTGGGGGTGTCCATGGGGCTCAGGGCGCCGGTGGACTCCTTGGCGATGGTCTCCACCGCCCGGCAGACGGTGTCGGCGTTGCCGAGGTTGGAGCTGACGACGACCCCGATGCGGTCGCCGGGCACGGTCGGTCGCCCGTCGGCGAGCAGGCCGGCGTCGGTGAGCGCGGCGTGGGCCAGGTGCAGGCCGACCTGGGTGGCGCGGTCCTTGAACCGCAGGCCCTTCCTGCCGATGCGCTCGGCCGCGTCCACGGGGGGCGCGCCCTCGGGTACGGGCCGCAGCAGGTCGCGGGGGTCGGCGGCGCCGGGCAGGGCCACCGCCACCCCGCTGACGACGACTTCACTCCCGGCGACGTCGGTCACGGCGGTTGTCATGCGGCACCTCCCACGATCGCGACGGCGTTGACGCCGCCGAAGCCGAAGCTGTTGACCTGCGCGGTGCGCAGCGGCGCGGTCAGCGGCCGGCCGGTGACCAGGTGCAGGTCCGCGCCCTCGGGCAGCGGGTCGTAAAGGCCCGCGATCGGCGGCACGACGCCGGAGCGCAGTGCGGACAGGGCCGTGATCAGCCCGAGCAGGCCGGCGGAGCCCGAGGTGTGCCCGGTCAGCGACTTGATGCCGGTCAGCGCCGGCCGGCTGCCGGCGAAGACCTCGGCGGTCACGAGCGCCTCCGTACGGTCGTTGAGCGGGGTGCCGGTGCCGTGCAGGACGACCAGGTCGATGTCGGCCGGGGTCAGCCCGGCCCGCTGGTGGGCCTGGTGCACGGCCGCGGTGACGCCGCCCGGCTCCGGCGCGGTCTGGTGGTGGGCGTCGCAGTTGACGGCCACCGAGCGCAGCCGGCCGTGCACCGGGCGGCCGGCTACGGGATTGCGGGTCAGCACGACGGCGGCCGCGCCCTCGCCGAGGATGGTGCCCTGGCGCGCGGTGTCGAAGGGGCGCACGGCGGGCGGCGGGTCGAACTGGACGCGGTCGGCCTGGCCGAACATCGACTCGGTGACCACGTCGCAGCCGGCCACGATCACCGTCTCCGCCTCGCCGAGCTCCAGCAGGTCCCAGCCGAGGGCCAGGGCGTACAGGGAGGCGGAGCAGGCACCGGCGAAGGTGTGGGTGTCGACGGCCCCGAAGCGGTGGCGCAGGGCGGCCTCGAAGTGCAGGCCGTCGGCGTCGAAGGGGACGCCGTCGCGCCACCACAGCTCCAGCGAGCGCAGCTCGCGCAGGCCGGTGCCGACCAGGACGGGGATGCCGGCGAGGTCCTCGCCGAGCCCGGCCTCCTCGGCGGCCTGGGCGACGGCCTCGATGAGGAAGCGGGTGGCCCGCCCCGGCTCGTCCACGCCCTCGGCGGGCCGGTCGTCGATCTCGAAGAGCTGCTGGGCGTTGAAGCGGCCGCGGTCGAAGGCGCGCAGCGGTGCCAGTCCGCTGCGGCCGTCGCACAGGCTGCGGAAGATCTCCTCGGGAGCCGCCCCGATGCTGGCGACGGCTCCGGTGCCGGTGATGGCGTACGTCATGCCGCCGCCCCGGCGCGGTCGCCGGCGGTGTACTTGCCGAGGATGACGATGGCGTTGTTGCCGCCGAAGGCGAGGCCGTTGTTCTGCACGACGCGCAGGTCGGCGTCGACGGCGTGGTTGGGCACGCAGTCGATCTCGCACTCGGGGTCGGTGCGGTGGTGGTTGATGGTGGGCGGGATGAAGCCGTGGGTGATGGCCAGGCCGCAGGCGATGGCGCCCAGGGCGCTGGCGGCGCCCATGGTGTGGCCGAGCATGGACTTGAGCGAGATGGTGCGCGGGGTGGCGGCGCCGAAGACCTTGCGGATGGCGCCGGCCTCGGTGATGTCGTTGGCCTTGGTGCCGGTGCCGTGCGCGGAGATCAGGTCGACCTCCTCGGGCTTGACGCCGGCGTTGTCCAGGGCGAGGGCCATGGCCTGGGCGACGCTGTCGCCGTTGGGGGCGACCTGGTGGTAGGCGTCGCAGTTCAGGCCGTAGCCGAGGACCTCGGCGTAGATGGTGGCGCCGCGCTCCAGCGCCGAGTCCAGGCTTTCGAGGACCAGGACGCCGGCGCCCTCGCCGGTGAGGATGCCCTTGCGGTCGACGTCGAAGGGCTGGCAGCACTCGGGGGCGATGGTGCCGAGCCGGTAGAAGCCGGTGAACGTCTTGCGGCACATGGCGTCGGCGCCGCCGCACAGGGCGTACTCCACCTCGCCCGAGCTCACCGCGTCGAAGCCGTAGCCGATCGCGTAGTTGCCCGCGGAGCAGGCGGTCGCGATGGTGGGCGCCTCGACGTCGGTGAGCTCCAGTTCCTGGGCGATGGCGGTGGACAGCCGGGCGGCGGAGACCCGGCGCACGATCTGCGGGTCCATCCGCTCGGGTCCGTCGGCCAGTTCGGCCGCGACCAGCCGGTCGAGCTCGTAGGACTCGCCGTCGGTGGTGCCGACGGAGACCAGGCCCCGCCGGCCGGCCAGGTCGGCGGGGTCCAGGCCGGCGTCCTCGACCGCCATCCGCGCGGCGGCGACGGCGAAGCGGCTGGCCCGCCCCAGCTCCTCGACGGGGGTGCGCGAGATCCACCGCCCGGGCTCGAACCCCTTGACCTCGCACCCGTTGACGTGGGCGAAGCCCTCGACGTCGAACACCGATATCGGGCTGACCCCGCTGCGGCCGGCCCGCAGGCTGGCGGTGAACTCCTCGGCACCGATGCCGATGCTGGATATGACGCCGAAACCGGTGAGCACCACCCGGCGTCTCCCGGCTGCGGCACCGGGGCGTTGTGCGGACATGCTGTTCCCCTTCAGACCTTCGGACCTGCGGATCGGCGGCAGCGTGCGCCGGGTCAGCGGACGGGGGCCTCCGCGACGACCTGGTAGACGCGCTCCAGGTTGACCATCTGGGCCAGTTCGGACTGGTCGATGCTGATGCCGAACTCCTTCTCCAGGGAGGCCAGGATCTCGATGGCGCGCAGCGAGTCGGCGCCGTGGTCCTCGATGAAGAGGCTGGTGTCCGTCACCTCGTCCTCCTCGAGCTCGAGGATGTCGCAGACGATCTCCTTGACGGCGGTGCGGCGCTCATCGGTGAGGGTCGACATGATGGTTCTTCTCCTTGACGGCGAATTGACGCGAAAAAATGGGGCGATGGGGCGGGGGACGCTTCAGGAAGCCTCGGCGGCCATGGCCGCGGCGAGGCTGCGCGGACGCATGTCGGTCCAGTTCTCGTTCACGTAGTCCAGGCATTCCTGGCGGCTCGCCGTGCCGTGCACGACATTCCAGCCCGCCGGAATCGCGGCGAAAGCGGGCCACAGGGAATGCTGGCCCTCGTCGTTCACGAGCACGTTGTACTCGGCGTTCTCGTCCTCGAATGGATTGGCCATCGAGACTTCCCTCCGTGACGCGGTCAGTCAATTGCGGTCGACCTTATGCAGCTTGGGATCGCGGCGACAAGGGCTGTTGAGGAAAGCGCCGCGCCCGGTGTTTGAGATATTCCAATGAAAGGACTTCGATAATGCGTTGCACGGTTTTCGGCCACTGCTCCGCCGGACCCCTCCCGGCCGGTCCGCCGGGCCGTCGCCCCGGCCGGGCCGGGCCCCGCGGCCGCCGGTGCTCACCCGGTTCCGTGGGCTCCGGCACCACGGGTCACCTTCGGCATCAAGAAATTTCTCGGCAGCCGGACGCGCCCGCGGCCCGGCGCGGTTACCTTGGGGCCGCCGCCCGCCGGGCGCGGGCACGGATCGCGCGCAGCATCGACCTGCGGGTCAGCCCGCTGCCGCAGCGCACGACGAGCCAGTAGCGCAGGAACCGGCGCCTGGTGGCCTCGTCGGTGGCGAGGATGCGGGTCTCGGTGCTGAGCACCCCGCCGGCGTAGCGGACGTTCATCCCGATCTTCAGTAGGCCCGGTCCGTGGTGATGGGCGACGAGGTCGGCCGTGCCGCCCTCGGGCCGGGGGCGTCCCTCGTCCATCGTGTCGACGCCCACGAAGAGGAACTCGTCCTCGCCCGCCGGAACGACCTCGCCCATTGCGCCGAGGGAGTCCTCCACAATGCGGCGCCCGGCTGCGACATCCGCGCCCGTCACGGCCATCAGGGCCCTGGCCAGCGGTGCTTCGCCCCAGGTCGTGGCGTGGACTGCCGCCATCACCGGTTCCGGCGGGAGGTGGACGGGCAGGCGGTGCACTTCCCGGAAGTGCCATCGGGGCAGCAGCCGGTCCAGCGCGGAAGGGGGGTTGCGGCTCATGCCGGCTCCTGGAGATCGGTGACGCCACGAAACCCGCCCCGGCTGCCGAGCGGCAACCGGGGCGGGGGGCCATTCAATGAGCCGGCCGCGACCTGCGACAACCGCGTATCGAATCCTTGGAAGCGGGCCCGGGCCGGCACCGCCGACGCCCGCCTACACTGCAGCAATGCTCATGAATTCCCGGGGCCCGCTGCGCAGACGGGCCGTCCAGGTCTTATGCGCGACGGTGTGCGCCGCCGCTCTGCTCGTCGCCGCGCTCCTGTTCACCGAGGCCGGCTGGCGGACCGTCACGCCCATGGCCACGACAGTCGTGGTGACGTTCGCGCTCCTGGGCTGGTGGCCGCGGACCCGGCCCCGGCTCGTGCCTGCGGCTCTTGTGGTGGCCTCGACGACCGGCGCCGCGACCGCCGTCACCGGCTCTCCCCGCTCGCTGGGCGCCACCGGTCTGATGGCGCTGGTCGAGATCGCCGTCTCGCTGCTCATGATCTTCATGGTGGTGCGGTTCGCGACGCCCCGGCGCTCGGCGGCCGCCGCCACGGCGCTGGCCCTGAGCGAGTCGACGGTGACGTTGCGCCTGGAGACCCCGGCGAACCTCACCGCGGCCCTGGGCCAGTGCGCCCTGTTCATGCTGGCCGGCGGGGTGGCGGCGTTGGTCGGCAGCTATTTGCGGTCGCTGGACGCGCGCCGGCTGCGCTCCGTCGGCGAGGCCCGCAAGGCGCAGCGCATGCAGCTCGCGGCCGATCTCCACGACTTCGTGGCGCACGACGTCTCGGGGATCGTGGTGCTGGCCCAGGCCGGTCAGGTCATGGGGGAGGCGGCCCGGCCGGAGCAGCTGCTGCCGCTGCTGCAGCGCATCGAGGCCGCCGGCCTGCAGGCACTGGCCTCGCTCGACCGCACGGTGCTGATGCTGAACGACTCCCCCGCCCGGACGGCTGCCGAGCCCGGCGAGGTGCGCCCGAGCCCGTACGGGCTGGCCGACATCACCGACCTGGTGGAGCGCTTCCGGTCCTCCAGCCGCTCGGAGGTGGAGTACGACTGCGATGTCACCGGCGAGGCGGCCGACGCGGTGCCGCGCGAGGTGGCCGCCACCGCCCACCGCCTGGTGGCCGAGGCGCTGACGAACGTGCGCCGGCACGCCGTTTCGGCCATGCGGGTACGCGTCTTCGTGCGCATGGAGGGCGCCGGGCAGGACCGTACGTTGCTGGTCGGCGTCGTCAACGGGAACCGGGCGCTGACCGACGGCGCCCTGGGCAGCAGCCGGCTCGGCGGTGGTACGGGACTGGCGGGCCTCGAGGAGCGTGTGGTCGCCCTGGGCGGCACTCTCGGGGCGGGCCCGCACGGCACCACGGGCTGGCAGGTCCGGGCGTCGTTCCCGCTGGCGGGGGCCGTCCGGTGATGCTCGCCGGTGGTCGCCGTCAGTGGTAGAGGAAGCCGGAGAACAGGGGCAGTCCCCCGAAGGGGTCGGCACCGGCCACGCAGGCGTCCTTCTTGACGAACCGCTTGACGTAGGCGGCCCCGTCGGTGCCGCCGGAAGCCGGCTTGTCCGGCGGGAGATAGGTCCGGGCGAAGCGGTAGTGGGCGCCCCGCCACTTCGACAGCGCACGGTCCAGCTCGTGCCAGGACGCCTCCAGCCGTTCGTCGGAGGTCTCCTGCAGCACCGCGGACAGCGGCTGGTGGTTGCGCACCTCGGGGTCGTTGAGCACCTGAAGGTGGCCGATGGAGCCGAATATCTGCTCCTTGCGCGGGTCGAAGCCGTATACGGAGATCTCCATGGCGTGGTAGTTCAGGGACTGCACCGCGCTCGCCGCGCCGGTGTAGTCCCGGAAGGTCATGAAGCCGGCCGGGGTGAGCGTCAGCAGCACGCCGAAGACCTCGCCGAGCAGCCGGGCACAGGCCACGGCCAGCTCCAGCCGGGTCGCGGCGCGCGCCGGGAACTCCTCCTTGGTCGCGGCCACTTCCACTGCGAGACGCCGTACCAGGAAGAACAGGTTCTCGCAGGCCTGGACCGAGCGCAGGAACACGTATTCCTCGTGCTGGTCGGAACGGGGAAAGCGCGTGCACTCGGCGAGCAGTGCAGTGCGCCGCCCCATCACGGGGTCGACCGCCGCCCGGTCGACGAGGTCGCCGATGCGCACCTGCAGCAGGGGGTCCACCACGATGGCCCGCACGGCCAGGGCGACGTCCTCCAGGCGCTTGATGCGCTCGTCGCCGGCGCCCGGGTGGCGGCCGGTGTCCCAGGCCGCGCGCTCGATCTCGGCCAGATCGGTCAGCGTGGTGTGCAGGGCCAGCAGCGCCCCGGCCACCGGATCGTCGGGAAAGAGGTCGAGGAACCAGCCGTAGACGTGCATGCAGGTGTAGCGGTAGTACTCCGGTATCTCCAGCTCGCGGCTGAGGGAGCGGGTCAGCAGCCGGGTGACCTCGTCGGCGCCGATCGCGCCGGCGGGCAGCTCGTCGTGGAGGGCGGCCAGCGCCTCGGCCTCGGCCGGCTCCAGCCGGGCCCGGCCGCGCGTGCGCTGCAGCTGCGCCGCCTCGCGCTGCTCGGCGGTCAGCAGGGCTTCGATCGTGCTCGTGGCCGCGGTCATGCCTTCCTCCCCACCACGAGGTGCTTGTCCCAGCTGGAGCGGTGCACCGAGCAGTCGCCGAAGCCGGCCTCCTGCAGAAGGGCCGTGTACTCGGCCGCGGTGCGGTGGCGGCCCTGCGTCTCCACGTGCATCGACAGGTTCATCACGGCGGTCGCCATGGGTCCGCCGTCGTCGTCGAAGAGGCGCTCCATCAGCAGCACCCGACCACCGGGCGAGCACGCGTCGTACGCCTTGCGCAGCAGCTCGACGCAGGTCTTGTCCTCCCAGTCGGAGAGGATGTAGCCGAAGGAGAGGCAGTCGGCGGCCGGCAGCGGGTCGCGGAAGAAGTCGCCGGCCACGAAGGACAGCCGCTCCCCGAGTCCCTCCGCCTGCCTGGTGCGATCCAGGAACGGCCCGACCTCGGGCAGGTCGAGGACGGAGACGGCGAGCTGCGGGTAGTGGCGCAGGGCCGCCACGGCGAAGGCCCCGCTGGCTCCCCCGACGTCCACCAGGGTGCGTACGTCCTCCAGGCCGGCGAGCCGCACGAGTTCCTTCGAGACCTCGAAGCTCAGGTTCCACATGGCCTCCAGGAATTCCCCGGTGGCCGCTTCGTCGCGGTAGATGGAGTCGAACGGTGCGGGACGGCCCGCGTCCGCCACCGCCTTCCCCCGCGCGAGGTAGTCGTCCAGCCGGGTCAGCTGGCCGGTGGTGTTGGTGACCAGGTGGCGGACGAAGTCACCGAGGTAGCGGGGGCTCCGGGGGTCGAGCAGGGCCGCATGTCCGTCCGGGACACGGTAGGTACCGCCGGGGGCCCGCTCGACGACGGACACCGCCGCGAGGACGAGCAGCAGCCGCTCCAGGGTCTCCTCGTCGATCCCCCGGGCCGCGGCAATGCTCGCGGAAGTGGCCGGTCCTTCGGTGATCAGATGGGTGAAGACGCCATGCTTGTCCGCCAGGTGCAGCGCATGGGTCGAAAACACGCCGAATACGGCGTGGTCGAGACTGCTGGAAGTCATCGGTTCCTCTCAGTGCACGCTGGATTCCGCACGGCCGGAAATGCCTGTGGCAGAAAGGGGATCGTCGGCCAGTATCAGCACCGGCCGGACAGGTACGGACACTCCGCAACGAATATTTCGATACAGCGGTGCCCGTCGCCACGGAAAGGCTCCAGGGTGACGGAAGCCAATGCCGTCAGGAGCTGTTGATGCAGACAATCGTTGATCTGGCCGAGTACGGTTCACGTTTCACTGTGGATCCGTATCCGATTTACGCCGAACTCCGCGAGAAGGGACCGGTCCACCGGATCCGCAGTCTCGAGGGCGAGGAACTGTGGCTGGTGGTCGGCTACGAGGAGGGGCGCGAGGCGCTCACCGACCCCCGGCTCAGCAAGCGGCCCCTGCCGGTCCTGCTCGGAATGGTCGAGGGCGCCGGCGCCTTCAGCAACATGCTGCAGAGCGACCCTCCGCAGCACACCCGGCTGCGCAAGCTGGTCACCCGCGAGTTCACCGCCCGCCGGATCGAGTCGATGCGGGCAGGCATCGAGCGGGTGACGCACGAACTGCTCGACGCCATGCTGGCCGCGCCGGACCACCGGGCCGACCTGGTGCAGGCGCTGGCCTTCCCGCTGCCGATCACCGTCATCTTCCAGTTGCTGGGCGTGCCGACGCAGGACGCGGCGACCCTGCACGCCTGGTCCACCGACCTCATGACGCCCCAGAGCCCCCAGGCGGAGGCCGAGGCCGCCCAGAACCTGGGCACCTACCTCGTCAAGCTGGCCGAGGACAAGCGCGTCACGCCCGGCGACGACCTGCTCAGCGGCCTGGTCCGGGTGGTGGACGGCGAGGAGGACATGCTCTCCCAGGACGAACTGCTCGGCATGTGCTTCCTGTTGCTCATCGCCGGACACGAGACCACCATCAACCTCATCTCCAACGGCGCACGCGCCTTGCTGCAGAACCGGGACCAGTTCGAGGCGTTGCGCAAGGACCCCTCACTGATCCCGGGCGCGGTCGAGGAGGTACTGCGGTACGACGGCTCGGTCGAGACGTCCACGGACCGCTTCACCACCGAAACCGTGGAGATCGGCGGGGTGACCATCCCGCCGCACCAGAAGGTGCTCATCGCCCTCAATGCGGCCAACCGCGCACCGGAGCGCTTCGCGGACCCCGACCGGTTCGACATCCGCCGCGACGCGCGGGGGCACCTGGCCTTCGGGCACGGCATCCACCACTGCCTGGGCGCCCCGCTGGGCCGCCTGGAGGCGCAGATCGCCTTCCGCGCGCTCGTCGAGCGCGTGCCGACCCTGGAGCTCGACGCCGATCCGGCGGAGCTGCCGTGGGTGTCGGGCCTGCTCATCCGCGGCGTGCGCACGCTGCCGGTGCGCTGGACGCCGACCGCCTGAGGCAACCGCCCTTCCCTCCCTCCCCTGTCACGAAAGGGCTCCTCCATGTCCTCCGGGCTGTCCCCCTCCCCCGCCCGGCACCGCCGGGCCGGCGGGCCGCTGCTCCCCTCGCTCGTCGGTATCCGCACCGTGTCGGCGACGATCGTGTTCGTCCTCCACATCATCCAGGTAGGGGTGTTCTCGGACGTCGCCCTCAGCGAGAACCTCAACACGTACTTCTGCAAGATCGGCTTCGTCAGCGTCGGCTTCTTCTTCCTGCTCAGCGGCTTCATCCTGACCTGGTCGGCCCGCGAGGGCGACCGTCCCCTGCGCTTCTGGCGCCGCCGCCTGGCCCGGATCTACCCCAGCCACCTGCTGGTCTGTGCGGCCGCCCTCGCCCTGCTGGCCGAGCGCGGCACCGAGCCGAAGGCCGGTGACGTCATCCCCTCGATCTTCCTCGTCCAGGCCTGGACCTCGAACGAGACGGTCTTCTGGGGGATCAACGGCCCCAGTTGGTCGCTGGCCGGCGAGGTGTTGTTCTACCTGGCCTTCCCCCTGCTCCTGCGCCTGGTGCGCAGGATCCCGGCCCGCCGGCTGTGGCTGTGCGCCGGCGGCCTGGTCGGCGCGGTGGTCGCGGTGGCCCTGGTGGCCCACCTGACGGTCTCGGGCGAGCCGCAGACGCCGTTCATCAAGGCGTCCTGGGAGCAGCAGTGGACCGTCTTCAACCACCCGGCCGCGCGCATGCTGGACTTCACCCTCGGCATCGTCATGGCGCGCATCCTGCAGACGGGCCGTTGGATCCGCCTCCCCTTCCCCGTCGCGGCCGCCACGATCGTGCCCGGGTACCTGCTGGACCTGTGGCTGCCCGACACCTTCGGCATGGTGGCACCCACCGTCGTCCCGCTGGCGCTGATCGTCACCTCGGCTGCGGCCGCCGACCTCGCCGGGCGGCCGACCGGCTTCCAGGGGCGGGCCATGGTGCGCATGGGCGAGATCTCCTTCGCCTTCTACCTCACCCACACCCTGCTGATCATCTTCGGTCCCATCGGCCGGTCCGGGCACCCCTGGTCGCTGGGCCAGGGGCTGGGTCTGATCGCCCTGACCTACGTGCTCTCGCTCGCGGTGGCCTGGGCGCTGTGCCACGGCGTCGAGCGCCCGCTGGCCCGCCGCCTCGGCGGGCGTTCGGGCCGCCCGCGCACGGCGCCGGCGGCCGGGGCCGGGGCCGAGGGCGCCGACCGCGAGCCGAAGGCCGGCGCATGGACGGCGTGATGATCGAGGTCGAGGGCCTCACCAAGGCCTTCGGCTCCATGGTCGCGCTCGACGACGTGCACCTGACCGTGCCGAGGGGGTCCGTGCTGGGTCTCCTCGGCCACAACGGGGCCGGCAAGACGACGCTGGTGAGCATCCTCAGCACTCTGCAGCAGCCCTCGAAGGGCCGGGCACGCGTCGCCGGCTTCGACGTGGCCCGGCAGGGCGTCGAGGTGCGCCGCCGCATCGGCCTGACGGGGCAGTACGCGGCCGTGGACGAGACCCTCTCCGGCCGGGACAACCTGGTCCTGATCGCCCGTCTGCTGGGGGCGAGCCGGGCACAGGCGGCCACCCGGGCCGACGAGCTGCTGGAGGTCTTCCGGCTGACCGGCGCGGCCGGGCGGCGCGCGAAGACCTATTCGGGCGGCATGCGCCGCCGGCTCGACCTGGCGGCCGGCCTGGTCGGGCGTCCGGAGGTGATCTTCCTCGACGAGCCGACGACGGGCCTGGACCCGGCGGCCCGGCGCGATCTGTGGACCGTCGTCGAGCGCCTGGTGGGCGACGGCGTCACGGTCCTGCTGACCACTCAGTACCTCGAGGAGGCCGACCACCTGGCCGACTCGATCACCGTGCTGTCCGGCGGCAGGATCGTGGCCTCCGGCACGGCCGAGGAGCTGAAGTCCCGGGCGGGCCACCGGCAGGTGAGCGTGTTGCTGCACAGCGACGCGGACCGCGGCCGTACCGATGACGCCCTGCGCCGCGCGGGCCTGATGCCCGTGCCCCACGACGCGGACGGCCCGGCCCTGACCGTGCCCGTCCGGGACTCCACGCAGATCGCCGCGGTCGTGCGGGCCGCGGACGAGGCGAACGTCGAGATCGCCGGTCTCGCCTACGCCGAGCCCACCCTCGACGACGTGTACCTGGCCCTGAACCACGTCACCGCCCCCGCTAGGCAGGGAAGTTCCTCATGAGCATCGTCACCGGTCCGGTGACCGGGCGCCGGCCGGCCCCGGGCGCCGTTCAGCAGGCCGGGCCGCGCCCGCCGGAGTACGCCGGCGCGGGCACGGTCCGGCAGATACGGGTCCTGGCCGGCCGCTCGCTGCGCGCCCTGCGCGATCCCGCCCTGGTGTTGCCGGGTGTGCTCGAGCCGATCCTGATGCTGACCGTCTTCAGTCAGGTGTTCAAGAGCGTCTCGCAAACCTCCGCGTTCCCGGCGGGCGTCAGCTACATCGACTATCTGCTGCCGGCCTTCCTCGTCACCAGTGCGGTCAGCACGGGTCTGAAGTCCGGTGTGGCGCTGACCACGGAGCTGAACAACGGCATCATCGCGCGGTTCCGCTCCATGCCCATCCGCACCTCCTCGATCCTCATCGGCCGCAGTATCGCCGACACCGCGCTGAGCACCGTCAACATGGTGGTGCTGCTGGTGTCCGGTGCGCTGGTCTTCGGCTTCGACCCCGCGGGGGGCGTGGCCGGCGCGGCCGGCTGCCTGCTGATCGCCACGGTGCTGAGCTGGTCGCTGGGCTGGGTGTTCATGGCGCTGTCCGCGTGGCTGCGGCGTCCGGAGGCGCTGCAGCCGGTCGGCGGCATCATCAACCTGGTGCTGCTGTTCGCCTCCAACGCCTTCGTGCCCGCGGACGGGTTGCCGTCCTGGCTGCGGCATGTCGCCGAGGTCAATCCGATGTCCCGGGCCATCACCGCGGCCCGCGACCTGTCCGCGGGGCACTGGGGGGCGGGTACCCTGCTGGCCCCGCTCGCCATCTGCGCGGTGATCGCGGCCGTCGCCGCGCCGCTGGCCGTACGCAGCTTCCGCCGCGCCCGCTGAATCCGCTCGTCCTGCCGACAACGCGCCGGCCCGGAACCGTCCTTCACGGTTCCGGGCCGGCGCGTTCTCCTGTCCCGAGCAGTCCTCCGGTCGGGAGCGGGGGTTCCTTCAGCCCCGGTGGCAGTGCTTGCACTGCCCGCGGCGCCGCAGGTGATAGGAGTAGGCGGCCACTCCCAGGGCCGCGCCCCAGACCAGCCAGAAGATGCCCGGTCCGGTGGTGCCCCACATCTGGGGGTCGTAGTGGCGGGCGTTCATCAGCCCGCCGGGGATCAGCACGACGGCGACGACGGAGGCCGGGACGATCGCGGTCGCCGGGTGGATGACCTTGCCCCGCTTGAAGGGCACCCAGCGCGGCCAGATCTCGCCCCACTTGCTGACCAGGCCGTGGGTGAGCAGGCTGCCCAGGGTCGAGACGACGCCCAGGCCGAGGCCGATGCCCAGCATCCGCGGGGTGTCCTGCATCTCCTTGAGGAAGGCGTCGGTCACGCCCAGCGGCCAGCCGAAGTACCAGGCGATGCGGGTGATGTCGTACGGCAGGGTGGAGACCACCGCCGTCCACACCGCCCAGCGGCCCCAGCGCAGTGCGGTGGCCGGGTCGCTCCAGGCCGCCGCAGCCCGCGGACCGCGCCCGCAGCGCACGCACTGACCGCCTGTACGCCGCTGGTAGGCCAGGGTCATCGCGGCCCACAGCAGGCCGCCCAGGAAGACGATGATGAGGTTGCCGCGGTGCCAGTAGAGGATGTCGCCCAGGCCCTGGTCCCCGGGCACGCCGGTGAAGACGAAGACCAGCATCAGCGGGGAGAAGACCAGCAGGCCCAGCAGTGAGTAGTCGGGGATCACGAAGGCCAGCACGCAGGCGGCCACCCAGCCGAAGCCCAGCATGGCCTTGCGCACCCGGCCGGTGCCCAGACCGCGCAGCATCGCCACGCCCACGACCACGCCGACCGCGCAGAACGCGGCGAGCACCGGCGCCACCACCGAGGCGCTGCTGGGCTCCAGAATCGAGGCCGAGGCCCGGTCGTCGATGGTCTTGGCGAACGGGTAGCCGTCGCCGCCCAGGGCCCAGTACAGCGCGGCCAGCCCGTACAGCAACGACCAGGTCACCGCCAGGTAGCCGGCCCAGTCGGGCCACCGGGACCACCAGTGACGGTGCACGACCTGCCCGGGGTGGGCCGGGCCCTGTTGCCGGATGGGCGCTTCGGTGGCTGGATTGGCCATGGCGGACTTCCTCTTCCTCACCGCCGTCGGCGGTAGTCGTCGTCGTGGGTACAAGGCTGCCGCCGGGCGCGTCCTGGCACATCTGCCGATCGGGAGATCCGGTGCCGGGCGTGCGGGGCGAGGTCAGTCAAAGCAGGGGCAGCCGGCGGCGGCAATGCCGTATCAGGAGTTCGAAAGGCATTGCCGCCGGCGGCTGCCGTCAGGTGCGTGGGCCGTCCGTCAGTCCTGGGCCTCGCGCAGCTTCTCGCGCAGGATGCGGCCGATCTCCGCGACCGGGCCGGGCTGCAGCAACTGCCGGTGCTCGCAGGCGATGCGGGCCACCTCGAGATTCCCCGAGACGTACGGGGCGATGCCCGCGACGGTGTCCGCCACCCGGTCGCCGCCGTCCTCGGACTCGGTGGCGGCGATCAGCAGCATGTCCCCGTCGTACACCGGGGGCACGTACCCGACGGTGAGGTCCCAGTTGTTGTTGGTCACCCGGCCGATCCTCATGATCTGGGCCTCGTCGAAGGTGGCGAGCGCACTGCCCTCCTCGCGCAGCACCTTCATCACCTCGTCGTGCTCGAGCGGTCCGTCGCCGAACATGCCCGGGTCACGCCCGACGAAGTCCAGCAGCGCGCCGAGGACCTTCTGGTCGTCGGCCGCCACGAAGCCTCCGCCGATCATCTCCTCGGTCATGGGCGGCTGGTCGAGGTTGACCAGCAGCGCGACCTCCTCCCCCTGGGCGGTGAGCCGCACGGCGATCTCCTGGGCCAGCAGCGCGCCCATGGACCAGCCCAGCAGGTGGTAGGGCCCCTGGGGCTGCACCTCGCGGATCCGCTCGAGGTAGTCCGCCGCCATCTCCGGCAGCGTGGCCGGCAGCGGCTCCTCCTTCGCCAGTCCCCTCGCCTGAACGGCATAGAGCGGGTAGTCGCGGTGGAGGTGGCGCATGAGTCCGGTGTACATCCAGCCGACGCCGCCGACCGGGTGCAGGCAGAACAGCGGCGGCTGCGATCCGCCGGTGCGCAGGGGCAGCAGCACCTCGAACCCGTGGCCCTGCGCCTGGCTGCCGGTGCCCAGCAGCTCGGAGATGCCCGCCACGGTCGGCGTCTGGAAGATGGTCTGGTTCGGCAGCTCGGTGCCGAAGACCGCGCGGATGCGGCTCATGAGCTGGATCGAGACGATGCTGTCACCGCCCAGCTCGAAGAAACTGTCGTCGATGCCCACCCGCGGCAGCTTGAGGACCTCCGCGAAGATCTGGGACAGCAGTTCCTCCATCGGGTTGCGCGGCCCCCTGCCGGCGGCCTGGCCGGCGGACTGCGCATCCGGCAGCTGCGCCCGGTCGACCTTGCCGTTGGCCGTCAGCGGCAGGGCGTCGAGCACCACGAAGGCGGCGGGCGTCATGTATTCGGGCAGGTGCCGGGTGACCTCCTTCTTCAGGACGGCCACGTCCAGCTCCTTCGCGTCGCCGGCCGGCACCACGTGGGCCACCAGCCGGCGGCTGCCGGAGGCGTCCTCGCGGACGCCCACCACGACCTGGGCGACCTCGGGCAGGGCGGCGATCACGGACTCGATCTCGCCGAGCTCGATGCGCAGGCCGCGGATCTTGACCTGCTGGTCGGCGCGTCCGACGAAGACGAGCCGGCCGGCGGCGTCCCACCGCACGAGATCACCTGTGCGGTACATCCGCCCGCCGGCGGGACCGAACGGGTCGGCGACGAACCGCTCCGAGGTCAGCCCCGGGCGCTCCACGTAGCCGCGCGCCACACCGGTGCCGGCCACGTACAGCTCGCCGGGCACGCCCGGCGGCACCGGGCGCAGCCGCTCGTCGAGCACATAGGCGCGCAGGTTCTCCACTGGCCGGCCGATGGGCACGTTGCGCGGGACGCTCAGCGGCGCGCGCATGCTGTGGCGGGTGGCGAACGTGGTGGTCTCGGTGGGCCCGTACATGTGCGCCAGCTCCAGCTGGGGACAGGCGTCCAGCACCTTTTGCATGGCGGCGGGCGAGGCCTGCTCACCGCCGGTGAGGACGATCCGCAGCCCGGCGAAGCAGTCCGGGCCCTCCTCCGCCATCAGGTTGAACAGGGCGGTGGTCAGGAAGACGGCGGTCAGCCCGTGCTCGGTCACCAGTTTCCGCAGCCCCTGCTGGTCCAGCTGCCCGGGCGGCGCGACGACCAGCTCGTGGCCGCCCAGCAGGCCGGCCCACACCTCGTAGGACAGGGCGTCGAAGGCCTGGGGCGAGTGGACGAGGATCCGGTCGTGGTCGGTGCGCCAGCGGTCGTCGCTCGCCATGGCCACGACGTCCCGGTGGGTGACACCGACGCCCTTGGGGCGTCCGGTGGACCCGGAGGTGTAGATGACCAGGGCGAGTTCGTCCGGGTGGCGCCTGACGGGTGCCGGCACCGGCTCCTGCGCGGCGATCGCCGGGTCGTCGACCATCACGACCCGTGCGTCGTGCTCGAAGACGGTACCGGCCGAGGCCGTGTCCGTCAGGAGCACACCGCAGCCGGCCTCCCGGACGATGAGCTCCAGGCGGGCGGCCGGGTGGCGGGCATCGAGCGGAACGTAGGCGGCGCCCAGCTTGACCACGGCCAGCAGGGAGACGATGAGGGCGACGGAGCGCTCCTGCAGGACGGCGACCCGGGAGCCGGGGCCGATGCCGGCCGCGTGCAGATGGCCCGCCAGGCGGTTGGCGCGGGCGTCGAGCCCGGCGTAGTCGAGCGAGACGCCCCCGCCGGTCACCGCGACGGCCTGCGGGGTCCGTCGCACCCAGGACTCGAAGACGTCGGCGACGGTGCCCTCGGGGAACTCCCGGCGGGTGTCGTTGACCTTCTCGAGCAGCAGGACGCGCTCCTGCTGCGACATCAGGTCGTGGTCGTCCAAGGGCCGCTGCGGGTCCTCGACGGCCGCCTCCAGCAGGCGGACGAGCCGCTCGGCGACGGACCGGACGGTGCCGGCGTCGAAGAGGGCGCTGTTGTACTCCAGCACACCGCCGAGTGCCGCCAGGGCGCCCCTGCCGTCGCGCTCCTCCTCGAAGTTGAAGGAGAGGTCGAACTTCGCCCGGCCCGCGCCGAGCGGCTGGGGGGCCACGGTCAGCCCCGGCAGTTCGAGGGTGGCCTCCTCGTTGTTCTGGTAGCTGATGGCAACCTGGAACAGCGGGTTGCGGCCGGCCACGCGGACGGGGTTGAGGTCCTCGACCACCCGCTCGAAGGGCACCTCCTGGTGGGCGTACGCCTCCATGTTCGCCGCCCGGACCCGCCGCACCAGCTCCAGCAGCCCGGGGCGGCCGGAGGTGTCGGTGCGCAGCACCAGCGTGTTGACGAAGAAGCCGACGAGTTCGTCCAGGGCCTCGTCGGTGCGCCCGGCGACGACGGAGCCCAGCGGGACGTCGGTGCCCGCGCCGAGCCGCGTCAACAGGGCGGACACCAGGGCCTGCAGGACCATGAAGACGCTCGCGTCGGCGCGGCGGGCGAGGTCCTCCAGGGCCCGGACGTGTGCGGCGGACAGCTCCAGGGGAACCTCGCCGCCGCGGCTGCCGGAGGCCGCCGAACGCGGGCGGTCGTAGGGCAGGGCGAGCTCCTCGGGCAGGCCGGCCAGGGTGTTGCGCCAGTGCTCCAGCTGCCGGGAGACGGCGCTGCCGGCTTCCTCCTCGTCGCCCAGGACCGCCCGCTGCCACAGGGTGTAGTCGGCGTACTGGACAGGCAGCGGGGTGAACCGCGGGGCGTGGCCCTCGACCCGGGCACGGTAGGCGGTCTGCAGGTCGCGGGCGAGGGGCGCCATGGAGGAGCCGTCGCCGGCGATGTGGTGCAGCACCAGCAGCAGGACGTGCTCGCGCTCGCCGAGCTGCCACAGGTGGGCCCGCAGCGGCAGGGCCGTGGTCAGGTCGAAGCCCTCGGCGGCGGCCGCGGCCAAGGCGTCGTCCAGCTCGTGCGGGGCGGCCGGCGCGACGGCCAGCGGCACCTGGGCCTCGTGGGGGGCGAGCACGTGCTGGCGCGGGACGCCGTCGGTGACGGGGAAGAGGGTGCGCAGGCTCTCGTGGCGCTCGACGACGTCCGCGAGGGCCAGGTGCAGGGCGTCGGTGCGGAGTTCGCCCAGCAGCCGCAAGGAGAGCAGGATGTTGTAGCCCGCGGGGTCGTCGCCGGTGCGGTCCATGAACCACAGGCGGCGCTGGGCGTAGGACAGCGGTACGACCTCCGGGCGCGGGGCGGGACGCAGCGCCGGACGGGCGGCTCCGGCGTCCTGCAGGCGCTCGGCCAGGGCGGCGACGGTGGGCGCCTCGAAGACCGCGCGCACCGGCAGCTCCACGCCGAGGGCGCTGCGGACGCGGTTGACCAGCCTGGTGGCGAGCAACGAGTGCCCGCCGAGATCGAAGAAGCCGTGGTCGATGCCGACCTCGGCCAGGCCGAGCACCTCGGCGAAGAGGGCGGCCAGCGTCTCCTCCCGCTCGTTGCGCGGGGCCCGGCCGCTGTCGGCGCCCGGGAACTGCGGTTCGGGCAGGGCCCGGTGGTCGACCTTGCCGGGTCCGGTCAGCGGTATCCGCTCGAGCGGCACGACGGCGGCCGGGACCATGTAGGAGGGCAGTTCGGCGGCGCAGTGCTCGCGCACGGTCCCGGGGTCGAAGGAGGCCGGGTCGGCGGGCACCACGTAGGCGACGAGCCGGCGGCCGGCGTGGGCGCTGTCACGAGCCTGGACCACGACACGCTCGACCTCGTCCATCGCGGCGACGACGGCCTCGATCTCGCCGGGTTCGACCCGGTAGCCGCGGATCTTGACCTGGCCGTCGGTCCGGCCGAGGTACTCCAGTTCGCCGTCCTCGCTCCAGCGCACGGTGTCCCCCGTGCGGTAGAACCGCTCGCCGGGCGAGCCGAAGGGGTTGGCGACGAACCGCTCGGCGGTGAGCGCGGGCCGCGACAGGTAGCCGCGGGCCAGGCCGTCGCCGGCGATGTACAGCTCGCCCGGCACCCCCGGGGGCACCGGCCGCAGGTGGGCGTCGAGCACGTAGACCCGGCGGTTCCACAACGGCCGGCCGATGGGCGGCTGCACGGGGCCCGCCAGGGGGCGGCTCATCGTGGCGCAGACCATGGTCTCGGTCGGCCCGTAGGCGTTGATCATCCGGCGGCCGTCGGACCACAGGGCGATCTGGTCGGGCGGGCAGGGCTCGCCGCCCGTCACCAGCGTGCGCAGGCTGGGCAGGTCGTGGGCGGGCAGGGTCGCCAGGGTGCCGGCCGCCAGCTGGACGTGGGTGGCGGCGCTCTCGCGGATCAGGGTGGTCAGGTCGTCACCGAGGGGTTGTTCGTTGCCTTCCGGCAGGACCAGTGTCGCGCCGCTGAGCAGGGTCATGGCGATGTCGGCCACGGAGACGTCGAAGCTGGGGGCGATGAGCTGCAGGACGCGTGCGTCCGCGTCGACGCCCAGGTGCTCGGCGTGCGAGCCGGCCAGGCTCGCGAAGCCGGTGTGCGGAACCAGGACGCCCTTGGGGCGGCCGGTGGTGCCGGAGGTGTAGATCGCGTACGCGGCATGGGCGGGCAGCAGCGGCCGTACACGGTCGGTGTCGCTCAGGTCGGTCGCCCCCGTCCCGGCCAGCCGCGCCGCCGTCTGCGCGGCATCGGTCTCCAGCGGTCCGCTCACGCCGGCGGCGGCGAGCCGGCCGGAGTCACCGGAGGTGGTGATCACGAGGGCGGGCCGGGCGTCCTGCACGAGGTGGGTGATGCGCTCGGCGGGGTGAGCGGGGTCCACCGGCACGTACACCGCACCGGCCTTGAGGACGCCGAGGGTGACGGCGAGCCAGTCCACGGAGCGCGGTACGGCGACGGCCACCCGGTCCTCCGGTCCGATGCCGCGGCCGGCGAGCAGGCGCGCCCAGCGGTTGGCGCGCTCGTTGAGCTCGCCGTAGGTCAGGGTCGTGCCACCGCACAGGACCGCGGTACGGCCGGGGTCCTGGGCCACTTGCCTCTCGAAGAGGGCGGGGAAGGTCTCGTGCCGTACCGGGTGCGCGGTGTCGTTCCACTCCTGGAGCACCTGGTGACGCCGGGTGCCGGGGAGGGTGTCGATGCCGGCGACGGGCCGGGTGGGATCGGTCGCGAAGGCGGTGAGGATGCCCACCAGTTGCCCGGCCAGCTCCCGTGCCCGTGCCTCGTCGAGGACGTCGGGCCGGTAGGTGAGGGTCAGGCCCAGGGAGCGGGCGTTGTCCGCGGTGGACAGGCCGAGGGCGAAGTGGGTGGCCTCGGCCAGGCGCACGTCGGTCACGCCCAGGCCCTGGGAGGACTCCTGCAGGGCATCGGTGTCGACGGGGAAGTTCTCGAAGACGGTGGCGGTGTCGAAGAGTTCGCCGAGTCCGGCCAGCCGCTGGATGTCGGCGAGCCCGAGGTACTTGTGCGGCAGCAGGTCGGCCTGCTGCTCCTGCAGGCGGGTGAGCAGGCTCAGCAGGGTGTCGCCGCGGTCGATGCGGACCCGCACGGGCAGGGTGTTGATGAACAGCCCCACCATGGACTCCACGCCCGGCAGCTCGGCCGGGCGGCCGCTGACCGTCTCGCCGAACACCACGTCGTCCCGACCGGTGAGCCCGCCGATCAGCAGGCCCCAGGCGCCCTGGACCACGGTGTTGCGCGTCAGGCCGTGGCGCCGGGCACGGGCGGCGAGCGCGGCGGTGACGTCCTCGGGCAGGCGCACCTCCAGCGCCGCGGGCCGCACCGGCTCCCGTGCGGCCGTGCCGGGCGCGAGCAGCGTGGGCTCCTCCAGTCCCGCCAGCACGGTGCGCCAGGCCTGCTCGGCGGCCTGCCGGTCCTGTCCGGCCAGCCAGCCGAGGTAGTCGCGGTAGGGGACGGCCGGGGGCAGGGCCGAGGCGTCGGCCCCGTTCCCGTACAGCTCGAACAGCTCGCCCATCACCAGCGGCGCCGACCAGCCGTCGAGCAGGATGTGGTGGTGGGTGAAGAGCAGCCGGTGTTCCTGCTCCGACAGCCGGACGAGGGTGAAGCGCAGCAGCGGGGGCCGGGTGAGGTCGAACCGGGCGGCGAGGTCCTCGGCGGTCAGCCGGTCCAGCTCGGCCCGGCGGGCGGCCTCGTCGAGGGTCGACAGGTCCTTCTCGGACCAGGGGAGTTCACCGGTGCGCGGGATGATCTGCAGGGACTGTCCCTGGGCGCCGGGCCGGAAGCCGGCCCGCAGGGTGTCGTGCCGGCCGAGCACCGCCCGGGCCGCGTTGCGCAGCCGGCCGGGGTCGAGCTCGCCGCGCAGGTCGAGCACGGTCTGCAGGTTGTAGACGTCGGCGCCGCGCTCGTCGTAGCGGGCGTGGAACAGCAGTCCTTCCTGCAGGGGCGCGAGCGGCAGGACGTCCACGAGCCCGGGGTGCTCGCTCTCCAGGGCGGTGATCTCCTCCTGCGTGACGTCGACGAGCGCGAGGTCGGTGGGGCTGAGCCCGGTGGCCGCCGAGCCGCCCTCCGCATGGGCGACCAGCGCCTCCAGGGCGGCGAACCACGCCCGGGCCAGCTCCTCGACGGACTCCCGGGGGAAGAGCTCCTTGGGCCAGGTCCAGGAGGCGGCGAGCCAGGGGCCGTCCTCCCGGGTGACGGTGCGGGAGTTGACGTCCAGCACGTGCGGCAGGGCCAGCTCGGCGTCGGGGGCGCCGGCCAGGTCGTGGACCACGGGAACGGTGGGATCACCCGGTTCGGCGGCGTCGCTGAGCCTGCCGAGGTAGTTGAAGCCGATCTGCGGCTCCGGGTGACGGGCGAGCACCCGGGCGGTCTGCGGGTTGAGGTGGCGCAGCAGGCCGTAGCCGATGCCGTTGTCGGGGATGGTCCGCAGGTGGTCCCTGATCCGCTTGACCGCGGCGCCCAGGGCCCGGCCGTCGTCGGCCGCGCCGTCGGCAGGGAGCTCGCCGGGGTCGAGGCGCACGGGGTACTTGCTGGTGAACCAGCCGACCGTGCGGGAGAGGTCGACGCCGTCGACGATCTCCTCCCGGCCGTGGCCCTCGAGGTCGATGAGGACGGTGGACTCGCTGCTGACGCCCAGGTCGCGCCGCCAGCCGGCCACGGCGACGGCCAGCGCGGTGAGCAGCACGTCGTTGATGCCCGCCTTGTAGGCCGCCGGCACCCGGCCGAGCAGCGGCTCGGTGACGGCGGGCGGCAGGCTCAGACTGAGCACCGAGGCGGTGCCGACGGTGTCGCGGGCCGGGTCCAGCGGGCGGGCGGCGAGCTGCGGATCGGGCGTGGAGAGGGTCTCGTTCCACAGCGGCAGCTCCTGCAGCCTGGCCTGTTCCAGGGCCGCGGAGTTCAGGTGCTGCGCCCAGCGGCGGAAGGAGGTGCCCACCGGTTCGAGCTCGACGGCGTGGCCGGCGAGCACGGCCTGGAAGGCGGCCTCGAAGTCGGGGATGAGGATGCGCCAGGAGACGCCGTCGACGACCAGGTGGTGGGCGACGACGGTCAGCTGGCCGGGCACCTCGGGGCCCATGTCGAACCAGATGCAGCGCAGCATCCGGCCCGCGTCGGGGTCGAGCAGCGCCTGCTCCTCGGCGGTGACCCGGGCGCCGGTCTCGTCCAGGTCGGCCTCGCTCGCCCCGGCGCGCACCAGGACGTCCAGGTCGACCCGGCGCAGGCAGTCCTCGGCGCGGACGGTGCCGGCCGGGGCGGTCTCCAGGCTCCAGGCGATGTCGCCGCCGATGCGGGTGAGGGTCATGCGCAGGGCGTCGTGGTGGTCGAGGACGGCCTGGACGGCCCGGGCGGCCGTCTCCTCGGTGAGCCCGGCGGGGGCGGGCATCGACATGGTCTGGTTGAAGCGGGTCATGGAGCCGCCCAGTTCGCGCAACCAGTCGATGATGGGCGTCACGGGAACGTCGCCCACTCCGTCGCCGGCCGGCGCCTCCTGCCGTGCGGTGGGTTCCTCCGCCGCTTCCACTGCCGTCACCAGGGCCTCCACGGTCTTGTGCGCGAACACTTCGCGCGGGCTGAAGCGCAGGCCGGCCTTGCGGGCCCGGCCGACGAGCTGGATGGTGAGGATGCTGTCGCCGCCGAGCTCGAAGAAGTTCTCGTCGACGCCGACCTCGGCCACGCCGAGCACCTCGGCGAAGAGCGCGGCCAGCGTCTCCTCGGCCGCTGTGCGCGGGGCGGCGGCGCCGGCGGGCGCGCCCTGCTCCGGCGCCGGCAGTGCCTTGCGGTCGACCTTGCCGCTGGGGGTCAACGGCAGTTCGGCGAGGACGACGAAGGCGGCGGGCACCATGTAGCCGGGCAGGGCTGCCGCGACGTGGGCCCGCAGCACGGCGGGGTCGGCCGTGCGGCCGGGGGCCGGGGTGACGTGGGCGACCAGGCGCTTGTCGCCGGGCCGGTCCTCGCGGACGGTCACCACGGCCCGGTCCACGTCGGCATGGCCACCGAGCACCTGCTCGATCTCGCCGGGCTCGATGCGGAATCCGCGCAGTTTGACCTGGAAGTCGGTGCGGCCCAGGTAGTCGATGTGCCCCTCGGCCGTCCACCGCACCAGGTCGCCGGTGCGGTACATCCGCTCGCCCGCGCGGCCGTAGGGGTCGGGCACGAAGCGCTCGGCGGTCAGGGAGGGGCGCCCGTGGTAGCCGCGGGCCACGCCGGCCCCGGCGAGGTAGAGCTCGCCGGGGACGCCGGGCGCCACCGGGCGCAGCAGGGCGTCCAGCACGTAGGTGCGGGTGCCGGCGACCGGGCCGCCGATGGTGACGGGCTCGCCGGCGGTGACGGCGGTGCCCGTGGCGTAGACGGTGGTCTCGGTGGGCCCGTAGAGGTTGGTCAGGCCGCCGCCCAGGGCCAGGAGCCGGCCGGCGAGGTCGGCGGGCAGCGCCTCGCCCGCCGTGACCTTGTGCAGTCCGCGCAGCGCGTCGGGCACGGCGGCCTCCAGCGCGTGCCACAGGCTGGGGGCGGCCTCCATGACGGTCGCGCCGGTGCGGGCGAGGAGCGCGGCCAGTGCCTCGGGGTCCTTGGCGGCGCCGTCGCCCGCCAGCACGAGCCGGGCGCCGGTCAGCAGCGGCAGGAAGATCTCCATCACGGAGACGTCGAAGCTGACGGTGGCAACGGCGGCGAACCGGTCGGCCGGGGTCAGCCGCAGGTGCGCCTGGACCGCCGCGAGCAGGTTGGCCATCGCTGCGCAGGGCACGACCACGCCCTTGGGCCGGCCGGTGGAGCCGGAGGTGTAGATGACGTACGCGGCCTGTCCGGGCCGGCGCCGCACCTGCGGGCCGGTGACCGGGCGGTCCTCCAGGCCGGCGCCGGCGAGCGCCTCCTCGGTCACGGTGAGCACCGGGGCGGCGTCCTGCAGGATGTACGCGATGCGCTCGGCCGGCAGCTCCGGGTCGACGGGCACGTAGGCCGCGCCCGTCCTGAGCACGGCGAGCAGCGTGGCGACCAGGTCGGAGGTGCGCGGCAGCCGTACGGCGACGTACCGCTCCGGGCCTGCGCCCTGCTCGCGCAGCCAGTGGGCGATGCGCTCGGCGCGGGCGTCGAGCTGGGCGTACGTCAGCTCGCGGTCCTCGGCCACCACGGCGATCGCGCCGGGGGTACGGGCGGCCTGCGCCGCGAAGCGCTCGGTCACCGGCTCGGCCGGCGCCTCGAGTGCGGTGGCGTTCCACTGGTCGAGCACGCTGTGCCGCTCGCCGGGGGTGAGCAGGTCGAGGGCGGCGAGCGGGGTGGCCGGGTCCGCGGCGAAGGCGCGCAGCACGGCCACGAAGCGCTCGGCGAGGGCGTCGACGCGGCCGGCGTCCAGCAGGTCCGGGCGGTAGGACCAGTCGACGGTGAGCCGCTCGCCGCGCTGGGCGGCGAGCAGCGCGAGCGGGTAGTGCACGGCGTCGCGGACCTCGGCGTCGACGAGGCCGATCTCCTGGGCCGAGCGCTGCAGCGGCTCCTCCTCGACCGGGTAGTTCTCGAAGACCACGAGGGTGTCGAAGAGTTCGCCGGTGCCGGCCAGGCGCTGGATGTCGGCGAGGCCGAGGTGCTGGTGGGCCATGAGGCCCGCCTGCTGTTCCTGCAGCGTGCGCAGCAGACCGGCGAGGGTGGTGCCCCGAGCGGTGCGCACCCGCACGGGAAGGGTGTTGATGAACAGGCCGATCATGTCCTCGACACCGGGGAGCTCCGGCGGCCGGCCGGAGACCGTGGCGCCGAAGACGACGTCGTCCCGGCCGGTCTCGGCGGCCAGCACCAGGCCCCAGGCGCCCTGGACCAGGGTGTTGACCGTCAGACCGTGCTCGCGGGCCGCGGCGGTCAGGGCGGCGGCCAGTGCGTCGGGAACGACCGTGCTGCGGCGCGCGGGCACGGCCGGCGCGCCGGCGGCGGTACCGGGCACCAGGAGCGTGACTTCCTCGATGTCCGCCAGGGCCGTGCGCCAGGCCTCCTCGGAGGCGCCGCGGTCCTGGGCGGCCAGCCAGGCGAGGTAGTCCTTGTACGGGGCGGCCGGCGCGAGGGCGCCGGCGTCACCGCCGTCCCGGTGGATGCCGTAGAGCTGGAAGAGCTCGCGCACCAGCAGCGGCATCGACCAGCCGTCGACGGCTATGTGATGCACGGTCAGCACGAAGCGGTGCCGGTCCTCGGCGAGCCGGACGAGCGTGCAGCGCATCAGCGGCGGCTCGGAGAGCACGAAGCGCCGGGCGCTGTCGGCGGCCAGGATCTCGTCGAGCCGGGCACCGGCCGTCCGCGGGTCCAGACCGGCGAGGTCGACCAGGGCCCAGGGGAGCTCCACCGTGCGGGGGACGACCTGCAGGGTGCGGCCGGCTTCCCCTTCGGTGAAGAAGGCGCGCAGGTTGTCGTGGCGGGACAGCAGGGAGCGGGCGGCTTCGTGCAGCGCGTCGGCGTCGACCGGGCCGTGCAGTTCGAGGACGGACTGGACGGTGTAGACGTCGGAGGCCGACTCGTCGTACTGGGCGTGGAAGTGCAGGCCCTCCTGCAGCGGGGAGAGCGGCAGGACGTCGGCGAGCCCGGCGGGAGCCGCCTCCAGCCGCTCGATCTCCTCCTGGGTGACGCTCACCAGGGGCAGGTCGGACGGGGTCAGGCCGCCGGCGCCGGGGCGGCCGGCGTGCTCGGCCAGGGCGGTGAGCGCCTCGAACCACAGCCCCGCGACGTGCCGGACCTCGTCCTCGGTGAGCAGGTCGCCGGAGAAGGTCCACGATGCGACGAGCCGCTGCCCGTCGGGGTGTTCCACGGCGGCGGCGTTCAGTTCGAGGGTGTACGCCAGCGGCATGGCGGCGTCACCGGCTCCGGTGAGGTCGCGGACGCGCACCTCGTCGGCGCGGGCCGCCTCGGCGGCGTCGGCGGTGCCCATGCGGCCGAGGTAGTTGAAGCCGATCTGCGGCTCGGGACGGCCGGCCAGCTCGGGCGCGGTGTGCGGGTTGAGGTGGCGCAGCAGGCCGTACCCGATGCCCTTGTCCGGGATGGCGCGCAGCTGCTCCTTGACCGCCTTGAACGCGGCGCCCAGGGCGGGGCCGCCGGCGAACAGCTCGTCCTGCGCGGCCCGGCCCGGGTCGACGGCCACCGGATAGAGGCTCGTGAACCAGCCGACCGTACGGGAGAGGTCCACGCCCTCGGCGATCTCCTCGCGGCCGTGGCCCTCCAGGCCCACCAGGACGGCGGAGCCGTCGCCGCGGCCGCGCTCGCGCCGCCAGCGCGCCACGGCGATGGCCAGGGCGGTGAGCATGGCCTCGTCGGGGCCGGCGCGGAAGAGCGCCGGCAGCCGGCCCAGCAGCGCCTCGGTCGTCTCGGCGGGCAACGTCACGCTCAGCTGCCGCGCGACGCCGACCACGTCGCGCACCGGGTCGGTCCTGCGGTCGGCCAGCAGCGGGTCGTCGGTGTCCAGGATCGTGCGCCACAGGTCGAGTTCGGCGGTGCGCCGCTCGCTGACGGCTTCCTTGGCCAGCTCCTGCGACCAGCGGCGGAAGGAGGTGCCGACGGGCTCCAGGCGCACCTCGGCGTCGTCGCGCAGCGCGGTGAGCGCGGTCTGGAGGTCGGGCAGCAGGATGCGCCAGGAGACGCCGTCGACCGCGAAGTGGTGGACGACCAGGGCCAGCCGGCCCTCGCCGCCGTCCGCGTCGTCGAACCAGACGGCCTGCAGCATGCGGCCCTCGGCCGGGGCCAGCCGCTGCACGGCGGCCCGCACCTCGGCCGCGGCGGCCTCCTCGGTGACCGGCCCGGCGACGCGCACCAGGCAGTCCGCCGCCGTCACGGCGCCGCGGGCGGCGGCTTCGAGCTGCCGGTCGTCGCCGGTGCTGCGCAGTGTCAGGCGCAGGGCGTCGTGGTGGTCGAGCAGGGCCTGCAGTGCTGCGCCGACCTGTGCCTCGTCGAGGCCGGCCGGCACCGGCACGGTCATGGTCTGGTTGAAGGCGTCCAGCGGGCCGCCCTGGTCGAGCTGCCAGTGCATGATCGGGGTCGGCGCCACCGGCCCGGTGCCGTCGTCGGCGGCCACGGGCGTGCCGGGCGCGGTGGTGGCCGGGGCGAGCGCGGCGAGCCGGGCGACGGTGCGGTGCTCGAAGATCTCGCGCAGGCTCAGGGCGAGGCCCTCCTTGCGGGCGCGGTGCGCGAGCTGGATGGAGCCGATGGAGTCGCCGCCGCGCTCGAAGAAGCTGTCGTGGACGGAGACGGATGCCGCCTCCACGCCGAGCACCTCGGCGAACAGCCGGCACAGCAGCTCCTCGCGCTCGGTGCGGGGCCGGCCGTCGCCCGCGGCGGCGTCGCCGGCCTGCGTCTCCTGGGGGCCGGCCGCCCGGGCGGGCATCAGGCGCTGCCGGTCGGCGGCGGTGAACAGGGGCACCTCGCCGACGCGCCGGCCGGGGTCGGCGGCGAAGGCCGCCAGGACCGCCAGCAGGGCGTCGAGGACCTCGCGCCCGGCGCCGGCGGCGAACAGGTCGGGGCGGTGGTCCAGGCGGACGGTCATGCGGTCGCCGCGGACGGTGCCCTCCAGGTTGAGGGCGTAGTGGGTGGCGTCGACGGTGGTGGCCGCCACGGCCCCGATGCCCTCGGCGGAGTTCTGCAGGGTGTCGGTGTCGATGGGGTAGTTGGCGAAGATGGTGATGGCGTCGAACAGCGGGCCGGTGCCCGCGATCTGCTGGATCTCCGCGAGCCCGAGGTGCTTGTGCGCCAGCAGGTCCGCCTGCCCGTCCTGCAGGCGGCGCACCTGCTCCCCCAGGGTCAGGGCCGCATCGATGCGCAGGCGCACGGGCAGGGTGTTGATGAACAGGCCGACCATCTTCTCCACGCTCGGCAGCTCCGGGGGGCGGCCGGAGACGGTCTCGCCGAAGACGACGTCCTCGCGTCCGGTCAGCGCACCGAGGACCAGGCCCCAGGCCGTCTGGACGACGCTGTTGAGGGTCAGGCCCAGGCCACGGGCACGCTCGCCGAGGGCGAGGGCCAGGTCGGGCGCGACCTGCTCGATCAGGGTCTCGGGCAGTGCGGCGCCCGCGGCCGGGCCGGCCACCAGCGTCGGCTCCGCCCCCGCCAGCGCCTGCTTCCAGGCCAGTTCGGCCTCGCCGCGGTCCTGGCGGGCCAGCCAGGCCAGGTAGTCCTTGTAGGGCGCGACCGGCTCCAGCTGCGCGGTGTCGCCGCCGTTGGTGTACAGGGCCATCAGCTCGCCGAGCACCAGGGGCATGGACCAGCCGTCGAGCAGGATGTGGTGCGCGGTGAAGACGAACCGGTACTCCTGGTCCGCCAGCCTGATCAGGGAGAAGCGCAGAGGCGGACGGGAGAGGTCGAACCGGCGGGTGCGGTCCGCCTCCAGCAGGCGCTGCAGCTCCGCCTCCCGCTCGTCGTCCGGCAGGTGCCGGATGTCGCTCTCGGTCCAGTCCGGCTCCGCGTCCCGCAGGATCAGCTGGACCGGCTCGCCCGACTTGCGGTTGCGGAAGGAGGCGCGCAGGTTCTCGTGCCGGCCCAGGACGGCGGCGACGGCGCCGCGCAGGGCGTCCGCGTCCACCTCGCGCCGCAGGTCCAGCGCCATCTGGATGACGTACACGTCCGCGCCCTGCTCGTCGTACAGGGCGTGGAAGAGCATGCCCTTCTGGAGCGGGGACAGCGGCAGGATGTCGACGAATCCAGGCTTTGCCACGTTGCTGTTTCCTTCCATCAGCTCAGGTCACTTTCGAATTCGTCGATCTCGTCCTGCGAGAGCTCCAGCAGGGAGACGTCGGAGGGGGTCAGGCCGCCGGCACCGGGGCGGTCGGCGTACTCGGCCAGCAGTTCCAGGGCCCGGAACCACAGGTCGGCCAGGCGCTGCACCTCGGCCTGCGCGAACAGCGCGCCGGGCCAGGACCAGATGGCCACGAGGCGGACCCCGTCGGGGCGGTCCTGCGCCACCGCGCTCAGGCCGAGCGCGTGGGCCAGGGGCCGTGCGTCGTCGCCGCCGCTGCCGAGGGTCTCGGTGGCCTCCGGCGGCGCCGCCCAGTCCTCGGCGCGGGCGGCCGAGGCGTCCACCGCGGCGAACCGGCCCAGGTAGTTGAAGCCGATCTGCGGTGCGGGGCGGCCGGCCAGCTCGGCCGCCGTGTCCGGGTTGAGGTGGCGCAGCAGGCCGTAGCCGATGCCCTTGTCCGGGACGGTGCGCAGCTGCTCCTTGACGCGCTTGAGCGCGGTGCCGAGGGCCGGGCCGCCGGACCACAGTTCCTCCTGCGCCAGGTCGCCGGGGTCGGCGGCGACCGGGTAGACGCTGGTGAACCAGCCGACGGTGCGCGAGAGGTCGACGCCGTCGGCGATCTCCTCCCGGCCGTGGCCCTCCAGGCCGATCAGCACCGCTCCCCCGCCCGGGCCGCCGCGTTCGCCGCGCCAGCGTCCGACGGCCAGGGCGAGCGCGGTGAGCAGCACCTCGTCGACGGTGGCGTTGAACAGGGTGGGCACCCGGCCCAGCAGCGGCGCCGTCACCGCGTCGGGCAGCGTCACGGTCAGCTGCCGGGCGGTGGCCACGACGTCCACGGCGGGGTCGAGCGGCCGCTGCCCGAGCACCGGGTCGGCGGTGTCCTGCACCGCGCGCCACAGGTCCAGCTCGGCGGTGCGGGCCGGGGTGACGGCCTGTTCGGCCAGCAGCTGCGACCAGCGGCGGAAGGAGGTGCCGACGGGCTCGAGCGCGATCTCGCGGCCGGCGGCGACGGCCTCCCAGGCCGCCTTGAGGTCTTCCTGCAGCACCCGCCAGGAGACCGCGTCCACGGCCAGGTGGTGCACCAGGACCAGCAGCCGGCCGGGCCGGGCGGTGCCGGCGTCGAACCAGACGGCGCGCACCATCGCCCCCTCGGCCGGGGCGAGTTCGCCCTGGACCCGGCGCTGGGCCGCGGCGACCGCGTCGATCAGCTCTTCCTGCGGCACACCGGTGATGTCGATGCGGCCGAGCAGCCCGGCCGCCTCGACGGTGCCGCGGGGGGCGACCTCCAGGCGCCGGCCGCCGGGGCCGGTGACGATCCGCGAGCGCAGCATGTCGTGGTGGTCGAGGACCGCCTGCAGCGTCGCGGCCAGCCTCTGCTCGTCGCAGTCGGCCGGCACCTGCAGCAGGGCGGCCTGGTGCACGGCGTCGGTGGGGCCGCCCTGCTCGTACAGGTCGTGCATGACCGGGGTCGGGGCGAGGTCGCCGACGCCGTCGTCGCCGGCCCCGCCGGCCGGTGCGGCCGTCTCCTCGCGGGCGATCCCGGCCAGGGCACGGACGGTCTTGTGCTTGAAGACGTCCCGCAGGCTGATGACCAGGCCCGCCTTGCGGGCGCGGCCGGCCAGCTGGATGGAGACGATGCTGTCGCCGCCGAGTTCGAAGAAGTCGGCGTCGGGGCCGACGTCCTCGGCGCCGAGCAGTTCGGCGAAGAGCGCGGCGAGGACGGCCTCCTTGGCGGCGGCGGACGCGGCAGCGGACGTTGCCGTGGATGCGGCAGCGGATGCGGCGGGATCCGCCGGGGCGGCGGCCTGCGGTGCGGCCTCGGGTGCCGTCGTGCCGTCGCCGGCCCGGGTGCGGATGCCGGCCCACCAGGCGGTCAGCGGATCGTCGCCGGCCGGGGCCGCGGGGCGCGCGGGGTCGGCGGCGAGGTCCTCGAACACCTCGCGCAGGGCTGCGGTGACGGCCTCGGCCTCCTCCTTGCTCAGCAGGTCCGGGCGGTAGCCCAGCCGGCAGTGCAGCTGGTCGCCGGCCAGTCCGGCGTCGAGGGTGAGCGGGTAGTGGGTGGCGTCGTTCATCTCCAGGTCGACCGCCCGCACCTGCTGCTCGCCGCCGAAGCCGGCGCCGTCGGCGGGGATGTTCTGGAAGACGAGCAGGGTGTCGAAGAGTTCGCCCTTGCCGGCGATCCGCTGCAGGTCGACCAGGCGGATGTGCTGGTGGGCGGTGAGGTCCACCTGCTGCTCCCACAGGCGGGGCAGCACGTCCGCGGCGCTCTCGCCGGGGCGGCGGCCGACGCGGACGGGGACGGTGTTGATGAACAGGCCCACCATCCGCTCGATGCCGGGCACCTGCGGGGGCCGGCCGGAGACCGTCGCGCCGAAGACCACGTCGTCGCGGCCGGTGAGCCGGGCCAGCAGCAGTCCCCAGGCGGCCTGCACCACGGTGTTCATCGTGGTGCCGTGCCGCCCGGCGAGGGCGGTCAGCCCGGCCACCAGGTCGCCGCCGAAGGTGACGGAGACCTTCTCGGTGGCCACCGCCGACCGGTCGGGGTCGGCGGGTGCGACGAGGGTGGGCTCGACGGTGTCGTCGAGCACCGCGCGCCAGGCCCGCTCGGAGGCGGCCGCGTCCTGCCGGCCGAGCCAGGCGAGGTAGCCGCTGTAGGGGCGGACCTCGGGCAGGCCGGCGGTGTCACCGCCGGTGGCGTACAGCCGCATCAGCTCGTCCAGCAGGATCGGCGTGGACCAGCCGTCGAGCAGCAGGTGGTGCAGCGTCAGCACCAGCCGGGCCCGGCCGCCGCCCAGGCGCAGCAGGGCGCAGCGCAGCAGCGGCGGGCGGGTGGGATCGAAGCGTTCGGTGCGGGCCTCGCGCATCACGCGCTGGACCTCGGCGGTGCGCTCGGCCTCGCCCAGGGTGGACAGGTCGCTCTCGCTCCAGGGCAGCTTGGCCTCGGCGGGGACGAACTGCACGGGGTGGGTCAGTCCTTCGTGGGCGAAGCCGGCCCGCAGGTTGGCGTGGCGCCGCAGCAGGGCGCCGACGGCCGCGCGCAGGACCTCGGTGCTCGGGTCGCCTTCGAGGTCCAGGCCGAACTGGACGGTGTAGACGTCCGCTCCGCGCTGGTCGTAGAGGGAGTGGAAGAGCAGGCCCTCCTGCAGCGGGGCGAGCGGGAGCACGTCGGCCAGGGCGCGGCCGTCGCGTTCCAGCAGGTCGATGTCGCGCTGTTCGAGGTCGACGAGCGGGAAGTCGGAGGGCGTGCGGCCGGCCGTGGTGCCCTCGTCGGCGGCGAGCGCTTCGAGGGCCTCGCGCCACAGGCCGGCCAGTTCCTCGACGTCCCCTTCCGCGAACAGCTCCGCGGGCCACGTCCAGCGGGCCGCGAGGCGCGGGCCGCCGGGGTGCTCGTCGACGCGGACGTCGACGTCGAGGGCGTGGGCGAGCGGCATGGCCGCATCCTCGAGGACCGTCTCGCGCACGGCGCCGGTGGCGTCGAGCGGCACGGATCCGTCGGCGAGCGCCGCCGCGCAGGCGCCCCGGTGGCCGAAGCGCACCTGCGGCGCGCCGAGGGGGGCGAGCAGCGGGACCGTCTGCGGGTTGAGGTGGCGCAGCAGTCCGTGGCCCAGGCCGTGGCCGGGGACGGCGGCGAGCTGCTCCTTGACCTGCTTGACCAGGGCTGCCGCGGCGCCGGTGGCCGCCGGTTCGGCGGCGTCGCCGAGGCGGACGGGGTACGGGGCGCCGACGCGGCCCACGGTGCGGGTGACCTCGCCGGCGGCCGGGGTGCGGTCGTCGGCGTCGAGCGCGACCAGGACCTCGCTGCCGCCGGGGCGGCCGTGCCGGGTGCGCCACCGGCCGACGGCGGTGGTCAGGGCGCCCAGCAGGACCTCCCGTACGCCGGTGCCGAAGCGCTCCGGGACGGCGCCCAGCAGGGCGCGGGACTCCTCGGTGCTCAGGGCGAGGTCGTGGTGGCGGGCGGTGGCCGCGGTGTCCCGGCGCGCGTCGAGGGGACGGTCGGCCAGGGGCGCGGTGCCGGTGCCGATGACCTCGGTCCACCGCTCGAGCTCGTCGATCAGGCCGGGGTCGGCGGCCGCGGCGGCGGTGGCCTCGGCCCAGGCCCGGTAGGAGGTGGCCACGGGCGGCAGCTGGGGCGTGCGGCCCGCCTCCAGGGCCCGGTAGGCGGTGCGCAGGTCCTCGGTGAGGATCCGCCAGGAGGCGGTGTCGGCGGCGAGGTGGTGGACCGCGAGCACCAGGCGGTGTTCCTGCGTCGCACCGCCGTCGAGCCAGACGGCGTGCAGGGCGGCGCCCTGCTCGGGGTCGGCGGCGGTCCGGGCGGCGGTCTCCTGCTCGGCGAGCAGGGCGGCCCGGGCGGCGGCGTCCGTGCCGTCGGCGGCGACGCGTGTGACGAGGGCCTCGGCACGGACGTCGGTGCGCGGCAGGACCTCCAGGCCCCACACGAGGTTGCCGGCGCGGCGGTGCAGGCGCAGCCGCAGCGCGTCGTGGTGGTCGAGCAGGGCCTGGACGGCCCCGGTGACCAGCTCGTGGCTGGCGCCCGGGGGCAGGGCGAGGACGGCGGTGGCCACCGAGCGGCCGACGGGGCCGCCGCGTTCGCGCAGGGCGTGCGCGGCCGGGCCGAGCGGGACCTCGCCGGTGCCGGCGTCGTCGGCGGGCGGCTCGGCGGCGGGCTCCGGGCCGGTGGCTGCGGCGGCCAGTTCCTCGATGGTGCGGTGGCGCAGCACGTCGGCGGCCGTGAACTCCAGACCGGCCTCCAGGGCCCGGCTCACCAGCTGGATGGAGACGATGCTGTCGCCGCCCAGGTCGAAGAAGCCGTCGTCGATGGTGACGGTGGCGATGCCGAGCAGGTCGCCGATCAGCTCGCACAGCAGCTGTTCCTTGGCGTCGCGCGGGGCGCGGCCGGTGGTGCGGGTGAGGGGCTCGGGGTCGGGCAGGGCCCGGCGGTCGACCTTTCCGTTGGAGCTCAGGGGGAGTTCGGCGAGCGGGGTGAAGGTGGCGGGGACCATGTACTCGGGCAGCTGCCGCGCCAGGTGCTCGCGCAGCGACTCCGTGGTGGGCGCGGTGCCGGGGGCCGGGACGACGTAGGCGGCGAGCAGGTCGCGGCCGGTGGCGTCGCGGTGGACCTTGACGGCGGTGTGCGCGGCCTCGGGGTGGCCGGCGAGGACGGCCTCGATCTCGCCCAGTTCGATGCGGAAGCCGCGGATCTTGACCTGGTCGTCGGCGCGGCCGGCGAACTCCAGCTCGCCGTCGGCGTTCCAGCGCACCAGGTCGCCGGTGCGGTACAGCCGGCCGCCGGCGGGGCCGAAGGGGTCGGCGACGAACCGCTGGGCGGTCAGGCCGGGGCGCCCGAGGTAGCCGCGGGCCAGGCCGTCGCCGGCGAGGTAGAGCTCGCCGGTGACGCCGGCCGGGACCGGGCGCAGGAAGGCGTCGAGCACGTAGGCCCGGGTGTTCCACAGCGGCGTTCCGATGGGCGGGTGCACCGCTCCGGTCTGCGGCCGGCTCATGGTGGCGGCGACGGTCGCCTCGCTGGGGCCGTAGGCGTTGATCAGCCGGCGGCCCTGCGACCAGTGGGCGACCTGGTCGGGCGGGCAGGCCTCGCCGCCGACGGCGAGGGTGCGCAGGGTGGGCAGCTCGGTGCGGGGCAGGGTGGCCAGGACGCCGGCGGTCACCTGCAGGTGGGTGATGCCGTGCTCGGTGACGAGCGCGGCCAGTTCCTCGCCGGCCGGGGACCGGTGGCCCTGCGGCAGGACGAGCGTGGCGCCGGTGAGCAGGGCGGTGGCCAGGTCGGCGACGGAGACGTCGAAGCTGGGCGAGACGGCCTGCAGGACGCGGCTGGCGGCGTCGACGGCGAACCGCTCGGCGTGCGCTCCGGCCATGCTCGCGATGCCGCGGTGCGTGACGAGGACGCCCTTGGGGCGGCCGGTGGAGCCGGAGGTGTAGATGACGTACGCCGGGTGGTCCAGGTGCAGCGGGCGGGTGCGGTCCGCGTCGGCCGGGTCGGTCGCGGGCAGGGCGGCGAGCGCCTCGCGCACCTCGGGCGCGTCGACGGCGGCGAGAGGTGTGGTGCCGTCCGCGGCGATGCCGCCGTCTGCCTCACGGGTGATCAGGAAGAGGGCCGGGCGGGCGTCGCCGGTGATGTAGGCGATGCGCTCGGCCGGGTAGCCGGGGTCGACCGGGACGTAGGCGGCGCCGGCCTTGAGGACGCCGAGGGTGACGGCGAGCCACTCCGGCGAGCGCGGTACGGCCACGGCCACGCGGTCCTCCGGCCCGATGCCGCGGCCGATGAACCAGTGCGCCCACCGGTTGGCCCGGGCGTTGAGCTCGGCGTACGTCAGCTGCTCGGTGCCGGCCAGCACGGCCGGGTGGCCGGGCGCGGCGGCCGCGCGCTCCTCGAACAGGGCCGGGAAGGTCGCGGCCGGCACCTCGCGGGCGGTGTCGTTCACCTCGTCCAGCAGCCGGTGCCGCTCGGCGGCGGAGAGCAGGTCGATGCGGCTGACCGGCAGCTGCGGGTCGGTGGCGACCGCGTCGAGCAGTGCGGCGTAGCGGGCGGCGAGCGAGTGGGCGGTGTCCTCGTCGAACAGGTCGGTGCGGTAGCTGAGCAGGCCGCGCAGGCCGGTGGGCCGGCCGTCCTCGCCGAGGGTCTCGGCCAGTTCCAGGCCGAGGTCGGTCTTGGCGGAGGTGAGGGCGATGTCGGCGGGCCCGGCCGCGAGGCCCGGCAGCTCCAGGCGCGCCGCGGCGTTGTTCTGGAAGGCCAGGAAGACCTGGAACAGCGGGGTGTGCGCGGTGGAGCGCACCGGGGCGAGCGCGTCGACCAGCCGCTCGAACGGCAGGTCCTGGTGGGCGTACGCGGCCAGGTCGGCGGCGCGGACCCGGGCCAGGAGCTCGGTGAAGGCGGGGTCGCCGGAGACGTCCGTGCGCAGCACGAGGGTGTTGACGAAGAAGCCGACGAGCTCCTCCAGCGCCTCGTCGCCGCGGCCGGCCACGGCCGTGCCGACGGGGATGTCGGTGCCGCAGCCGAGCCGGGTGAGCAGGGCGGCCAGGGCCGCCTGGGCGACCATGAACAGGCTCACCTGGTGGGTGCGGGCCAGGTCCGCGAGGCGGGCGTGCAGGGCGGCGTCGAGGGTGAACTCGACGGTGGCGCCCTCGGGGGAGGCCTCGGCCGGCCGGGGCCGGTCGGTGGGCAGCTCCAGCGCCGCCGGCGCGCCCTGGAGGGTCTCGCGCCAGAAGGCCAGCTGCCGTGCCGCGAGGCTGCCGGGGTCGCCCTCGTCGCCGAGCAGTCGCTGCTGCCACAGGGCGTAGTCGGCGTACTGCACGGGCAGCGGCGCGAAGGCCGGGGCCCGTCCGGCGTGCCGGGCGGCGTAGGCGGTGGACAGGTCCCGGGCGAGGGGGGCGTTGGACCAGCCGTCGGAGGCGATGTGGTGGACGTTGAGCAGCAGGACGTGCTCGGTGGCGGAGACGGCGAACAGCACGGCCCGCAGCGGGAGTTCGGTGGCCAGGTCGAAGCCGCGGGCGGCCTCCTCGCGCAGCGCCTGGCCGAGCTCCTGCGGGCCGGTGCGGACGGTCTGCAGCGGTACGCGGGCGTCCGCCGGGGCGAGGATCTGCTGGCGCGGGACGCCCCGGGTGTCGGGGAAGACGGTGCGCAGGCTCTCGTGCCGGGCGACGACGTCGCCGACGGCCGCTTCCAGGGCGCCGGCATCGAGGTGGCCGGTCAGGCGGACGGCGATGGGGATGTTGTACGCGGCGGAGGGGCCCTCCAGCCGGCCGAGGAACCACAGGCGGCGCTGGGCGAAGGACAGCGGGATCTCCTCGGGCCGCTGCCCGGCGACCAGGGCCGGGCGGTCGGTGTCGGCCCCGCCGCCGAGGCGGGCGGCGAGCCGGGCGGGCGTGGGCGCCTCGAAGACGGCGCGCACGTCGACCTCGGCGCCGAAGGCCGAGCGGACCCGGCTCAGCAGCCGTACGGCGGACAGCGAGTTGCCGCCGAGGGCGAAGAAGTCGTCGTCCACGCCCGTCTCCGGCAGGTCGAGGACCTGCGCGAACAGGGCGCACAGGATCTCCTCCTGCGGGGTGCGCGGGGCGCGGGCGGCGGGGCCGGCGGTGAACTCCGGCTCGGGCAGCGCCGCGCGGTCCAGCTTGCCGTTGACGGTCAGCGGCAGCGCGGGGAGCACCACGACGACGTCGGGCACCAGGTACTCGGGCAGGGTCAGGGCGAGCCGCTCGCGCAGCGCCGCGCCGTCGAGCGGGGTGTCCTCGGCGGGCACGGCGTAGGCGAGCAGGCGGGCACCGCCGTCGCCGCCGTCGCGCACGACGACGGCCTGGGAGGCGACGCCGGGCAGCGCGGCGACGGCCGCGGAGACCTCGCCGAGCTCGACGCGGTGGCCGCGGATCTTGACCTGGTCGTCGGCGCGGCCGGCGAAGACGAGGTTGCCGTCGGGCAGCCGGCGGGCCAGGTCGCCGGTGCGGTACATCCGCTCGCCGGCCGGCCCGTACGGGTCGGCGGTGAAGCGCTCGGCGGTCGGGCCGGGGCGGCCGAGGTAGCCGCGGGCCAGGCAGGCACCGGCCAGGTACAGCTCGCCGGTCACGCCGTCCGGCACCGGGCGCAGCGCCGCGTCCAGGACGTACGCCCGGACGTTGCCCTGCGGCCGGCCGATGGGCACCGCACCGGCGGGCAGCGCCGCGCCGGGCTCGATGCGGTACTCGGTGGCGTTCACGGTGGCCTCGGTGGGGCCGTAGACGTTCCAGACGGTGGCGTCCGGGTGCCGCTCGCGCCAGGGCGCAAGGGCCTCGCCGAGCAGGGCCTCGCCGCCGAGGAGGAGTTCGCCGGCGGGCGAGTACGCCTCGGGCAGGGCGCCCAGCAGCGGCAGGTGGCTGGGGGTGGCCTTCATGAAAGTGACGGGGGCCGCGGCCAGGCGGCCGGTGAGCTGCGCGTCCTCCTCCAGGGCGGCGATCAGCACGGTGCCGCCGACGGTGAGCGGGGTGAACAGCGCGGTGACGGTGAGGTCGAAGGAGACCGGCGAGTGCAGCAGCGCGCGGCCGGCCGCACCGGGGTAGACCAGGGAGGTCCAGCCCAGGTAGTCCACGACGGAGCGGTGCTCGACCACCACGCCCTTGGGCCGGCCGGTGGAGCCGGAGGTGTAGATGACGTACGCCGGGTGGGCGGGCGTCAGGGGCGCGGTGCGGTCGGCGTCGGTGAGGCCGGCGGCCGGCCGGCCCGCCAGGTCCTCCTCGGTGGGCACGAGGTGTTCGGTGCCGGTCTCCGGAAGGGCGGCGGCGGCTTCGCGGGTGGTCACCACCAGGCGGGGGCGGGCGTCGGCGAGCAGGTAGGCGATGCGCTCGGCCGGGTAGGCCGGGTCCACCGGCAGGTAGGCGGCGCCGGACTTCAGGACGGCGAGCAGGGTGACGACGAGCTCGGCCGAGCGGGGCATGGCCACGGCCACCAGCTGCTCGGGTCCCGCTCCGCGGGCGACGAGGAGGCGGGCGAGGCGGTTGGCGCGGGCGTCGAGCTCGGCGTAGGTGAGCTCGGTGCCGGCCGCGTCGGCCAGGGCGACGGCGTCGGGGGTGCGCCGGGCCTGGGCCTCGATCAGCTCGGGCACCACGGCGGTGGAGGCCGGTACGGCGACGCCGCTCGCGGCGGCCGTGATGCGCTCGCTCTCCTGCTCGTCCAGCAGGGCGATCCGGCCGACGGGGGTGTGCGGGGCGGTGACGAAGGTCTCCAGCACGCTGCGCAGCTGCCGGGTCAGGGAGCCGACGAGCGGCTCGGGCAGCAGGTCGGCGCGGTAGTACCAGTTGAGGACGGTGTGCTGCTCGTCCTGCATGACCACCATGCCCAGCGGGTAGTGGTTGTCGCCCTTGGTGTCGACCTCGGACAGGGCCAGGCCGTGGGCCTCCTGCCGGTCGTCGGTGGGGAAGTTCTCGAAGACGACGGCGGTGTCGAAGAGGGTCGGCAGGCCGGCGGTGCGCTGGATGTCGGCCAGGCCCAGGTAGTGGTGGGCGAGCAGGTCCACGCGCCGTTCCTGGACGCGGGAGAGCGTGTGCAGGAGGGAGGCGGCGGGGTCGACCTGCACCCGTACCGGAACGGTGTTGCTGAACAGGCCGACCATCGACTCCACGCCGGGCAGCTCGGCCGGGCGGCCGGAGACGGTCTCGCCGAAGAGCACGTCGTCGCGGCCGGTCAGGCCGGCCAGCACGATGCCCCAGGCGCCCTGGACGACGGCGTTGACGGTCAGTCCGTGGCTGCGGGCGGCCGCGGTCAGGGCGGTGTGCAGCGACTCGGGCAGCTCGTCGGCGATGCGGCCGGGCAGCGCCGCGGGGTGGGCGGCGGCGCCGGGGGCGACGAGGGTGGGCTCCTCGACGCCGGCCAGGGCGGTGCGCCAGGCCTCCTCGGCGGCGGTGCGGTCCTGGGCGGCGAGCCAGGCGAGGTAGTCCTTGTACGGGGCGACCGGCGGCAGCGCGGAGGCGTCGCCGCGCCGCCCGTACAGCTCGAAGAGCTCACCGGCGAGGACCGGCGCCGACCAGCCGTCGAGCAGCAGGTGGTGGGCGGCGAACAGCAGCCGGTGGGTGTCGGGGGCGAGCTTGATGAGGGTGAAGCGCAGCAGGGGCGGGTGCTCGGGGTCGAAGCGGTGGGCGCGCTCGGCGGTCAGCAGCCGGTCGAGTTCGGCACGCTGCTCCTGCTCGCCGAGGTGGGACAGGTCCTGCTCGGCCCAGGGCAGTTCGGCCGCGGCCGGCACCAGCTGGACGGGCGTGCCGTCGGCCGTGCGGTGGAAGCAGGCGCGCAGGCTGGCGTGCCGCTCCAGCAGGGCGGCGACGGCGGCGCGCAGCGCCTCGGTGTCCAGCTCGCCGCGCACGTCCAGGGCGAGGCGGGTGATGTAGACGTCCTCGGCCTGCTGGTCGTACTCGGTGTGGAAGAGCAGGCCCTCCTGCAGCGGGGAGAGCGGCCAGATGTCGCTCAGGTGCGGCTGCGCCTGCTCCAGGCGGCCGATCTCCTCCTGCGTGAGGTCGACCAGCGGCAGGTCGGAGGGGACCAGGCCGCCGGCGGTGGGCTCGGCGGCAGCCTCGACCAGAGTACGCAGCACCGCGAACCACGCCTCGGCCAGCTGCCGCACGTCGTGCTCGGTGAGCAGCTCGCCCGGCCAGGTCCAGGTGGCGGCCAGGCGCGGGCCGTCGGCGTGGGTCTCGGTGACGGCGTTGGCGGTCAGGGCGTACGGCAGCGGGGTGGCCTCGTCGGCGCCGCCGCCCAGGCCGCTCTCCCCCGCCTCGCCGTCGCCGCCGATGCGGCCGAGGTAGTTGAAGCCGATCTGCGGCTCGGGGTACTTGGCGAGCTGCACGGCGGTGCGCGGGTTGAGGTAGCGCAGCAGGCCGAAGCCGATGCCGTTGTCGGGGATGGCCCGCAGCTGCTCCTTGACGGCCTTCAGGGCGCCGACGAGGGCCGTGGGGGTGCCGGCCGCGGCGGCCGCCCCCGGGTCGAGGCGGACGGGGTAGAGACTGGTGAACCAGCCGACGGTGCGCGAGAGGTCGGCGCCGTCGAGGATGTCCTCGCGCCCGTGGCCCTCCAGGCCGACGAGCACGGCGGAGCCCTCGCCCAGGCCGCGGTCGCGGCGCCAGCCGGCGACGGCGACGGCGAGCGCGGTGAGCAGTACGTCGTTGATCTGCGCGGTGAACGCGGCCGGGACGCGGCCGAGCAGCGGCTCGGTGATCTCGGCGGGCAGGTGCACGGTGAGGTGGGCCGCACCGGCGAGGGTGTCGCGCTGCGGGTCGAGCGGGCGGTCGGTCAGCAGCGGGTCCTCGGTGGCCAGGATCTCGCGCCACAGGGGCAGTTCGCGCAGGCGGGCGCTCTCGCCAGCGGCCGCGGTCAGGTGCTGGGCCCAGCGGCGGAAGGAGGTGCCGACGGGCTCGGGGGTGAAGACGGCGTTCCGGGCGGCGGCCTGCAGGGCGGCGGAGACCTCGGGAATCAGGATGCGCCAGGAGACGCCGTCGACGGACAGGTGGTGGACGACCAGCAGCAGCCGGCCGGGCTCGCCCGCCCCGGCGTCCAGCCAGACGGCCTGGACCATGCGGCCGGCCTCGGCGTCGAGCCGCTGCTGGGCGGCGGCGAACTCCCGCTCGGTGGCCGCGCGCAGGGCGTCCGCGTCCAGGCCGGCGACGTCGGCGCGGTGCAGGCACTCGGCGGCGGGGACGCTGCCGGGCGCGGTGATCTCCAGCGTCCACTCGCCGATGTCCTCGATGCGGGTGAGCTTCAGCCGCAGCGCGTCGTGGTGGTCGAGGAAGGTCTGCAGGACGGCGGTGACACGCTCGGTGTCCAGGCCCGCGGGCACCGGCAGCGACATGGCCTGGCTGAAGCGGGGGTCCGGGCCGCTGTGTTCGCTGAACCAGTGGACGATCGGGGTCAGGGGCACCGCGCCGACGCCGTCGGAGGGGGCGCGGCGGCGCGCCGGGGCGGTGGCCTCGGTGGCGACGGCGGCGAGCGCCTCGACGGTCTTGTGGGTGAACACGTCGCGGGGCGTGAAGCGCAGGCCCGCCTTGCGGGCGCGGCTGATGAGCTGGATGGAGCCGATGCTGTCGCCGCCGAGCTCGAAGAAGCTCTGGTCGGCGGCGACCTTCTCCAGGCCGAGGACCTCGGCGAAGAGCGTGGCGAGCAGCTCCTCGCGCGCGCCCTCGGGGGCGCGGCCGGCGGCCGCGGCGAACCGCGGGGCGGGCAGGGCCTTGCGGTCCAGCTTGCCGTTGGCGGTCAGCGGCAGCGCGTCGAGGGCGACGACGAGGGCGGGGACCATGTACTCGGGCAGGACGGCGGCGACGTGCTCGCGCAGGGCGTCGGCGTCCAGCGGACCTGCGGCGGGCACGGCGTAGGCGACGAGCTGCTTGACGCCCGGCTGGGCCTCGTGGGCGACGACGGCGGCCGCCGCGACGGCCTCGTGGCGGGCGAGCACGTTCTCGATCTCGCCGAGCTCGATGCGGAAGCCGCGGATCTTGACCTGGTCGTCGGCGCGGCCGACGAACTCCAGCTGGCCGTCCTCGCCGAGGCGCACCAGGTCGCCGGTGCGGTACATCCGCTCCCCCGGCGCGCCGAACGGGTCGGCGACGAAACGCTCGGAGGTCAGGGCGGGCCGGCCGAGGTAGCCGCGGGCCAGGCCGGCCCCGGCGACGTACAGCTCGCCGGCCGTGCCCTGCGGCACCAGGCGCAGGGCGCCGTCGAGGACGTAGGCGCGGGTGTCGTGCACGGGGGCGCCGATCGGCGGGTTCTGGCCGGTGGCCCGAAGGGGCGTGCTGATGGAGACGGCGACGGTCGACTCGGTGGGGCCGTAGGCGTTGACCATGCGGCGGCCGGGGGCCCAGCGGGCCACGAGCTCCGGCGAGGTGGCGTCGCCGCCGACGATCAGGCAGGCGAAGCCGGGCAGTTCGGCGGCGGGCACGCTGGCGAGCGCGGCCGGCGGGATCAGCGCGTGGGTGACGGCGCGGGTGGCGAGGACGTCGGCGAGCGGCTCGCCGGCCAGCGGCCCGGGCTCCGGTACGACGAGGGTGGCGCCGCTGGTCAGCGCGAGGCACAGCTCCAGGACGGAGGCGTCGAAGCTGGGCGAGGAGAACTGCAGGACGCGGCTGCCCTCGTCCGCGGCGAAGCGCTCGCGCTCGGTGGCGGCGAACGCGGCGAGGCCGGCGTGGGTGACGACGACGCCCTTGGGCACGCCGGTGGAGCCGGAGGTGTAGATGACGTACGCGGGCGAGGCGAGGGAGGGCGGACCGGCGGGGACCGGCGCACCGGCGGCGCCGGCCGGCTCGTCGAGCCGGACCGCCCGGGTGCCGGCGGGCACCGCACCGGCGTACGCGGAGGTGGTCAGGGCCACGGCCGGACGGGCGTCGCCGAACATGAACGCGATGCGCTCGGCCGGGTAGTCGGGGTCGACGGGCAGGTAGGCGGCACCGGCCTTCATCACGGCCAGGGAGGCGACGACCGACTCGACCGAGCGGCCGAGCACGAGGGCCACCGTCTGCTCGGGGCCCACGCCCAGGGCGGCCAGGCGGGCGGCGAGCTCGTCGGTGCGCTCGGCCAGTTCGGCGTAGGTCAGCGAGGTGCCGGCCGCCTCGACGGCGACCGCGTCGGGGGTACGGGCGATCTGGGCGGCGAACAGCTGGGGGAAGGTGGCGGGGGTGACGGCCGGGCCTGCGTCCCGGGCGGCGACCAGACGCTCGCGCTCGCCCTCGGTGAGCAGGTTCAGGCCGGCCACGGTGCGGGCGGGGTCCTCGGTGAGGGTGGTCAGCAGCCGCACCAGGCGGTCGCCGACGACCTCCACCTGCTCGCGGTCGAAGAGGTCGGGGCGGTAGTTCAGCAGCAGCCGCAGCCGTCCCTCGTGGACGTGGGAGACCAGGCACAGCGGGTAGTGGTTGGCGTCCAGGACGTCGAAGCCGTCGATGGTCAGCCCGCCGGCGAGGTCGCGCAGGTCCTGCAGGTCGAAGGGGAAGTTCTCGAACGCCACGTAGGTGTCGAAGAGTTCGGGGTGGCCGGAGAGCCGGTGGATGTCGCGCATGCCGGTGAACTGGTGGGCGGACATCTCCAGGTGCTCGGCCTGCAGCCGGGCCAGGACGTCGCGCAGCGAGTCGCCGTTGTGCAGGCGCACCCGCACCGGGAGGGTGTTGATGAGCATGCCGACCATGCGCTCGACGCCGGGGGCCTCCGGCGGCCGGCCGGAGACGACGGTGCCGAAGACGACGTCGTCGCGGCCGGTGAGCACCGACAGCAGCAGCGCCCACGAGCCGTGCACGGCGCTGGAGAACGTCAGGTCGCTGGAGCGCAGCCGGGCGGAGAGCGCCTCGGTCTCCGCCACCGACAGCTCCACGGCCAGCTGCTCGGGGTGGACGACGGCGCGGCCGGGGTCGGAGGGCACCAGGCGGGTGGGGGCGTCGATGCCGGCGAGGGCCTCCCGCCAGGCGTTCTCGGCGGCCTCGTGGTCCTGCCGGGCGAGGTGGGCGAGGTGCTGGCGGAAGGGCGTGACCGGCGGCAGGACGGAGGTGTCGCCGCCGGCCGCGTAGGTCTCGAAGAGCTCACCGAGCAGGACCGAGGTGGACCAGCCGTCGAGCAGGATGTGGTGGAAGGTGCACAGCAGGCGCCAGGAGTCGTCGGCGAGCCGCAGCAGGCGGTAGCGCATCAGCGGCGGGCGGGCGAGGTCGAAGGGGTGGGCCTTCTCCTCGGCCTGGATGCGGGCGGCCTCGGCCTCGCGCCCGGCGGCGTCGAGGGCGCGCAGGTCGTCCTCCTGCCAGGGCAGGTCGGCCCGCCGGGCGACGACCTGCACGGGCCGGCTCTGCTTGGGGTGCAGGAAGCCCACCCGCAGGTTGGCGTGGCGGTCCAGCAGTGCCTGGGCGGTGGTGCGCAGCGTCGGTGCGTCGAGGCCACCGCCGAGGTCGAGCACGACCTGCACGGTGTAGACGTCGTCGCCGGACTCGTCGTACAGCGCGTGGAAGAGCAGTCCCTCCTGGAGCGGGGAGAGCGGAAGGATGTCCTCGGGACCCGGCTTCGTCATTACAGCGTCCTCCACTCGGCTTCGAGGCCGTCGATCTCGTCTTGGGAAAGCTCCACCAGCGCCAGGTCCGACGGGCTCCAGCCGCCGGCGTCCGGCCGGTCGGCGTGGTCGGTCAGGGCGCGCAGGGCGCGGAAGAAGGTGTCCGCCAGTTCGCGGACGGCGGGTTCGGGCAGCAGCCGGCCGGGCCAGGTCCAGGTGGCCACCAGGCGCGGTCCGTCGGGGTGGTCGTGGACGACCGCGTTGATCTCCAGCAGGTGGGACAGGGGCAGGTCGGCGCCCTCGGCGAGGACCTCGTCGGTCTCGGGGGCCGGGCTCCAGTCGCCGCCGGGGGCCTGGCTGCGGCCCAGGTAGTTGAAGAGCACGTCGGCGGTGGCCAGGGCGGCCAGGCGCGGTGCGGTGTGCGGGTCGAGGTGGCGCAGCACCCCGTGGCCGAGGCCGGCGTCGGGCGCGGCCCGCAGCTGTTCCTTCACGGCGCGCAGGGCCCGGCCGGCCTCGGGGCCGGCGGCCCAGACGTCGTCCCGGTCGGTGACGCCGGTGGCCAGGCGTGCGGGGTGGATGGTGGTGAACCAGCCGACGGTGCGGCTGAGGTCGAGGCCGTCGGCGATGTCCTGCCGGCCGTGGCCCTCGACGTCGACCAGGAGGCCGTCGGTGGCGTCCTGGCCGCGGCGCTCGCGCCAGTGCTCGACGGCCAGGGTCAGGGCGGTCAGCAGCACTTCGTGGACGCCGGCGTTCAGGGCTCCGGGGGCGGTGTGCAGCAGGGGCCCGGTGACGTCGGGCGGCAGGGTGTGGGTCAGGTGGCGGGCGGCGAAGGCGGTGTCGAGCTCCGCGTCCAGCGCGCGGTCGGTCAGCCGCGGGGCGGGCAGGCGCAGGACATCGGCCCACAGCTCGCTCTCGCCCGAGCGCTTGCCGGCCTGCTCGGTGAGCAGCTGCGCCCAGCGGCGCAGCGGGGTGCCGACGGGGGCGAGCTGCGGCGTCTTGCCCTCGGCCGCCGCCTCCCAGGCGGCGCGCAGGTCGGGCAGCAGGACGGTCCAGGAGACGCCGTCGACGACCAGGTGGTGGACGGCCAGCAGCAGGCGCCCGGGTGCCGCTCCGGCGTCGAACCACACGAGTTGGGCCATCACCCCGGCGTCCGGGGCGAGCCGGCCCCAGGCGGCGCGGGCCTCGCGGGCGATCAGGGCGCGCAGGGCGCTGCCGTCGAGGCCGGCGGCGTCCACGCGGTGCACGAGCCCGGCGGCGGCCACGCTGCCGGGCGCGGTGATCTCGTACGTCCAGCGCTCGCCGCCGCGGTCGCGGCGGGTGCGCAGGGCGTCGTGGGTGTCGAGCAGGGCCTGCAGGGCGGTGGCCAGGTGCTCCTCGCCCAGGGCGGGGGGCACCTGGAGCAGGGCCGACTGGTGGAAGGCGTCGGCGTCGCCGCCGCGCTCCTCCAGCCAGCGCATGACGGGCGTGGCGGGCAGCGGGCCGGTGCCGGCCTCCTGCCCGGCCTGTGCCGCCGGCGCCGCCTCGGCGACCGCCGCGGCCAGGGCGGCGACGGTCTTGAGCTCGAAGACCTCCTTCGGGGTCAGCTGCAGGCCCAGCCGGCGGGCGCGGGCGACGAGCTGGATGGAGACGATGCTGTCGCCGCCCAGTTCGAAGAAGCTGTCGTCGACGCCGATCTCCTCGCGCCCGAGGACCTCGGCGAACAGGCCGGCCAGGGTCTCCTCCAGCGCGGTGCGCGGCGCCGCGTCCTGCCGGTCCGTGCCCTCGAACTGCGGGGCGGGCAGGGCCCTGCGGTCGAGCTTGCCGTTGGGGGTGAGCGGCAGGTCGTCCAGGACGACGACGGCGGCCGGCACCATGTGGGCGGGCAGCGGGCCCGCGGCGTGGGCGAGGACGCCGGCCGCGTCGAGGGCGGCGCCCTCGGCGGGCACGACGTAGCCGACGAGCTGCTTGTGGCCGGGGGTGTCCTCGCGCACGGTGGCGGCGGCGCGCGAGACGCCGGGGTGGCGGGCCAGGACGGCCTCGACCTCGCCGAGTTCGATGCGGAAGCCGTGCAGCTTGATCTGGTCGTCGGTGCGGCCGAGGTACTCCAGCTCGCCGTCGGCGCGCCAGCGCCCCACGTCGCCGGTGCGGTACATGCGGGCGCCGGGCGGGCCGTAGGGGTCGGCGACGAACCGCTCGGCGGTCAGGGCGGGCCGGCCCAGGTAGCCGCGGGCCAGCTGGCCGCCGCCGATGTAGATCTCGCCCGCCACGCCCGGCGGCAGCGGCTTGAGGGCCGCGTCCAGGACATGGATGGTGGAGTTCCACATGGGCCGGCCGATGGGCACCGGGCCGCCGGGGACGTCCTCGTCCGGTCCGATGCGGTACTCCACGCAGCCGACGGTGGCCTCGGTCGGGCCGTACTCGTTGACGACCGTGATCCCGGGCCGCACCCGGCGCAGCTCGTCCACGACCTCGCCCAGCAGCATCTCGCCGCCGACGACGAGTTCGCCGGTGGGGGCGAACTCCTCGGGCAGCACGCCCAGCAGGGCCAGGTGGGAGGGGGTGGCCTTGAGGAAGGCCGGGCGCGGCGCGCCGGTGCCGGGGCCCTCCAGAGCACTGACGCGCACCTGGCCGCCGGTGATCAGCGGGGCGTACAGGGCGGTGACGGTCAGGTCGAAGGAGACCGGCGAGTGCAGCAGGGCGCCGCCGGCCACCGACGGGTAGCGCTCGCGGGCGTATTGGAGGTAGACGGCCACCGACCGGTGGGTCACCACGACGCCCTTGGGGCGGCCGGTGGAGCCGGAGGTGTAGATGACGTACGCCGGGTGGTCGAGGCCGAGCGGCCGGGTGCGGTCGGCGTCGCGCACGTCGTGGCCGGGTGCGGCGTGCTCGGCGGTCACGTCGAGGACGGGCAGGCCGGCGGGGACGGCGTCGCGGGTGGCGGGGGCGGCCACGACGAGGGCCGGGGCGGAGTCGGTGAGCATGTAGGCGACGCGCTCGGCCGGGTAGTCGGGGTCGACGGGGACGTAGGCGGCACCGGACTTCAGGACCGCGAGCAGCGCGACGACCAGGTCGGCCGAGCGGGGCAGCAGCACCGCGACGCGCTCCTCGGGGCCGGCGCCGGCGGCGATCAGCGCGTGCGCGAGCCGGTTGGCGCGGGCGTTGAGCTCGGCGTACGTCCAGGTGTGCGCGCCCTCGGCGAGGGCGGGGGCGCCGGGGGTGCGGGCGGCCTGCGCCTCGAAGAGGACGGGCAGCGCCGCCTCGGGCTCCACCACGGGGGCGCGGTTGAACTCGCGGGTGACCTGGTGGCGTTCGCCGGCGGTCAGCACGTCGATGTCGGCGAGGCGGGTGCCGGTGTCGGCGGTGAAGGCCTCCAGCACCCGCACCAGGCGGCCGCTCATCGCCTCGATGGTGGCCCGGTCGAACAGGTCGGTGCTGTACTCCAGGCGCCCGCCGATGCCGGCCGGGGCCTCGTGGCCGGCGGACCGCTCGTCGAGGCCGAACAGCAGGTCGATCTTGGTGACGCCGGGGTCGACCTGCTGGGGGGTCGCGACCAGGCCCGGCAGCTCCAGCGTGGACTCGGCCGGGGTCTGGACGTCCATCATGACCTGGAACAGCGGGTTGCGGGCCAGGGAGCGCTCGGGGTTGAGCGCCTCGACGAGCCGCTCGAAGGGCACGTCCTGGTGGGCGTGGGCGGCCAGCGCCATCTCGCGGGCCCGGTCGATCAGTTCGGCGACGGTGGGGTTGCCGGAGACGTCGTTGCGGTAGACGACGGTGTTGACGAAGCAGCCGACGAGGTCGTCCAGGCGGGTGTCGCCGCGGCCGGCGACGGCGCTGCCCAGCGGGATGTCGGTGCCGGCGCCGAGCTTGCTCAGCAGGACGGCCACCGCGCTCTGCAGCACCATGAACAGGCTCGCGCCGCGGGCGCGGGCCAGCTCGGCGAGGCGGCCGTGCAGGGCCGGGGGGATCTCGAAGCGGACGATGTCGCCGCGCTGGCTCGGCACGCTCGGCCGGGGCCGGTCCAGCGGCAGGTCGAGCTCCTCGGGCAGGCCGGCGAGGGTGCGCGTCCAGTGCGCGAGCTGCCGGCCCAGGGGGCTGTCGGGGTCGCCGTCGTCGCCGAGGACCTCGTGCTGCCAGAGCGTGTAGTCGGCGTACTGCACGGGCAGCGGCGCGAACTGCGGGGCCCTTCCGTCCGTACGGGCGGTGTAGGCGCGGCCCAGGTCGCGGGCGAGGGGGGCCAGCGACAGCCCGTCGGCGACGATGTGGTGCAGCACGACGAGCAGGACGTGGTCGTCGGGGCCGAGGACCAGCAGCCGGGGGCGTACGGCGAGGCCGGCGGTGAGGTCGAAGCCCTCGGCGACGACCTCGGCGACGGTGGCGTCGAGGTCGGCGGGGTCGGTGGCCCGCTCCTGCAGCGCGACCCGGCGGGCGGCGTCCTGCGGGGAGAGGATCTCCTGCCGGGGGCGGCCGTCGGTCTCGGGGAAGTAGGTGCGCAGCGACTCGTGCCGGGTGAGGACGTCCTCGACGGCGCGGGCGAGCGCGGTGCGGTCCAGGCGGCCGGTGAGCCGCAGGGCCAGGCCCATGTTGTAGGCGCCGGAGGGGCCCTGGAGGCGGTTGACCAGCCACAGCCGCTGCTGGGTGAGGGAGAGCGGCAGCGCGGCCGGGCGGGCCAGCGGCGCGAGCGGCAGCCGGCGGGTGCCGGAGCCGTCCAGGAGGGCGAGCAGGCCCGCGGGGGTGGGCGACTCGAAGACGGCGCGGATGGACAGCTCGGTGCCGAACTCCTCGCGGATGCGGCCGAGCAGGCGGATGGCGGTCAGGGAGTGCCCGCCCAGCTCGAAGAAGTTGTCGTCCATGCCGACCCGGTCGGCCTTGAGCACCTCGGCCAGCAGGGCGCACAGGGCTTCCTCGCGCGCAGTGCCGGGGGCGCGGTAGGCGGCGCGCGCGCCCGTCGTGCTCTCCTGCGCGGGCCGCTGTGCCGGTGGCGTCCACTGCGCGGGGACGGCCAGCGGGACGCTCTCCAGCGCGGCGCCCGGCTCACTGGCGGCGAGGGCCGCGAGGAAGCCGGTGAGCGCCTCGCCGTGGGCGGCGACGGCCTGGGGGGTGTAGAGGTCGGCGTTGGCGTGGAAGTCGATCAGGAAGCCGTCACCGGGGGCGCGGTTGTCGACGATCAGGGAGAGGTCCTCCTCCGGGCCGACCGAGAAGCCGCGGACGGTGGCCGGGTGGCCGGCGAAGTCCAGCGGCTCGCCGTACATGATCAGGTTGACCTCGGGGCCCCAGAGCCGCTTGCGGTCGCCGACCAGGCCGAGGTCGCGGTGGATGTCCTCGTAGCGGTAGCGCTGGTGGCGCAGGGCGCCGTGCAGCTCGTCGCTGACCGCGCGCAGGAAGTCCGCGACGGTGGCGTCCGGGCGGGGGCGCACGCGCACGGGCAGGGCGTTGGAGACCATGCCGGGGGTGCGCCGGGCCGCCTCGCCGCTGCGGGCGGCGGCCGCCAGGCCCAGGACGATGTCGTCGGCGCCGGTGAGGCGGTGCAGGTAGCCGGCGATGCCGGCGACGACCACGGCCGGCCAGCTGACGCGCACCTCGCGGGCGAGGTCGCGCAGGGCCTCGGCGACGGCGCCGTCGACCTCGCCGGCCTGCCGCACGTGGTCGGTGGGCACGCGCTCGGGGCGCGGGGCCAGGCTCACCGGCTCGCCGGCGCCGGCCAGGCGCCCGGTCCAGAACTGCCCGTCGAGGGCGAACTGCTGCGATGCGCGGTAGGCGGCGTCCTGCTCGACCAGGTCGCGCAGGGTGCCGAAGCTGCCGGGCAGGGCGGTGCGCCCGGTGGCCAGGGCGGTGTAGAGGGCGGCGACCCGGCCGGCGATCAGCGACCAGCTGTAGCCGTCGACGAGGGCGTGGTGCACCTTGCTGAACCACGTCCAGCGCTCGCGGCCGAGCTTGATCAGCGCGAAGGTGAACAGCGGCCCGGCCTTCAGGTCGACCGGCGCCGCCACCCGCTCCCGCATCCATTCCTCGGCCGCGGCCGCAGGGTCGGGGCGGTCACTGACGTCCAGGCTGTGCAACTGCCAATCCAGCTCGGGCAGTACGGTCTGCAGCGGTCCGTCGGGACCGTCGTGGAAACGCACGCGCAGCGCGTCGGTCTCGTCGACCGTCCGGCGCAGGGCGGCGCCGAAGGCGGCCGCATCGACCTCGCCCGCGATCTCCACGCATTCCGCGATGGAGTACATCGGGTTTTCCGGGTTCACCTGCTGGGCCAGCCACATTCCGTACTGAGCGGCCGTCAGTGGCAATTGGAGTCCATTCCGATCGGCCATGTGCCATTCACTCCGATTGATGAGACGCATCGACGACCCGGCCCACGCTACGGATCAAGTCGGAGTGCTCCCCGAGCTCATGGAAAACTTCGATCCGCCGCTGCTCCGCCATCGAAGAATTCGCATCGACCTGTACAGGAACGAAAAACGCGCGTGCCCCGCCGGGGGAAGCGGGGCACGCGCAGGGATGCGTCCGGTGGGCTCGGGGGTTACCCGGCCGGATGCAGACGGACGGGCAGGGCGCTGTAGCCGTGCAGGAAGTTGGAGTGGATGGGCCGGGCCGCTCCGCCCGGCTCGGCGTGGGCAACGTGGGTGCGCAGCGCCGTCAGCAGCGCGTGGATCTCGGCCCGGCCCAGGTAGGCGCCGAGGCAGAAGTGCGGCCCGTAGCCGAAGGAGACGTGCTTGTTGGGCGTGCGGCCGAGGTCGAAGACCCCGGGGTCGGCGAAGACCTCCTCGTCGTAGTTGGCCGAGCTGTTCCAGAGGGTGACCACGTCGCCCGCCCGGATCGTCCGGCCGCCGATCTCCACGTCGGCCACGGCGCGCCGGCCGAAGTGCATGGCCGGGGTCACCCAGCGCAGCACCTCCTCGACGGCGGTGTCCACCTCCACCTCTCCGCTGCGCAGCCGGCGCCACTGCTCCGGGTGCTGCATCAGCTCGTGCAGCGCGCAGATCATCGACAGCCGGCTGGTCTCGTCGCCGCCGATGATGACGCTGTAGCAGTTGAAGACGATCTCCTGCTCGGTCAGCGGCTCCCCGTCGATCTGCGCGGTGGCCAGCACGCTGACCACGTCCTCGCGGGGGTCCTCCCGGCGCTCGTCGGCCAGTTCGGAGAAGTACAGCAGCAGCTCGTTGCGGGCGACCACGGCCTCCTCGGCCGACTGGCCGGCCTCCTCCGAGCTGAGCGCCTGCTTCGTCAGCGACAGCAGGTAGCTGCGGTCGGCGGCGGGCACGCCCAGCAGGTCGGCGATGGTGGCCATCGGGATGTGCTCGGCGACGTCGCGCGCGAAGTCGCACTCGCCCCGGGCCACGGCCTGCCGCACCAGCCGGTCGGCCCGGGCCCGGACCCCGTCGACCACCGGCTGCAGCACCCGCGGCGCGAACGCCTTGAGCAGCAGGTTGCGCAGCTCCCGGTGGCGCCGGCCGTCGGTGACGGCCAGCATCTGCCCGGCGGCGGAGTCGCCGCCCTCCAGGAGGGTGGCGAGGACGTTGCCGCGCTCGGAGGTGAAGTTCTTGTTGTCCCGGTAGACGGCCATCACGTCGTGGTACCGCGAGAGCACCCAGAAGCCGGGCACCTGCCGGCCCTCCACCGGATGCCAGTGCACCGGGCGCTCGGCGCGGAACCGCTGCCACATGGCGCGCAGTTCCTCCTTCGGCCGCAGGAACGTCTGCGGATCGGTGAGATCGGCCAGAGCGGTCAGGTCGGTCGGATCGGTGGCGGTGAGGGTCATCTCACGCCTCGCGCCGGGTCATCGCGACGAGCACCTTGCGCTCACCGGTGAAGGGCCTGCGGCCGTGCGAGGTGAGGATGTTGTCGATCATCAGCACGTCGCCGGTGTCCCACGGCTCGGCGAGGGTCGTCTCGGCGTAGACGCCCTGGATGGCGGCCAGCTCGTCCTGGGTGATCGGCGTGCCGTCGCCCAGGTAGGCGTTGCGGGGCAGCCCGTCCTCGCCGCAGATCTCCAGCAGGCCCTCGCGCACGGCCTCCGGCAGGGCGCCGACGTGGAAGAGGTGGGCCTGGTTGAACCAGACCTTGCGGCCGGTGACGGGGTGCACGGCGGTGGCCGGGCGCCGCTGGCGGGTGCGCAGCAGGTCCCCGTCCCAGGCCGTCTCGATGCCCTGGGCGGCGCAGTAGCTCTCCACCTGCGCCTTGTCGTCGGTCTGGAAGCCCTCCTGCCAGGACAGGCCCATGCCGGTGCGGTAGGTGCGGGTGTAGAGGATGCCCTTGTCCTCGAACCGGGCGACGAGGTCGGCCGGCAGCCGCTCGAGCACCGCGGCGCTGTCGGCGACCGGAGTCTCGCCGCCGGTGGCGGCCGCGAGCGCGCAGAAGAAGAAGACGTTGTGCGGCCAGTTGTTCGAGTAGGCGCTCTCGTTGTGCTGCGGGATGCTCTGGTCGGCGGGGTACTCGGTGGAGGTGTACACCTTGCCGGTGACCCGGCTGCGCGGGGTGGAGCGCTCGTTGTACTCCAGGGTACGGCCGCCGACCTCCTCGGCGATCTGGGCGAGTTCGGCCTGCTCGGCCAGCCCGCTGCCCTTCACCATCACCGCGGCGTGCCGGTACATCGCCGACCGCAGGGCGGCGGCGTTGGCCGTGAACCACGCCCTGTGGTCGCCGCCGTGACGCGGGCTCACGCGGACCAGGCGGGTGCCGTGGTGCTCCAGCAGTTCGACGGAGGCGTCGGTGAAGGACTGGTCGAGGTCGAAGTCGGTGCGGATGGTCGTCGTCATTCCTGCTCCACGTCCAGGCTGTAGCCGTTGATGCTCGTGTGGTTGACCGGGTCGCCGGCCGCGTACTCGTAGGGGTTGAGGAAGGGACCGCCGGAGACCGGGGCCGAGAAACGGCCGAAGGAGGTGTTGAAGACCCGGGTGTCCAGCACGACGTTGTAGAGCGCGCCCTGGTGCTCGGTGCCGACCCGGTAGCGACCGAGCCAGCCGTAGTCGAAGTCACCGGGAAGGTTGTCCGGCACCCGGCGGGCGTCGGTGGTGCCGTCCGGTGCAAGCGGTTCGCCGTAGAGCCCGTACTGGTACACGTCCCCCACCTGGCGGCCGTCGCCGCCCGTGACCAGGACGATGTCACCACGGACGGCCGGGTGGTTCCAGGTGGTGCGGCCGCCGCGGTACGCCTTCTGCGCAACCGAGACGATCACGCCGCCGGGCAGGTCGACCACTCGGGTCAGCGCCCGCTTGTCCGCCCCCAGCACCAGGTCGACGGGGGACGCGGCCATGCCGGTGTGGCCGTAGTACAGCGTGGAGTCCCCCTGTGCCGTGCGGGTGGCGCGCGCCAGCAGGTGGTCCGCCATGTCCTGGGTGTAGGTCACCTCCGCCGCCCCGTCGCCGGTGACGGCCGCGCCGCGGTAGCGCTCGGCGGCGTCCTGGCGCTGCGTGAGCTTCCGTCCGTCGCCGGTGGTGTACCCGGTGAGGTGGCCGTTGAGGGCGTAGGTCATGCCGGTCAGGGGGCGGTCACCGGTGGTGGCCAGCAGCCGGTCGGCGTCGTCGTAGCAGTAGCCCGTGACGGTGGTGCCCTTGGCGGTGCGCTCGGTCCGGGTGATCACATTGCCGTTGGCACCGGCGTTGGCGCGGGTGCCCTTGGGGCAGTCCGCGGAAGCGGGCGAGGTGAAGTCCAGCCGGTACTCCCGCCCGCCGGTGCGCGCCTGGACCAGGCGGCCGGCCGCGTCGTAGCGGAAGTCCGTTCCGTTGCTGCCGGCGGGGTCACCGGGAGCGTGCTCGGCGACGACGGCGCCGGACCGGGAGCGGGTCACCTTGTCGGTCACCGTGCGGCCGTCGGACAGGGTCCAGCTCTTGGCGGTGATCCGGCCGGCCTCGTCGCGGTCCACGGACAGCCGGGTGGAGTTGCCGTACTGCACGCGCTGCAGCGCACCGGCGGGGTCGTACTCGGCAGTGGCCAGTCGCTGCCCGTTCAGCGCAACGGCGAGGACGCGGCCGGCGGCGTCGTAACGGACCTGCTTGACCTGGGCCGCGTCGGCGGAGGACGGCGGAACGACCCGCTCGGTCTCCGGCCGGCCGGCCCGGTCGTAGGAGGTCTCGGTGCGGGTGCCCAGGCCGTCGGTGTACCGGACGGTGCGGCCCAGCAGGTCGACGGTGTTGACCATGGCGACGTCGCGCGTGTCGGCCCGCGTGGTCAGCGGGTCGCCGCCGTAAGCGGTGTCGTAACGCACCGTCCAGGCGGGCAGGCTGCTGTTGCCCGGCATGTCCATCCGGCTGATCCGGCCGCGCGCGTCGTAGCTGACGCAGGTCCACTCGGCGCCGCCGAAGTTGACGGCGGCGGGCAGGCCGCGCTCGTTGTAGACGAACTTCTCCACCCTGGCCGTGCCGGTGGCTGATTCAGGCAGCGCCACGGAACGGGGCAGGCCGCGCTGGGGCACCGGGTCACCGTTCCTGGTGCAGGGGTCTGCCGCCTTCTCGTCGGGACCGTAGGCGGTGAAGGTCTGCCGGGTGCCGTCCGGCTGCACCTTGGCGGTGGGCCGGAAGGCGGCGTCGAACTCGAAACCGGTGGTCAGCGCCAGGCCGCCGGGGTCCACGACGGTGGCGGTGGGCAGCCCGGCCTCGCCGAGCCGTGTCTCGACGACCTGGTGGGGCACCCCGTCGCTGTCGGCACGCTCGGTGGTCGTGCCGGCCGGGCCGTAGACCGTGGTCTGTGCGGGAACCTTGGCACAGCCGCCGGGGGCGGGATCCAGCAGGCGCAGGTCCGCACCGAAGCACGTGGCGGGGCCCGGCCCGTACGAGCCGGTGGGCAGGCCCGCCTCGTTGTACACCGTGGTCGTCATCCGCCCGCCGGCGTCCGTGCGGAAGGCGGGCTGATCGGCAGCGGTCCAGGAGAAGCGGGTCGTGCGCCCGGTGCCGTCGGTGTCGGTCAGCAGACGGCCGGACGCGTCGTGGGTCACCTTGCGGTTCCAGCCCTGCGGCGTGGCCGCACCGGTGACCGTGACCTCGGCCGAGCCGGCGGCGATGCGGTAGGTGTGCTGGGGCCGCTGGTCCGTGCGACCGGGCCGGCCCTGCGGGTCGGGACCGGTGACCGAGCTCGCGGTGGCGGAACCGGCGGCGTAGTCGATCAGGTACCGGGCGGCGTCGGTGTCGCGCCGCCCCCGGTCCACGGCGATCCAGTCCATCACGAGCGGGGGCCGCACGGCGGTCAGCCGGTGGTCGGCGGAGAAGCCGAGATCGGTGATCTCGTCACCGGGGTTGATGATGCGGCTGAGCTTGCCGTCGCGGTAGACGAGCCGGGTGGTGCCCGCGCCGGGCACGGTGACGGCGCACACGTAGCCCGCAGGCGCACCGCTGCCGTCCGCGCACGTGCGGTCGCCGCCGAAGGCGAACGTCACCCCGGTGTCCGCGGTGGCGGCAAGGCCGGCCCGCTGCCGCTCGGGGCCGCCGACGGCGGAGCCCCGCGCCGCTGAGGTGCGGCCTCGTGTGCCCGCGGCATGGTCGTCGCTCTGCGCACGTGGCACGACCGGCGCCGCTCCGGCACCGGCGAGGGCGGCGCCTGCTGCCGGCACGGGCACGGCCGGCGCCGCTCCGGCGGCAGCCGCAAGGGCAGTGCCGCCCGGGAGGGAAGAGGCTGCCGCTGCGTTCGTGCGGGGTGCGCCCCCGGCGCCGGGGGCGGCGGATGCAGGGCCCGCGGCCGCCGCGGGCGGCGGAGTGACCGTCCAGCCCGGCGGCAGGATTGCCCCGGACGGCTGCAGCCAGGACGCCGGTACGGGAGCACTGCGGCCCGCACCCGAGGCCCAAAGAGCCGCCTGTCCGCCGCCGGCGTGGCGGCGGTACTCGACCACCAGGTCGTGGTCGCGGCCGGCCGTGAGCACGACCTGCCGGCCGTACGACACCCTGCCGCCGGTGCCCTTGCCGCGCCAGTCGTCGAGGACGGGCTTGCCGTCGACCAGGATCCGCACGCCGCCGTCGAAGGTTCCGCCCAGGCGGAACGTGCCGCCGGCGGGCACCCGCAGTCTGCCGCTCCAGCGGACGCGGAACGCAGCACCGGGTTCGGCGCCCGGGTAGGCCGCCTGACCGGCGTCCCAGCGGAAGTCGGGCCGGGCGTCGGTGCGCACGGCCGCCGGCTTCTCGCCGGCGCCGATCCCCGACTCGGCGTCACCCGCGTAGTACGAGCCGGTCAGTCCGGCCGAGGCGCCTGCGGCCTGGGAGTTGTAGGAGAAGGTGGCGCCCAGCGGCCCGGCGCCGGTGTTCACCTGCGGTGTGGCCACGGACAGCGAGACGTTGCCGGTGGCCAGGCCGACCGTGACCGGACCGAGCGTGTCGCCTGTCACGGGCCCGCCCGGTGCGGGCGCGCCCAGCCGCTGGTTGACGGTGAAGGACCGTGCCGGGGCGTCGTGACTCACCCGCCCGGAACGGTCCTTGGCCCGGACGGTCCACCGGTAGGCGCCGCCGTCCTTGAGCAGGCCCGCGGGCACCCGCCAACGCGGGGAACGCAGCCAGCCGGAGGAGGTCACCTGTCCACTGCGCGGACCGTCGCCGGTACCGATGACGAATTCGTAGGACACGGCGCCCGAGGGGCGTCCGGCCGCCAGCTCGGGCCGGACGTCGGCCAGCACGGCCCCGTCCGCCGGCCCGGACGGCGCCGGCGCGGTGGTGCCGCCGGCAGCCGCCGTGACCGGGGCGGCGTCGAAGGATCCCTCCGGCCAGGCCGGAGCGGTCGGTGCACCGGCAGCCGTGGGCAGCATGGCCACCCGAGTGGGGGCACCGCCGACCGGTGCCCGTGCCGACCCGGGGGCCTGTGCCCCGAGCAGCGTGCCGGAAAGCGCCGCGGTCACCGCGGTCGCCACCAGCGCTCTACGTCTTCCGGCGTGAGCCATGAGCACTCACCACTCCAAACACCTGGAACCGAAGGGGGGTTGTATTCGTCCAGATGCTGACAGCGGCCGATTCCCACGGCGAAGTCCGCAGTGAATCTTTCGATACGGTCCGGTGGTTCACCGCTGCTTTCTGCGGATACGGTGCTCACCGTGACCATTCGCATACTTCTCGCCGACGACCAGGAAGCCGTTCGTGTCGGTTTCCGGTTGATTCTGGATTCGCAGCCCGACATGGAGGTGGTGGGCGAGGCCGCGGACGGCCTGCAGGCCGTCGAACTCGCCTGCCGGCTCCGCCCGGACGTGGTGCTGGCCGACATCCGCATGCCCCGTCTGGACGGCTTGGAGGTCACCCGCCGGCTGGCGGGCCCCGGGGTCGCCGACCCGCTGCGGGTCGTGGTGGTGACCACCTTCGACCTCGACGAATACGTGCACACGGCCCTGCACAACGGTGCCTGTGGCTTTCTGCTGAAGCGGTCCGGGCCGGCCCTGCTGGTGGAGGCGGTGCGGGCCGCGGTGGCCGGCGACACCATGATCAGCCCGTCCGTCACCGTACGGCTGCTGAAGCACCTTCAAAGCCCCGCCCGTCATCAGGTCGCTCAGCCGCACGAAGCGCTGACGGAACGGGAGACGGAAATCGCCCGGCTGGTGGCGAAGGGGCTCACCAACGCGGAGATCGGCAGCGAGTTGTTCATTTCGGCCGGTACCGCGAAGACCCACATCGCGAACATCCAGCGCAAGCTCGACGTGCGCAATCGGGTGGGCATCGCGGCCTGGGTGTGGGACAGCGGCCTGGCGAACTGACGTCGGCCAGGCCGCGCCTCACGCGGCGCAGACTCCCTTCATGCTGTCGATCAGGGCCAGAACGGCCCGGGCCGATGGCAGGATCATGCGCCCTTCACGAGTGAGCCGGGCACCTGTCGAATCGCGGACGAAGAGTTTGGTGCCCAGCATCTGCTCCAGGCACTTGATCTGGTAACTGATGGCGGGCTGCGAATATCCCAGTACCTTTGCGGCCTGGTCCATCCTGCCGATCTCCGCCACGGAGACGAAAGCCCGGAACTCCCGCTCGTGCATCTGGCCCCCTGTCTTGAGCGGACCCCGACCGGGTCGGCAAGATTGCCGGCGTACCGGATACGGGGCCATGAATTCCCTTCCATGTCAGCTCACTTGCCGGTGCGGAGCAATGGATGATGCAGGAAGCTGCCGTCCGGCGTCCGGCGGACACCGAAGCGCCCCCGCGACGTCTTCGTCGACGGGGGCGCTTCGGTGGATGCGGAGCGGGTGGGCCCGGCTCAGCCGTGACTGATGGCGGTCAGGACGTTGAGGCGGGCACCGCGCCGGGCGGGGGCGATGGCGGCGATGACGCCGACGACCGCGGCTCCGACGAGGTAGGCGATCATCTGCCCCCAGGGCAGGGCCAGCTCGGTGACGCCCTGGTCCTTCATCGCGTGGGCGACGGCGAGGCCGAGGACCGCACCGACCGCGAGGCCGAGGACCGCACCGAAGAGGGAGATCACCACGGACTCCGTCATGATCATGCGGACCGTCTGGCCCCGGCTGAGGCCGATGGCCCGCAGCATGCCCATCTCCTTGGTGCGCTCCAGGATGGACAGCGCCAGGGTGTTGACGATCCCGAGGACCGCGATGAGCATCGCCACGCCGAGCAGCGCCTGCACGATCATGAGCATGGCCGCGAACCCGCTGCTGAACTTCTCGATGATCTGGTCCTTGGTCTGCACGGAGACCTCGGGGCTGTCCTTGAGCAGCTGCTCGATCTTCGGCTGGACGTCGGAGACGTCGGCGTTGCCGGCGAGCTCGAAGAACGCCTGCGAGGGCAGCTTGGCCTTGAAGCCGGTCTGCGCATCGGCGAAGGGCACGACCACGCTGTTGGCGAGGCTGGAGTCATGGAAGGTGCCGGCGAGGCGGTAGTTGTGCTGCTCGCCCCGCTGCAGCTGCACGGTGACCCGGTCGCCGACCTTGAGGCCCTGGTCCTCGGCGGCCTTCGCGTTCATCACCACCGTGCCCGCGGCCAGGGCGTCGATCGCGCCGTCCTCGGCGCGCAGACCGAGGATCTCGCGAGCCTTGGCCCAGTCCTGCCAGCCGGCGACCGTGGTGGTCTCCTTGCCGACGGTTGCGGTGTCGAACATGGCGGCCGCCACCGCCTTGACCCCCGGCACCTGGGTGGCGCGGGTCAGCGCGCCCGGGTCGATGGCCGCCGAGCCGGCGGAGCCGGCATCGCCCATGGCGACCAGGTCGGCCTTGAGTTCCTGGGAGATGTCCTTGGAGACGCTGCTCTCGGAGGAGGCGGCCACGGTGCTGATCGCGGTGACCAGCGCCACGCCGATCATCATCGCCGAGGCGGTCACCGCGGTGCGGCGCGGGTTGCGGGCGGAGTTGCTGCGCCCGAGCTCACCGGGCACCGACCGGGCGAACAGCGATCCGAGCGCCCACACGGTGGGCCGGCTGATCAGCGGGGTGAGCAGGGCGATGCCCACGAAGGCCAGCAGCACCCCGGTGAGGATGGTGCCGATGCCGCTGGAGCCGAAGAGGCCGAGGGCGAGCAGGACCACGCCGAGGCCGAGCAGGATCGCGCCGGTCCAGGTCTGCTTGCGGTGCTTGCCGTCCGGCAGGGCCGCGGCGCGGATCACCGCGATGGGCGGCACCTTGGAGGCGCGCAGCGCCGGGAAGAGGGCGGAGAGCACGGTGACGACGATGCCCACCGCGAAGGCGGTGACGACGGCGCCGGCGGGCACCCCGAGGGAGGCGACCTTCAGCCCGTCGGTCGTACCGGCCAGCATGTCCGCGCCGGCCGCGCCGATGCCGATGCCGGCGGCGAGGCCCACGGCGGAGGCGACCAGGCCCACGACGAAGGATTCGAGCAGCACCGAGCCGATCATCTGCTTGCGGCTGGCGCCGATGGCCCGCAGCAGGGCCAGCTCGCGCATGCGCTGGGCGATGATGATGGAGAAGGTGTTGACGATGAGGAAGATGCCCACCAGAACCGCCACGCCGGCGAAGCCGAGTAGCATCATGTTCATCATGTCCAGGATGCCGCGGTTCTTCTGCGAGTCCTTCTTGGCGAGTTCCTCGCCGGTGAGGACGTCGAAGTCGTCGCCGAGCTGCTTGGCCACGGCCTCCTTGACGCTGTCGGCGGAGGTGCCGCGGGCGGTGTCGACGGCGATGCCGGAGAATCCGCCGGCCTTGCCGAGGACCAGGCGCTGGGCGACCGGTTCGGTGAAGGCCACGGTCTGCTCGCCGCCGATGGAGTCGCGCTCCCCGGAGTACCCGAAGACGCCGGCGACGGTGAAGGTACGCCGCGGCTCGGTGGTCAGCACGGCGATGCGGTCGCCGGCCCGGTAGCCGGCCTTCTTCGCCAGGGCCGCGTTGACGGCGACCTCGTCCTCGGTGCGCGGGGCGTGGCCCTCGCGCAGCTTCAGCAGGGAGCTCTCGCCGCGCCAGGCCTCGCCGTAGCGGGGGCCGCCGGTGGAGGGCACCAACTTGCCGTCCTTGCCCAGGGCCCGGGCGCCCTCGGCCTTGACCAGGCCGTACGCCTTGGCAACGCCGCCGACGGCCGCCACGCGGGCGACGGTGGCCGCATCGGCCGGCGGGACGACCGCGGCGTCGTCCGCGGCCCCGGCCTCGATCTTGGGCTTGTGCGCGACGTGCAGGTCCATGTCGTCGTACGCGCCGGCGAACTGGGCGTCGATGGAACGGCCGAGGGTGTCCTTGATGACCATGGCGCCGGAGACGAACATCACCGCCAGCACCACGGCCAGGCCCGACAGCAGCAGCCGCAGCTTGCGGGAGAGCAGGCTCTTGAGGGTTGCGCTCAGCACGCCGGTCACCGGCCCTTGACGTCGAGGGTGCGCATCATGTCGAGGACGGCGTCGGCCGTGGGCTCCCTGAGCTCGTCCACGATCCGGCCGTCCGCCAGGAAGATGACGCGGTCGGCGTAGGAGGCGGCGACCGGGTCGTGGGTGACCATGACGATGGTCTGCCCCAGCGTGCGCACCGAGTGCTGCAGGAACTTGAGCACCTCGGCGCCGGAGGTGGAGTCCAGGTTGCCGGTCGGTTCGTCGGCGAAGATGACCTCGGGCTGGCTGACCAGGGCGCGGGCGCAGGCGACGCGCTGCTGCTGGCCGCCGGAGAGTTCGGTGGGCCGGTGACCCAGGCGCTGGCCGAGGCCGACGGTCTCCACGACCCGGTCGAACCAGTCGGGGGAGGGCTTGCGACCGGCGATCTTCAGCGGCAGCAGGATGTTCTCCTCGGCCGTCAGCGTGGGCAGCAGGTTGAACTGCTGGAAGATGAAGCCGATGCGACCGCGGCGCAGCTTGGTGAGCTCCTTGTCGGACATGCCGCTGAGCTCGGCGTCGCCGATGTAGACCGCGCCCTCGGTGATGGTGTCGAGGCCGGCCAGGCTGTGCATCAGCGTCGACTTGCCCGATCCGGAGGGGCCCATGACCGCGGTGAATTCACCGGCGGTGATGTCGACGCTCACCCCCCTCAGGGCGGCCACCTGTGCCTCTCCCTCCCCGTACAACTTCGTTACGCCAACTGCTCGGGCGGCGATTGCGCGCTTGGTGGAAACAGTCGCGGTCACACGACTCACACTCCCCACGGGGTTCGACCTCGGACGGTGAAATGGAGACTAGAAGCGGGCCGATGGAGCCACATCTGCCAAACGGCATAGAGTCTTCCGGGTGTTGGCGGGGTGCCCCCAGCGCGCATAGAACTTTTCGATGCGCGCCTGCGCCGAATGGCAGAGCGCGCCTAGCGTTCCGGCCGATGGGACACGTCCCGCGGCGACGCTCGGAAGGACGCGCATGACAGGCACCCGGACCCTCTCCAAATACTGGATGCTGACGAACGACTTCACCCAGAATCCGTATCCGGTCCTGGAATACGTGCGCCGCGAGAGCCCCGTGCGCGAGCTGTCCCTTCCGGACGGCAGCCGGGCGTTCGTGGTCACGCGGTACGACGACGCCAAGGCCGCCCTCGCCGACCCCCGGCTCAGCCGTGACATCCATGTGCACTACCGGCTGATGTCGCAGCGCACGGGGCGGACGATGACGCCGCCGCCGGAGGAGGCCAACCACCTGGCCAACCTGGAGCCGCCGCGCCACACCCCGCTGCGCCGGGCGATCAGCTTCGCCTTCACGCCGCGCCGGGCGGAGGCGCTGCGGCCGCGCGTCGAGACGATCGCCGACGACCTGCTGGACAAGCTGGCCGGCCGGCCCCGGGCGGATCTGATCGGCGGGTACGCCGACCCGCTGCCGGTGATCACCATCGCCGAGCTGATGGGCGTGCCGGCGGACGCCTGGCCGGACTTCCTGCGCTGGTCGGCGGCGCTGCGCACGTACTCCCCCACCGACGGCTCGGGGGCGCTGGACCGCAACATCCAGGAGCTGTCGCGGTACATGTCCGAGCTGATCGCCCGCAAGGAGCGCGAGCCGGGCGAGGACCTGCTCTCGGCGCTCGTCCACGCGGACGAGGAGCGGCGGCTGACCCCCACCGAGATCCTCTCCACCGGCTTCGCGCTGATGACGGGCGGCAACGACACCACCGCCAGCCTGGTGGGCGGGGTGCTGGCCGCGCTGCTGACCCATCCGGCGGAGCGGGCGCGGCTGCTGGGCGAGCCCGGCCGCTGGGGCGCCTCGATGGACGAGCTGATCCGGTATGTGAGCCCGATCGGCAACGCCCTGCAGCGGGTGACCACCGAGCCGGTGGAGCTGGGCGGGGTGACGATCCCGGCCGGCGAGGTCGTGGTGATCTGCGTGATGTCGACCAACCGCGACACCGCGCAGTTCCCGCACCACCCGGACCGCCTCGACCTGGACCGGCCCAAGCCGGCCCACCTGAGCTTCGGCTTCGGCATCCACTACTGCTCCGGCGCGCACCTGGCCAAGGTGATCACCGAGATCGCCGCCCGGCGGCTCTTCGAGCGCTTCCCGGACGTGCGGCTGGCCGTGGACCCGGCCGAGCTGCGCTACCAGCAGAACGTGGTCGTACGCCCGCTGGTGGAGCTGCCGGTGGCGTGGTGAGGACCGCGGGGCGAGGAGCGGCGGCACCGGTCACACCGGCCGCCGCATCGCCGTGTACAGGGCCCTGAGCATGAGGATCGCGCTGACCGCGAGCATGTGGTAGCCGAGGACGGGGAAGAGCTCCAGCTCCTTGGTCAGGTGCGGGCCGCGGCCGGTGCCGAAGACGGTCAGGACGACTCCCATCAGCCCGGTGCAGGCGGCGACCAGGGTGATGGTCACCTGGTGGATCAAGCCGGAGACGAAGCGCCGCTCCCGCTCGTCGGCGAGCACCCGCACCCGTACGCCCAGCCGGCCCTCCTCCAGGGAGGCGCTGATCCGCTCCGCCCGCCGGGGCAGCCGGCGCAGCATGGGCAGGACGGAGAGGAACTCCTGCGCGGCGCTCTGGGCGAGCGAGGAGAAGGCCGGCGGGACGAAGCCGCCCGCCCGCTCGGCGCCCGGCCCGCCCGGGGTGCCGCGCCGGCCGCCGAGCCCGAGGCGGTCGGTGAGCATCGCCATGGCGAAGGAGCGGGCCTCCTCGAGCATCTTGAAGCCGGGGGCGAGCCGGGTGAGGGTGCCCTCGACGGTGGCCAGGGCCCGGAAGACGGCCGCCACCTCGGGCGGCACCGCGAGGCCGAACCGCGCGAGCATCCGGAACAGCGCCGTGAACATCTCGGTGTCGGGCTGGGCCCCGGCGCTCAGGTGCCGGGCCATGAAGCGCCCCAGTTCCCGCTCCAGCAGCAGCGGGTCGGGCATGAGGTCGTCGTCGGTGGTGGCCCGGGTGCCCAGGAGGGTGAGCAGGGCGTCGTGCAGCCCGGCCGGGTCGCCGCGGTCGACGGCGATCAGCAGTTCCTGGATGGCCAGCTGCACGGAGGGGTCGATCCGGCCGACGGAGCCGAAGTCCAGCATGCCGATGTGCCCGCTGTTCAGGAGCAGCAGGTTGCCCGGGTGCGGATCGGCGTGGAAGGTGCCCACGCGCAGGATCTGGTGGAGCACGGCGTCGAAGGCGCTGCGGGCCAGCTTCTCGCGGTCCCAGCCCTCCCGGTCGGCCAGCGGTCCGGCCCGGTCGAGGGTGACGCCGTCCAGCCACTCCTGCACCAGGACACGGGCCGAGGTGTACTCGTAGTACACGCGCGGGATGCGCACCGGTGCCTCGGGGGCGTGGCCGTCGCAGGCGTCCGCCACCGCGCCGGCGTTGCGGGCCTCGACGCGGAAGTCCAGTTCCTCGCGCACCGATTCGGCGAACCCGTCGCCCAGCTCGCGCAGCCCCAGGGCCTGGGCCGCGCGGGCCCGGGCGGCCAGGCCCCGGCTGACGGTCAGCACGATGTCGAGGTCGCGCTCGACCGTCTCGCGGATGCCGGGGCGCTGCACCTTGACGGCGACGGTGGGCCCGCCGGCCAGCCGGGCGCGGTGCACCTGGGCGATGGAGGCGGCGGCCAGCGGCACGTGCTCGATCCACTCGAAGACCTCGTCGACGGGCTTGCCCAGCTCCTTGCGGAGCACGGCCTCCACCTCCGGCCAGGGCGCGGCCGGCACGTCGGACTGCAGCCGGCTCAGCTCGTCGATGAAGTGCGGCGGCAGCAGGTCGCGCCGGGTGGACAGGACCTGGCCGAGCTTGATGAGCGCGCCACCGCACTCCTCCAGTGCCAGCCGCAGCGAGCGCGCGGAGCGCTCGCCGAATTCCCCCGGTTCCAGGGCGCGCTCCCAGCCGGTGCGGCCGCGCGCCAGCCGGCCGAGCCCGTGCCGGACGAAGATCCTGCTGATCTGCGAGTAGCGGCGCACCCGGGCCAGGCGGTCGCCCAGGCCCCGGACCGCCTGCAGCGGGCGGGCCCAGCTGCCGTGCGGCACGAAGACCTCGGCGAGCACGAGCGCGGCCATGGCGGCGAAGAGGGACAGGGCGAACTGCAGGAAGGTCAGGGCGCCGCGGTTCTCCTCGCCGCGGATCACCTGCCCGGTCACGGTGAGCGTGGCCAGCCCCACCAGGCCGGCCGACAGGGCGCGCAGCGGCCCCACCCGGATGCCCAGCAGCCGGCGCGAGGCGGCGGAGACGCCGAGCACGATGATGCCGAAGGCGACGGCGGCCGCCAGGACGAGGAGGAAGGTCACGGATATGTCGTCCACCGCAGCGGCGGCCAGTCGGGTCATCACGGCTCCCTCGGGGTAGGTCGCCGGTCAGGCTAGGGCGAAGCCACCGCCGGAACCGAGCACCGTGGCAGCTTCATGCAGCCGCGGGAATTGCCGGGAGGGCAGGCCGTGCAGCCGTCTCAGGTAGGCGTCGGCGGACGGCAGGGTCTCCAGCAGGATGCGCTGCTGGCGCCGGACGCGGGTGAAGTGGTCCTCGGCGGCGCGGCGGGAGTCGAGGCGGTGGGCGAGCGCGGGGCAGGGGGCCGGGCGGCGCACGGCGGTGGCGGCGAGCAGGGCGTGGTACGGGAGTTCGCCGGGCGCGGGCGTCAGGCCGGCGTGGTAGGCGGCCGTGCTCTCGGCGAGGGCGGCGGACAGCGGCAGGGCGTGCTGGGCGCGCCACAGGGGCGCGTCGGTGCGGGGTCCGGCGGCGTAGTGGAGGCGGGCCAGGTCGCGGGCGCGGGCGAAGCGTTCGGCGAGGGCCTGCTCGAAGCGGGCGGCCGGGGCCTCGCGGCCGGCCATGGCCGGGAAGTCGCGCACCAGGAGGTCCACGGCGTCCAGGACGTCGGCCGGGCCGGCGCCGGGCAGCGGTTCCAGGGCACAGGAGGCGGCGCCCAGCGCCACGCAGTTCTTCACCCAGGAGCGGCGGCTGCGGCCGGTGGCCAGGCGCACGTGGTGCACGGTGGCGCGGTCCGGGTCCGGGCCCCACAGCGCGCGCAGCCGCCGGGCGGCCCGGTCGGGCCCGGTGAGGTCCCCGGCGTGGACGAGGCCGGTGACGACGCGGCCGGCCAGGGGCGTGCGCCAGGCCCAGCCCTCGGGCACGGCGACGAGGGTGGTGTACGGCTCGATGCCGTGCGCGGGGTCGTGGGGGGTGGTGACGACGACGGCGCTGTCGCACAGCAATTCGTGCTGTGCGGGGACGAAGGGTTCCTTGAGGATCGCGGCCATCAGCAGGCGCTGTTCCCCGGTGCAGTCGAGGAAGAAGTCGCCGTCGATGCGCAGGCCGTCCGCCGTGTGCAGTGCGGTCAGCATTCCGTGTTCGTCGCGTTCGGCGGACTGCGGCACGCCGACGACACGGCGTACGCCGAGGGTACGGGTCGCCAGTTTCCGCAGGAACGCGGTGAACGAATGGGCGTCGGCGTGCCAGCCGTAGGGCAGTGCGGCGCGCCCGTCGAGCCAGCGCGGTGATTTCCGCGCGTCCATGAGCGGCGGCTCGCGGAAACACGCGTAGTCGAACGGTTCGAGCGTCTCGCCGTGGTACCGGCGCGTACGCCAGTGGTCGATCAGCGGAACGTCCTCGCACAGCGGCAATGGTGCGTACGGGCGGTAGAAATGGTCGGCCCAGCCGCCGGCGAGCGTGTGCGGCACGGCACTCGCCGCGTGCGGGGTGCGCCAATTGACGTACCGCGTGGCCACGTCGAACGAGGCGTCGCAGGCGCGCATCCATGTGCTCTCCAGGACCCCGAGGCCGTCGAAGAGCGCCTGCTGGACGCCCGGGGCGAGCCGGGCCGCCTCGATTGCCTCGATTCCCGCAGGTCCGGGGCCCGGTGCCGGGTCGAGGACGGTGACGCGGACGGTGCCGCCCAGTGCGCCGGCCAGGCGGACGGCCGCGGTCCACGCGTCGCGCCCTCCGCCGGCCACGACGACGTTTTCAATGAGATCGCCCATGCGGGCAGGCTTTTCCAGAGGCCTGTACGAAAGCTGTATTCCTCCTCCACCCGGCTATGGAAAGCGATACGGAAGGACGCCGGATCGCGTACAGGAGCGGGGCCGAATCTGTGGATGCGGGACCTGAGAGGGGCCCGGCCCCATACGGAGGAGGAGCAATGAACAACTCACAGAACGCCCCTGCCCAGGTTCAGCACCCGCTCGAGTTCCTCAAGGAGATCGAGCAGCAGGCGTCCCTGACCCAGGAGACCCTGCTGCGTGACAATGCGGCGCCGTGGGCCGAACTGCTGGCCCAGTACGTCGACGCGCTCACCGAGCTCGCGGCGCAGGGGAAGTTCGACAATCCCCGCGAGTACTACGGGCTCGACGACTCCCACGCGGGTGGCTGCGGCTGAGCGAGGACCGCGGAAATGCCTTCGCGGGCCGGCGCCGAAAGGCGGCCGGCCCGCGAAAGGCGAGCGGGAAAAGGAACGTTCGGAAGGAACGTTCGGAGGGAACGTTCAGAAAGAGGCGAGCGCCGGGGCGCAATGCCTCTCCCGCCCGAGGAGCCGCACGAGAGGGGCGCAGCCGTACAGCGGCCAGCCCTCCAGCAGCCCCGCGTCGGCCAGTTCCTCCAGCAGCTCCTCGGCCTCGTCGGGGCCGGTGTCCAGCAGCGCGGCGGCGTCGGCAGCGTCCAGCCGCTCCAGGCCGGCCGCCGCCAGCACGGCGAAGGCGCGGCCGGCCGGCGCGGGCAGCCGGTCGAGTTCGGTGCGCAGGGCGGTCCGTACGTCCAGGCTGCCCAGGCGCAGTTCGCCGAGCCGGCGGTCCTCGGGCGCGAGGCGGGCGGCGAGCCGGGCGGCCGGCCAGTGCGGCCGGGCGGCCAGCCGGGCGCCGGCGATGCGCAGGGCCAGGGGCAGCCGGTCGCAGTACTCGGCGATGCGCGCGGCCGCCTCCGGGTCCTGCGCGAGCCGGGCCGGCCCGGCGACGGCGGCCAGCAGCCCCACCGCCGCGGCGGGCTCCAGCGGGCCGAGCCGCACGAGGTGGGCGCCCTCCAGGGCGGCGAGCGAGGCGCGCACGCCGGTCACCAGGGTGCGGCCGGGGCCGGCGCCCGGCAGCAGCGGCCGGACCTGGGCGTCGTCGGCGGCGTTGTCGAGGACGACCAGGACCCGGCGGCCGGCCAGCAGTGTGCGGTAGAGCTGCCCGCGCTCGTCGGCGGTGGCGGGCAGCCGGTCGGGGCCGACGCCGAGGGCACCGAGGAACAGGCCGAGGACCTCGGCGGGTTCGCGGGGCGTGCCGTGGGCGGTGCGCAGGTCCGCGTGCAGCAGGCCGTCGGGGAAGTCGCCGGCGAGATGTGCGGCGGTCCACAGGGCCAGCGCGGACTTCCCCGTGCCGGGCGCCCCGGTGACCACGACGGTGTGCCCGGCCCGCAGGGCGGCCACGACCTCCGCGGTCTCGTTCTCGCGCCCGGTGAAGTCGGCGGGAGGTGCGGGCAGCGTCGCGGGCACGGTCCCGCCGGCCGGTTGGTGGGCGGCCGTGCCCGCGGGGCGGCACGGCTGGGCACCATCCGGCCCACCGGCCCGCACCGCCCCCTGCTTGGGGGGCACCGTCCCCGTGAGCACCGCCTGGTGCAGCGCCCGCAGCTCCGGCCCCGGATCGATGCCGAGTTCCTCGGCCAGGACGGCCCGCCCCTGCTCGTACACGGCCAGCGCGTCCGCCTGCCGCCCGCTGCGGAAGAGCGCCGTCATCAGATGGCACCGCAACCGCTCCCGCACCGGGTGCCGGTGCACCAGACGGGTCAGGCCGGGCACCAGTTCGTCGTGCCGGCCCAGCGCCAGAGCGGCCTCCGCGTGGTGTTCCAGTGCCGCGATCCGCGCCTCCTCCAGCCGCGGCCCCTCCGCCTCGGCGAGGTGCTCGGTGACGCCGGTGAGGGCGGGCCCGCGCCACAGGGCGAGGGCGCCGGCCAGGTGCCGCTCGGCATCCTCGTACCGCCCGGCGGCCAGGTCGGCGCGGCCGGCCTCGGCGAGCCGGCGGAAGGCGTCCCAGTCGAGGGGCGCGTCGCCGATGTCCAGCCGGTATCCGGCGCCCACGCGCTCCAGGGCGACGTCCGCGCCGAGGCGGGTGCGCAGCCGGGAGACGTACGTGTAGAGCTGGTTGGTGCTCGTGGCGGGCGGCTCCCAGCCCCACACCAGGGTGGTGAGGCGCTCGTCGGGCATGACCTTGCCGTGGGCGAGGAGCAGGGCCGCGAGCACGGTGCGCTGCTTGGCGCCGTCGAGGGCCACCGCGCGGCCGCCGGCCGTGGCCGCGACCTGCCCCAGGATCTGGAAGTCCATGCGCGAAACGCTATTGACCTGCGCTTTTTCGGGGCTGTCGGGGCGATTTCGCAGTCGGTTTCGCGGCCGCGAAAGCGAGACGAAAGCGCTGGGAAAAGGGGCCTTCCTAACGTGGTGGGCACACCGGGGCGAGCGCTCCGGAAGCAGCCGAGACCACCGTCGCGTCCCAGGAGGAACCCGTGAAGCGCCTCTCCCCCACCCTCAAGGCCCTCGCCACGACCGGGGCGGTCCTGCTGCTGTCGGCGGCCGGCACGACCGCGGCCCAGGCGGCCCAGGCGACCGGTGCGTCCCCGGCCCGTGCCGTGGCGGCCGCGCCGCACGACGACCCGTGGACGGTGGGCCCGGCCGTGGCGAAGGACGACCCGTGGACCGTCGCGCCCGCCGGCACCAAGGACGACCCGTGGACCGTGGCCCCGGCCGCCGTCAAGGACGACCCCTGGACGTGAGGCGGCCGCAGCGCCCGTCCCTCATGGCTGTACCAGCGCGAACAGCTCCTGCGAGCCCGGCACCGCGCCGCCTCGCACCACCTCCCCCAGGTGCCTCGCCCGTTCCTGCCAGAACGGCGCACCGATCCCGGCGAAGAGCTCGTCCGCGGCCGTGAAGCAGTCCGCCGCGCCGGCCGCGTCGCCGTGCAGCAGCACCAGACACCCCAGCACCATCCGGGCCCGGCCCTCCAGGTAGCGGTCCGGCACCTTGCCGGCGACCCGCAGCGCCTCGCGCACCGCCTCCTCGGCCTCCAGGGTGCGCCCCCGGCACCACAGCGCCTCGCCCAGCGCGCGCAGCGCGTGGGCCTCGCCCCGGCGGTCGCCGCCGGCCCGTACCAGGTCCAGGGCCCGCCGGCCGGCCTCCTCGGCGCGTTCCCCGTTGCCCTGGTGCAGCAGGGCCTCAGCGAGCCGGACGGTGCTCTGCGCCTCGCCGCGGGCCGTACCGAGCGCGCGGCTGCGGGCGACGGCCTCGGAGGACAGCTGCAGGCTGGCCCGGGGGTCGCCGCGTTCCAGCTCGATCTGGGCGAGCATGCCGAGGACGTGCGCCTCGGCGTACCGGTCGCCGACGGCCCGGAAGATCTCCAGTGAGCGGTGTCCGAGGTCCCGGGCGTCGTCCAGCTCGCCGTGGTGGCGGGCGCACAGCGCGAGGTTGCGCAGCACCAGCGCGCGGCCCTGGTCCTGCCCGAGCTCCTCGAACAGCCGCAGGGCGTCGGTGAGGTGGTCGCCGGCGCGGTCGTAGGACCACTCCACGATCTCCAGCGTGCCGAGCGAGTGCAGCATGACGGCCTCGCCGAGCCGGTCCCCGGCCTGCCGGGCGGCGGCGAGGGCCGCTTCGCAGGAGTGCCGCCAGTCCTCCAGGTAGTTCCGGTTCTGGAACAGGGTGACGCTGGTCATGGTCAGGTCCCAGGCGAAGGCGGACTCCCCGTCGCGGGCGGCCTGTTCGACCAGGCCGGTGATGGCGGCGCGCTCGCTCTCGAACCATTCCATGGGGTCCTGCAGCAGGCTGTCGGTCAGGTGCGCGGGCAGCGGGTGCAGGGGGGCCGGACCGTGCAGGACGGTGTAGTCGCCGCCGTACACGCGCCGGTGGGCCTCGGCGGCCAGGGCCAGCCAGGCGCCCAGCACGCGCCGCACGGCCCGGCGCAGGTCCGGTGCCGCGTCCTCGGCGAGGGCGCGCTCGCGGGCGAAGAGGCGCGGCAGGCCCGGGAAGCGGTAGCGCACGTGCCCGGTGGTGGTGCCGACGGGCACCACGAGCTGGGCGTCGACGAGTTCCTCGATGAGGTCCTCGGCGTCCAGGGGGTCGATGTCGAGCAGCGCGGCTCCGGCCCAGGCGGCGAAGTCGGGGACGTTGACGGTGGCCAGCAGCCGGAACATCCGGGCCGTGGCGTCCGGCAGGTCGCGGTAGCTCAGCCGCAGGCCGGCGCGCACGCCGCGCTCGTCGGGGCTGAGCTCGTCCAGCCTGCGATGCTGGTCCTCCAGCCGGGCGACCAGGGAGCGCACGGTCCAGTGGGGTTTGGCGGCGAGCCGGGCGGCGGCGATGCGCAGGGCCAGCGGCAGCCCGTCGCACAGCGCGCCGAGCCGGGCGGCGGCCACGGGGTCGGCGGTGAGCCGGTCGTCGCCGACGACGCGGGAGAGCAGGGCGATGGCCTCGTCCTGTCCGAGGGCGTCGAGGTGCAGGGGGACGAAGGCGTAGTCGCCGGCGAGGGCGCCGCCCATGGGGTCGCGGCTGGTGATCAGCACGCAGCAGCGGCCGGAGCCGGGCAGCAGGGGGCGTATCTGCTGGAAGGAGCGGGCGTTGTCGAGGACGATCAGGACGCGGCGGCCGTCGAGGACGCTGCGGAAGAGGGCGGTGCGCTCGTTCTGGTCGGCGGGGATCTGCGGGGCGGGTACGCCGAGCGCGCGCAGGAAGCGGTCGAGGACGGCGCTCGGCCGGCGCGGCTCCTCCTCGTCGTAGCCGCGCAGGTCGGCGAAGAGCTGCCCGTCGGGGAAGCGGACGGCGACCTGGCGGGCCCAGTGGACGGCGAGGGCGGTCTTGCCGACGCCGCCGATGCCGGTCACGGAGCCCACGGGCAGGGCGGGGCCGCCGAGGTGGTCCAGGAGGGTGTCGAGGGCGGCCAGTTCGCGCCGGCGGCCGGTGAAGGAGGCGACGGCGGAGGGCAGCTGGGCCGGCACGGTGGCGGAGGGCACGAGCGCGACCGGTTCGGCGGGCAGGGCCAGCCGGGGGGAGTCGGCGAGGATCTCCTCGTGCAGTTCCTGCAGGGCGGGGCCGGGGTCGATGCCGAGCTCCTCGGCCAGCAGCCGCCGGCCGTCGCGGTAGGTCTCCAGCGCCTCGGCGCGGCGGCCGGAGCGGTACTGGGCGAGCATGAGGTGGGCCGTGGCGGTCTCGCGCAGGGGGTGTTCGCGGACGAAGGCGGTGAGCTCGCCGATGAGTTCGCGGTGGTGGCCCATCTCCAGGCGCAGCCCGGCGTGCTCCTCGTGGACGTCCAGGCGCATCTCGGTCAGCCGGGTGGCCTCGGCCTGGGCGCGCTCGGCGGTGATGCCCTCCAGCGCGGGGCCGCGCCACATGGCGAGGGCCTCCTCGAAGTGGGCGCAGGCCTCCTCGGCGCGCCCGCTGCGGGCGGCCTCCCGGCCGAGGGCGGCGCGCTCCTCGAACTCGACGGCGTCGATGCGGTGTTCACCGGCGAAGAGCATGTAGCCGGGGTGGCTGGTGACGAGGACGTCGTCGGCGCCGACGGTGGCCTTGAGGGTCTTGCGCAGGGCGGAGACGCAGATGGCGATCTGGTTGCGGGCGGTGGCGGGCGGGCGGCCGTTCCAGACGGCGTCGGCGAGGGTCTCGACGGAGACGACGCGGTTGGGGGCGAGCAGCAGCATCGACATGATGGTGCGCTGCCGGGCACCGGTGAGCGTCACCGGCGCCCCGCCGGCGCTGATGTCCAGCGGTCCCAGGATCCGGAACACCATCTGTAGCACGAGCTGCCTCCCATGTCGCGGCCGCACCCGGGCTCCGTGCGACCCGGTTCATGCCGCTTCAAGTGCTTAACAAGGCACTGTGGGGCGGGCAACGACGCTGGCAGCTTGCTGCCGTGCCGGCCCCCTCGACATCCGGCACCCCGGCGGCTACGGCGCCCCGAAGGGGGCGCCCCATAGGGGCGCGGGGAACTGCGCGACAAGCCACGACGCGCCCGCAGGTCGAGGTGGCACGTCGGCTGCGGGCCGTCGGTGGCTGATCGCGCAGTTCCCCGCGCCCCTTCGGGGCGCCTAGGACGTGCGCAGGGCGACGAAGTCGCACAGGGCGTCCAGGGCCCTGCGCGCGGTCAGGGGCGGCAGGACGGCGAGTGCGGCACGCGCGTCGGCCAGCCGCTGGTGCAGGATCTCCTCGGCCCGGGCCCGGGCCGGGGCGGTGCGGAACAGCTCCAGGGCCCGGCGGTGCTCCGCCGGATCGGTGAGCGCGCCGCCGGCGAGCAGGGCGCGCAGCTCGGCGCCCTGCGCCCCGGTGTCGGCGCGGGCCAGCAGCACCGGCAGGCTGGGCACGCCGGCCATCAGGTCCTTGCCCTGTTCCTTGCCGGTGAGGGTGGCCGGGGCGGCCAGGTCGAGCAGGTCGTCGGCGATCTGGAAGGCGATGCCGAGGTGTTCGCCGTAGGCGGCGAGGGCGGCGGTGTACGGCTCGGGGGCGCCGGCCTGCAGGGCGCCGATGCCCAGGGACATCGCCAGGAGGGCGGCGGTCTTGCCCTCGGTGACGCAGAAGTAGTGCGCGACCGGGTCCTCGTCGGGGGCGGGGCCGGTCAGTTCGCGCAGTTGCCCGGCGACCAGGCGGCCGGCGGTCTCGGCGTTCAGCCGCAGCGCGTCGGCGCCGAGGCCGGCGGCGAGCTGCGCGGAGCGGGCGAGCAGCCAGTCCCCGCCGAGGACGGCGGTGCGCTCGCCCCAGCGGGCGTTGGCGCTGGGCACGCCGTGCCGGGTGGCGGCCTGGTCCATCACGTCGTCGTGGTAGAGGGAGGAGAGGTGGACGAGCTCGGCCACGACGGCGGCGACGGTGACGCCCTCGTCCCACGGTTCGCCGAACTGGGCGCCCAGCAGGACGAGCAGGGGGCGCATGCGTTTGCCGCCGGCGGCCGCGATGTGGCCGGTGAGGTCGGCGACGCGGGGGTCGGGGGCGCTGCGCACGCAGTCCTGCAGGGCCTTCTCCGCGGCGGCCAGGCCCTCGCGTATCGCTGTTTCGAATTCCTCGTCGTCGAGCGTGAGTTGCCCGAGAATACCGGAGGAACGGTGCGGCACCGGACCGGCTGCGGCGGCCGGGTCCATGTGAATCAGGCCCACGGGGAAACCCCTTTAGGAATCGTGGTGTGCTGCGCAACGATGTCGGGCTCCCCTGAACTGCGCCAAGAGAAATGGCAGGAAGATGCAACCTTTCTTCGCGCCCGCTGGAGGGGACCATTCGGCGTTTACGCTCCTGCCGACGCACATCAAGAAAGGCACGTGAATTGAGCAAGCGTTTCGCATCCGTCGTGGTGGCCGCTTCCGGTCTGGTGGCGCTCATGGGCGGCACGGCCCAGGCGCAGACGGCGCAGGGGGCCCCCGACGCGGCCGCCAAGTCCTGTGACGGCGTGAAGCTGTCCGGCACTCTGCCGGCGCCGCCCGCCGGCATGGCGGTGACCCAGCAGGTGACGATCGGCGAGGACTGCAAGCCGGTGCTGGGCCCCGTGCAGTACGTGCCCGCCTCGGGCGCGGCCGCCAAGAAGGCGGCCGCCGGGGCGAAGTCGGTGGCCGCGGCCGCGGGCACGACGCGGCAGATCCGCAGCTGGAACGAGATGTTCGACTGCTGCAAGATCCGGATGACGGGCCTGTACACGACCTCGACGGTCAACACGGCGGACGGCCGCATCACCAGCGCGTCCACCGAGGCGCGCCAGGAGTTCAACCGCGAGCCGTGGGACGCGGGCTGGTCGGTGAAGTCGGCCGACCACAAGGACGACTGCCTCACCGACTGCTCGGTGGTCAACTCCGAGGCGCATGCGGAGTTCGCCTACAAGGGCATTTTCGACGTGACCGGCAAGTGGTACGCCAACACGCACCACTCGTACGTCAAGCTCAACCCGGACGCGACCGCGACGTGCACCTTCGACGTGGACCTGCGGCACACCTTCATCGGCTGGAACTGGCAGCGCGGCTGCGAGTGATCCGATCCCAGTACGGCCGGTGCCCCGTGGCGAGTCCGCCGCGGGGCACCGGTGCGTTCCGCCTCTTCTCTCAGCACGCCCCTTCGACGATGGCCACGGCGTTGATGCCGCCGAGCCCGAAGGCGTTGAGCTGGGCGACGTTCAGCCGCTGCCCGCCGGCGGGGGTGCCGGTGACGAAGCGGAAGGGGGCGGCGGGGCCGGAGGCGGGGCGCGCCCCGACGGTGGGCGGGACCCGGCCCTCGTTGAGCGCCCGCAGCCCCACGATCAGGTTGATCAGGCCGGAGGCGCCGGAGGTGTGCCCGGTCATCGACTGCACGGCCGTCATCAGCGGGCCGCCCGCCGCGTCGCCGAGCACGTCGGCCAGGGCCACGGCCTCGGCCTCGTCGTCGCCCAGGGTGCCGTCGCCGTGCAGCATCACCAGGTCGACGTCGCCGGGGCCCACGCCGGCCATGCGGTGCGCGGCGCGCATGGCCTCGGCGATGCCGGCCGGTGAGGGCGCCGTGACGTGGTGGGCGTCGCAGTTGACGGCGACGCCGCGCAGGCGGCCGTGCACGCGCAGGGCGCCGTCGCCGGTGCGGCGCAGCACGACCGCCGCGGCGCCGTCGCCCATGGGCACCGCCCGCCCGCCGGCGGGGCGCACCCGTTCGAGCAGTCCGTACAGGGACTCGGTGAGCACGTCGACCCCGGCGACGACCACCACCTCGGGGGCGTCCTCCCCGTCCTGGCCGAGCAGGTCCAGGGCCAGGGCCAGGGCGTACAGCGAGGCCGCGCAGGTGTTGGAGAAGGTGTGCGTGACGTCGGCGTTGAAGCGGGTGCGCAGCGCGGTGCCGAAGTCCAGGCCGGAGTCGGCGAAGGGCGAGCCGTCGCGCCACCACAGTTCGAGGGAACGCAGCTCGCGCATGCCCGTGCCGACCAGGACGGGGATGCCGGCGAGGTCCTCGCCGAGGCCGGCGTCGGCCACGGCCTGGCCGACGGCGTCCAGCAGCAGCCGGGTGGCGCGCCCGGGCACGTCGCAGCCGGCGGCGGGCCGGTCGTCGACCTCGTAGGCGTGCCGGCCGCGGAAGCGGCTGCCGTCGAAGCCGCGGAACTCGGCGCGGCCGCTCAGGCCGGCGCACAGGCTCTCGAAGAGCTCGTCGACGCCGGCGCCGGTGGCCGCGACGGCCCCCATCCCGACGATGGGACGGCTCACCGGCTCGTCGCACACGGCAGTGGACACACCTTCACCCCGTTTCGGATGTACCTGTTTCGGACGTACCTGTTGCGGCTGTGCGTGGTGGTGCAGTACGTGGTGGTGCAGTACGTGGTGCGCTGTGCGGCCTCAGTCGCGGTCGCGGGCTCCCTTGGCGCGCACGGTGGCGTCGCCGAGCTCGCACGCCGCGTCGATGACGGCCCCGCGCAGCACCCGGCTGGGGGTGACGGCGAGCCGGGCGGGCGACCCTGTCAGCGCGAGGGCGGCCGCACCGCGGGTGCCCTCGGGGCGCACCGGTACGGCGATGGCGACGGCGCCGGGCACGGCGGTGTCGGGGCCGTGCGCCCAGCCGTTGCGGCGGACGAGGGCGAGCGTGGCGGCGGTGAAGCGGGCGCGGCGCAGGCCCTCGTAGAGTTCCTCGGGGTCCTCCCAGGCCAGCAGCACCTGGGCGACGGGCCCGGCGGTGGCCGGCTGGGCCGAGCCCACGGGGACGGCCTCGGCGCCGGTGAGGGGGTCGCTGGAGGCGGCGACGCAGATCTGCATGCCGCCGCGGCGCCGGAAGAGCAGGGCGTCCAGGCCGGTCAGGGCGTGCAGCCGGTTCAGGACGGGCCCCGCGGCGCGGACCAGCCGGTCCCGCTGGACCTCGGCAGCGGCGCTGCTCAGGCGTGCGCCGAGCACGAAGCGGCCCCGGGCGTCGCGGGTGAGCAGGTCCAGGCGTTCCATGGCCAGGGCGATGCGGTGGACGGTGGGGCGGGCCAGCCCGGTGTGGGCGACCATGGCCGCGAGCGTCGCCGGGCCCTTCTCGACCACGCTCAGCAGCAGGGACGCCTTGTCGAGCACGCCGACTCCGCTCACGGTCGGCTGCCGGGTCGTCGTGACGCTCATCGGGCCGGCACCGCCGCCCGCTCCAGGGCGCCGGGCCCGTCGACGCTGGTCACCTCGGTGTCCGGGACGATGCGGCGGATCAGTCCGGCCAGGGTGCGGCCGGGGCCGATCTCGACGAGCCGGCGGCAGCCGAGCTGTCCGGTGAGGGTGTGCACGCTCTGTTCCCACAGCACGGGCGAGGTGAGCTGCTGCACTCCGAGTTCGGGCCAGTCGCAGTCGCCGTCGTAAGGCCGGGCGTCGGCGTTGGCGACCACGGGCAGGTGCCGGGGGGCGAAGCGGGCGGCGCGCAGGGCGCCGCTCAGGGTCGCGGCGGCGGGGGCCATGTACGGGCTGTGGAAGGCGCCGCCGACGGGCAGGGCGAGCATGCGGGCGCCGACGACGGGCGCCTTGGCGGCGACGGCCGCGACCCCTTCGGGGGAGCCGGAGACCACGGTCTGGCCGGGGGCATTGACGTTGGCAACCCACACGTCGGCGCCTTCCTCGCGCACCTCGCGGACCATGGCGACGGCCTCGGCCAGGGGGGCGGCGACCAGGACGCCCATGGTGCCCTCGCGGTGCCGGGCCGCCTCCCGCATGGCCCGGCCGCGGGCGGCGACCAGGGCGGCGCCCTCGGCGACGGTCAGGGCGCCGGCGGCGGTCAGGGCGGTGTACTCGCCGAGGCTGTGCCCGGCCAGGGCGGCCACGGGGCCGGCGAGGAAGCCGGTGCGCACGGCCTCGGCGTGGGCGATCAAGGAGACGGTGAAGACGGTGATCTGGGCGAGGTCGGTGCGCCGCAGGTGCTCGGCCGGGGTGGCCAGGAGGAGTTCGGGGAGGTCCTCGCCGGTGACGGCGGAGATCTCCGCGGTGAGCTCCCACGACGGGGTCTCCCGCCAGGGCTCGCCCATGTTGTGTTTCTGTGTTCCCTGGCCCGGGAACACGAGACCGATCGGCAGCTGATTCATGGAACGCCCTCCACTGGTTCTTCCCGCTGGTGTTCCGCCGAAAGGCACGGGGGCCGGATACGTGCGTCGCCGGAGTATCCGGCCCCCGTGCGCCGACGGCATAACGGGGGAATCAGCCGCCGGGGAAGGAAGGCGGCCCTTCGGGCGTGCTCGGTGTGCACGGCGTCCGCGGGGCGTCGCTCTCCCTTTCCTGACGGGTCATACAACTGGCCGGTGCTCTCCCGCGGCAACGTCCCTTTCAGGAAGATGCCAGCGCACAGGAAGCTGCCAGTGCTTACCTGCGGTTGCCGCCGAATTGGCTGCCGGCGGGCGGCAGCAGGCCCAGTTCGGCGGCGCGCACGCCGGCCTGGAAGCGGGAACTGGCGCCGAGCAGGGCCATGATCTCGGCGACGTAGCGCCGGTAGGTGCGCACGGAGACGGCCAGTTCACGGGCGGCGACCTCGTCGGTGACCCCGGCCCGCAGGGCGCCGAGCACCTGCCGGGCCAGGGCGGCGCGGTCGCGGTCGCCGAAGACCAAGGGTTCGCCCGCGGGCACGGCGTTGGCCCACACGCTCTCGAAGAGGGTCTGCAGGGTGTGCAGCACCTCGGGCAGCCGGATCACCGACGCCCGCCGTCCGACGGCCGACTCGGCCACCACGAGGGCGGCCCGGCCGTCGACGACCAGGGCCTGCAGGGGCGGCACCCTGGCCACCCGGATGGCCACCGGCCGTTCACGGGCGAGTTGTTCGCGCACGAACTCCTCGTCCAGCAGGGCGGGCGAGCTCAGCAGCCGTACGGTGATGCGCTCGGTGGCGCCGTAGATCAGGCCCCGTTCCGAGCGGCCGGTCTGCTCCTCGGCCGCCAGGTGCCGGGCGTGCACGATGTCGATGCTCTCGCGCGCACCGCGGATGAGTGCTTCCGCGGTGTCGAGGACGACGCCGTAGTCGTTGTCGACGACGGTGATGAGCTGTTCCTGGAAGCTGCGGTCGCGGTGGATGGCGACGGTCGACTCGATCAACGCCTGTACCTGGAGCAGGGCATGCTCCAGTTCGTCCTCTGCACTGCTGGACACGTCCTGCTCTCACCATCCGTTTTCTCGTGTGCCCGTCGGCGTTTCCCTTGCGGCGGACGCTGCTCACTCCGACAGCAGACCGGCCTCGACGGCCCGTACGCCCGCCTGGAAGCGGGAGTTGGCGTCCAGTTCGCGCATGATCTCGGCGACGTGGCGCCGGTAGGTGCGCAGGGAGACGTTCAGTTCCCGGGCGGCGGTCTCGTCGGTCTTGCCGGCGCGCAGCCGTTCGAGGATGCTGCGGGCGAGCTCGGTGCGCAGGCGCGGGCTGAGCCGCAGGTGGTCGGTCAGGTCGCGGCCGCGGGACCAGGCACCGGCGAAGAGCAGTTCCAGGGCGCGGACGGCGGCGGTGTCGTTGACCACGGCGGCCTGTTCGCGGCCGGCGGCGCCGGCGCGGACGAGGGCGGTGGTGCCGTCGACGATGAGGACCTCGCGCAGCTCCCGCTCGGAGACGCGGGCCTCGACGCGGTTCTCCGGGAGCCGGCCGAGCCGTTCGAGTGCGCTGTCGGGGGCCTCGGCGGTGCACAGCACGCGTACGGAGACCCGGGGCGGGAGCGCTGCGAGCGAGCGCAGGACGGCGTCGGCGAACTCCCCGGCGCCGGTGAGGGCGACGCAGACGGTGTGCCGGGCGCGCCCGATGAGTTCGTCGAGGGAGTGGCCGATGAGTGCGGCGTCGGTGTGCTCGACGGCGGAGGGTGCGCCGGCCCGTTGCCGGTACAGGGAGACGGTGGATTCGATCAGGGCGCGGGCCTGGAGCAGTGCCTGTTCCAGGTGGGCGGCGTGCTCCTCGTCCACCGTGGCCGGTGCGGCCGTCCCGGCGTCCGGCCCGCGGACGCCCGATGGTGGTTCAACTGTCAAGCCTGTCATACGTCCCCCTCGCGTGCCCAGGCGCTCCCGTCGCCGCAGCCGCGCGTGGACGCCGCAGTGCCGTGGTGCGGACTCGGCGGGGAACGTTTTCCCACCCCTTTACGCAGACAACCGGAATGACGGCTTTTCGCTTCGGGCGGCGGCAACGAGAAGATCGTCTTGATCTGGGCAGACATTAGTTCGCATTGCGAGACCCAGTCAACGAGCCATCATGGGGATGGCCGGATTCCGGTCAGTGAAGCAGGTTTTCCCAACGTTCCCACCAGCCTCTCCCATCCCCACTGACAACAAGCTGCACGGCACCCTCGGAAGCGGTACCTCCCCTTGCCGGTTGGGTCACGAGGCGTCGAACACCCCACCACACACCGTGACTTCACTGTCCGGTAAAGGCCATCCACATGCTGATACTGGCCGCGTGTCGCCTACAGTCGCGGTGTGACCACGACACCGCCGCAGTCCACAGCGGCCCGGCGAAGTCCGCGGAACCGCAGGCCCGAGGAGGGCCCATCCGGTCCGGTGGTGCGGAATCAGCGGCAACACACCGATTGATTCAAGCCACATTCGGAATTCAACCAGTGGCCATTTTCGGTTCCTTCCGGAGTAGTTGACCAAAGCAATCACCGGAAGAGCACTTCCTTCGACGTCGCGCGGGACCCGCACGTCCCGGCGCGCCTTGAAGCAACGGGGAAAACATGACAACTGCACACCCGCGGAGCGTCGCCGACCTGCTCCTCGACGCGGCACGGCACCATCCCGACACGGGGATCCGCTACTGCTCCGGCGGCGCCGGGGCCGAGTACCAGGACCAGACCCACGTCCAGCTGCTGGACGACGCCACTCACCTGCTGGACGGGCTGCGCGCCCGCGGCCTGCGCCCCGGCGACCGGGTCGCCCTCGTCCTCGAGCGCCCCCGCGACTTCCTCACCGCCTTCTGGGCCGCCGTGCTCGGCGGCTTCGTCCCCTGCCCCCTGGTTCCGCTGCGCGGCGACGCCGAGCGCTGGGCCGCCCAGCTGGCGCACGTCACCGCGCTGCTCGACGGTCCCCTGCTGATCGCCGGTGACGACCTGGCCGCCGAACTGCCCGCCGTGGACGGCCTGGTGGCCGTCCCCCTGAGCGCGCTGCAGGCCACCGGCGAGGGCCACCGCCCCGCCGCCGGCACCCCCACCCCGTACGCCGCCGCCCCCGATGACACCGCGGTGCTCTTCCTGACCTCCGGCTCCACCGGCGCGGCCAAGGCCGTGATGCTCAGCCACGCCAACCTGCTGGCCTCCATGGCCGGCAAGAACGGCCACCACCGCCTCGGCCCCGCCGACACCACCTTGAACTGGGTCTCCTTCGACCACGTGGCCGCACTGCTGGAGTGCCACCTGCTGCCGCTGTCCACCGGCAGCCGCCAGCTGCACGTGCCCGCCCCCGTGATCCTCGGCGAGCCGCTGGAGTTCCTGCGCCTGGCCTCCCGGCACCAGGTCACCATGACCTTCGCGCCCAACTTCCTGATCGGGCTGCTCACTTCCGCCGCCGAGCGCCTCGACGCCCGCGGCGAACGCCTCGACCTGGGCCGGCTGCGGCACATCATCAGCGGCGGCGAGGCCGTGGTGTGCGCCACCGGCGAGGCGTTCCTCGCCCGGTACGCGGCCCACGGGCTGGCCCCCGACGCGCTGTGGCCGGCCTTCGGCATGACCGAGACCTGCGCCGGCAGCGTCTACTCCCGCGACTTCCCCGCCGTCGACCGGGGCAGGGAGTTCGCCTGCCTGGGCACCCCCGTCGAGGGCCTGCGCCTGCGCATCGCCGGCGAGGACGACGAGGCGCTGCCCGACGGCGAGACCGGCGAACTCCAGCTGGCCGGCCCGATGATCACCCCGGGGTACTACAACGACGAGCGGGCCACCCGCGAGGCGTTCACCGCCGACGGCTGGTTCCGCAGCGGCGACCTGGGCCGCCTCGACGACGGCCGGCTCACCCTGGTCGGCCGCAGCAAGGACAGCGTCATCGTCAACGGCGTCAACTACTTCAGCCACGACATCGAGGCCGCCCTCGAACGGCTCGACGGCGTCGCCGCCTCCTACGTCGCGGCCTTCCCGCTGCGCCCGGCCGGCAGCGACACCGAGCAGCTGGTGATCGCCTTCCACCCGGAGGTCCCCGCCGGGGACCCGGGCGCGCTGTACCGCGTACTGATCGCCGTGCGCAGCACCGTGGTCATGCACTGGGGGTTCCGCCCCGCCCTCGTCCTGCCGCTGCCCGCGCAGGCCTTCCCCAAGACCAGCCTGGGCAAGATCCAGCGCGCGCTGATGCGCCGCCGGCTGGAGTCGGGGGCCTACGCCGCCGAGCAGCGCGCGGTCGCGGAGCTGACCGAGCGCATGCTCGGCGGGCACACCGAGCCCGAGGGGCGCACCGAGCGGATCCTGGCGGAGATCTACGCCGAGCTGTTCGGCACCGAGCCCGCCGCGGTCAGCGCCACCGCGAACTTCTTCGACCTCGGCGGCACCTCGCTCGACCTGCTGCGGCTGCGCGCCAAGGTCTCCCAGCGCCTGGGCGTCGCCGGGCCGGAGATCATCACCCTGCTGACCGCCCCCACCGTCCGGGCGCTCGCCGCCCGCCTGAGCACGCCGGAGCAGGCGGCCGGGCAGGCGTACGACCCGGTGGTGCCGCTGCAGACGTCCGGCGGCGGGACGCCGCTGTTCTGCGTGCACCCGGGGGTGGGCGAGGTCCTGGTCTTCGCCAACCTCGCCCAGTACTTCACCGGTGACCGGCCCTTCTACGCCCTGCGGGCCCGCGGCTTCGGCGAGCACGAGAAGCCCTTCGCCACCTTCGAGCAGATGGTCGACACCTACGTGGACGCCATCCGCGCCCGGCAGCCGCACGGCCCCTACGCGCTGGCCGGCTACTCCTTCGGCGCCGCCGTCGCCTTCGAGATCGCCAAGGTGCTGGAGGCGGCCGGCGAGCGGGTGGACTTCCTCGGCAGCTTCAACCTGCCCCCGCACATCAAGTACCGCATGAACGAGCTGGACTTCCCCGAGACCGCCGCCAACCTGGCCCTCTTCCTGGACCTGGTCGACCGGCGCACGGCCCGGGAGCTGCCGGGCACGCTGCGCGGCCTGCCCCGGGAGGAGCAGACCCGCCGCATCCTGCAGCTCGCCCCCGCCGAGCGGCTCGCCGAACTGGACCTCGACGAGGAGCGGTTCGGCACCTGGGCGGAGCTGGCCGACGCCCTGACCGACCTCGGCCGCGGCTACGAGCCCGGCGGGCGCGTGCGCTCCATGACCGTCTTCTGCGCCGTCCCCCTGCGGGGCACCAAGCAGGAGTGGGTGGAGCGGGAGCTGCGCCGCTGGGACGACTTCACCACCGGCCCCAACCGCTACCTCGACATCCCCGGGGAGCACTACACCCTGATGGGACCGCGGCACGTCGCCGCGTTCCAGTCCATCCTGCGCCGGGAGCTCGACCGCGCCCTGGCCGCCGCCGACGCCGACCGCATGGGGCAGCCCGCATGAACCTCTCCGCACTCACCGGTACCTCCGCACTCACCGGCAAGAAGATCCTGATCACCGGCGGCACCGGGCAGGTCGCCCGCCCCGTCGCCGAGGCCCTCGCCCGGCACAACGAGGTGTGGTGCCTGGGCCGCTTCGGCACCCCCGGCGTGGCCCGGGAGCTGACCCGGCAGGGCGTGACCACCTGGTACTGGGACATGGCCGACGCCTCCCCCGACGCCCTCAAGGGCGTCCCGCAGGACTTCACCCACGTCCTGCACTCCGCCGTGCACCGGGGCGAGGACGGCGACGTCACCGCCGCCGTCGAGATCAACGCGGTGGCCACCGGCCGCCTGATGACCCACTGCCGCACCGCGGAGGCGTTCTTGTACGTCTCCACCGGCGCCCTGTACGCCCGCAGCACCCTGGACCACGCCTACACCGAGTCCGACCCCATCGACGGCGTCGCCGACTGGCTGCCCGCCTACCCCGTCGGCAAGATCGCCGCGGAGGGCGCGGCCCGTGCGTTCGCCCGCGTCCTGGGCCTGCCCACCACCATCGCCCGGCTGAACATCGCCTACGGCCCCGGCGGCTACGGCGGCGTGCCGATGCTGTACTTCGCCCGCATGCTCGCCGGCGAGCCCATCGCGGTGCCTCTGACCGGCCAGAACTGGTGCTCGCCCCTGCACACCGACGACCTCGTGGCCCAGGTGCCGCACCTGTGGCGGGCCGCCGGCATCCCGGCCACGCTCGTCAACTGGGGCGGCGACGAGGCGATGGGGATGACCGACTGCGTACGTCATCTGCAGGAGCTCACCGGCGTCGATGCGCATCTCGTGCCGAGCGCGGTCACGCGCGAGACGTACCGCTTCGACCCCACCCTGCGCCGCTCGCTCACCGGCCCGTGCACGGTCGGCTGGCGCGAGGGGATCCGCAGCACCCTCGAAGCCCTGTACCCGGGGTACGTCCGCAGCCTCGCGACCGCCGGCTAGGAGGAAGGCCACCCATGTCACCCCTGTCCTCGTCCGAGAACCTCGCACTGGTCCGCGCGGCCTACGCCGCCCATCGCGACCGTGACCTCGACGCCTTCCTCGGCGTCTTCGCCCCCGACGCCGAGTGGGTCCACCCCGACGGCATGGCCGACTACGGCCTGGGCGGGACCCAGCGGGGCCACGCCGGCATCAAGGAGTTCCTCGCCCGCGTCCCGCAGCACGTCGGCGGGATGGTGCTCGACCCGCAGGAGTTCATCGTCTCCGGCGACCGCGTCGTCGTCCTGGGCCTCCGGGACGTGACGAACAAGCGCGGCCGCACGCGGACCTTGAAGTTCCTGCATGTGTGGACCGTCCGTGACGGCAAGGCGGTACGGATGGAGGACGTCTTCGACACCGTCGCCTTCCAGCGCCTGCTGCAGGAGTGACCGCCCGCGGACCGGTGCCCGGCCGCAGGGGGCCGGGCACCGGTCCGCGGCGCGGAGACGTCACTTCTGCCTGTGGGAGAGCTGCACCAGGATCGTCAGGACGGCCAGGGCCAGGATGAGCCACAGGCCCGGGTAGAGCATGTCCAGCTCGGTGCCCGGCAGGATCGTCGCGGTGACGACGGCGAGCCCGAAGGCGCCACCGACCTGCAGCGAGCTGTTGAGCAGTCCGGCCGCCAGGCCCTGCTCCTCGTCCGGCACGCCGTTGGTGCCGGCGACCATCAGCGTGGCGATGCTCAGCGCGAAGCCGACGCCCCACAGCACGGAGGCGGGCAGCAGCACGCCCCACAGGTTCGGCTCGGAGCCGATGAAGAGCATGAGCACGTAGCACGGGAGGAAGGCCAGGAGCCCGGTCATCAGCACCTTGGTGACACCGAACCGGTCCATCAGCGCGCCCAGCTTGGGGCCGATGACGACCACCATGAGGCCCGCCGGCAGCAGCACCAGGGCCATCTGCCACGGCTTCCAGCCCATCAGGTCCTGCAGGTACAGGCCGAGGAGGAACTGGAAGCCCATCGCACCGCCGTACAGCACGCCGATGCTGATGTTCGCGGTCACCAGGCCCCGGTTGCGGAAGAGGTCGAGGCGGATCAGGGGCTCCTTGACGGTGCGCTCGATCAGCAGGAAGCCGCCGAGCAGCAGCGCGGAGAGCACGTACCCGCCGATGGTGCGCCACGACGCCCAGCCCACCTCGGCGGCCCGGACGGTGGTGAAGACCAGCGTGAGGGTGCCGCCGACCAGGGTGACGGCGCCGCCGAGGTCGAGGCGCTGCCGCTCGGTGCGCGGGGGGTCCGGCGGCAGGATGCGCAGGGCGCCGAAGAGCATGAGCAGGGAGAGGGGGATCGGCAGGATGAAGATGGAGCGCCAGTCCAGTGCCGCGAGCAGGCCGCCCACCAGCAGGCCGGAGGAGTAGCCGGACGCCTCGAAGACGTTGAAGATGCCGAAGGCCTTGTTGCGCTGCGGGCCTTCGGGGAAGGTCGTGGTCAGCAGCGACATGGCCGCGGGGGCGGCGAAGCCCGCCGCCATGCCCTTGACGAACCGCGAGACGATCAGCAGGGTCGAGTCGTCGGCGAGGGCGCCGAGCGTGGAGACGACCGCGAAGGCGGCCATGGCCAGCACCAGCACCCGCCGGCGGCCGAAGAGGTCGGCGACGCGCCCGCCGAGCAGCAGGAAGCTGCCGAAGGCCAGGATGTAGGCGCCGGCCAGCCACTGCGCGGTGCCCGCGCTCATCCCGAACTCGCTTTGGATCTCGGGGATGGCCACGACGATCATCGAGACGTCGAGGCCGTCCAGCAGGATCACCCCGCTGAAGATGAGCAGTGAGACCCATAAGCGGGCCGACCACCGCACGGGGCCCTGGAGCCCCGGAGCCGCTGCCTCGGGAGCCGCCAAGGCCTCGCCTCCCGTTTTCTGTTCACTCGGAGCCGAGCTGCCCGACATGTGGGACGTCCTCTCCCCATAGACTGATCCGGAGAGCGCACAACAACCCGCGTCCGCGATAGTTGCGCGCGCGTTATTTTTCAGGAGCCTGATGTTGGCGCATCCAGGCAGACTTTCGCAAGGGGGTGTCGGGCCCGATGTCGATCAACGACGACTCAGCCCTGGCCCGCGCGCAGGGTTGGCGCACGCTGGCCGCACTGCACGCGCGGATCGAGGACGCGCTCGAACGGGCGCTGCAGCGTGAACACGGCCTGTCCGTCAGCGAGTACGGGGTCCTGGAGACGCTGTCGCAGGAGGGCGGCTACCGCCTGCGGATGAACCAGCTCGCCAAGGCCGTGGTGCTCAGCCAGTCCGCCACCACCCGGCTGGTGACCCGGCTGGAGCAACGCGGCCTGCTGGAGCGGTACATCTGCGAGGAGGACCGCCGCGGCATCTACACGCGCGTCACCGCGGACGGCCACGCCGCGCTCGACCGGGCCCGGCCGACCCACGACGCATCGCTGGCCGAGGCCCTGGAGGGGGCCGGAGCCCTGCCGGAACTGGCGCCGCTCGCCGACGCCCTGACGTCCCTTCCCCTGCGCGCCACCGACTGACGCGACGCGGCCCGTGGCGACACCGGCCCGGCCGCGGGCCGGTGGCCGCCGACGGAGCATAGCCCATTCCCCGCGCCATTACCGGCCCGTATTCACGACCCTGTCTGACGTATCTTCCGCGACCTGACAGATCGTCGTTCCATTCCTCCTGGCCCCGCCCCGGCTGTGGTTAGCATCGCCCGACGGACAGGGCAACGGCAATCCGTTCCCGAATCCTGCCGCGCCCCCGGACTTCCTTCCGCCGGCGCACGTCCGTCCTTTTCCGAGCCCAGAAGTCGGCCATTGATGCGATGCGGAGATGCGGAATGCGGCTTGCGCAAATGATGGCGAGTGTATTGGAGCGCTACGCGGAGCGGCCCGCCCTCGGCGAACGCGCCAAGGAATTCGTGACGGACCCGGCGACCGGCCGCGTCTCGCTGCGCCTCCTGCCCCGGTACGAGACGACCAGCTTCGCCGAAGTGCTGGGCCGCGTACGGGCCGTGGCCCGCGCGTGGCACCACCACCGCGAGCACCCCCTCGCACCCGGCGAGCGCGTCGCCCTCCTGGGCTTCGCGAGCGGCGACTACGCCACCGTCGACCTGGCCTGCGTCCACCTCGGCGCGGTCACCGTACCCCTGCAGACCAGCGCGCCCATGCCGCAGCTGGAGGCGATCGTGGCGGAGACCGAGCCCTTCATGGTCGCCTCCAGCCTCGAACGCCTGGACGCCGCGGTCTCCTTGACACTGAAGAACGCCTCCGTCCGGCGCCTGGTGGTCTTCGACTTCCACGAGCAGGTCGACGCCGACCGCGAGACGCTGTCGGCCGCGCGCGAGCGCCTGGCCCGGGCCGGCCGCGACGTGCCCGTCGACGTCCTGCCGGACCTCGTCGCGCGCGGCGCCGGTCTGCCCGACGCCCCCTTGTACACCCCCGCGGACGACGACGATCCGCTGGCCATGCTCGTCTACACCTCGGGCAGCACCGGAACGCCCAAGGGTGCCATGTACACCAACCGGCTGGCCGCGGCGATGTGGGGCGGCGCGTGGGCGAAACTCTTCTCGGACGAGCACGCGATCACCTTCCATTACATGCCGATGAGCCACGTCGCCGGGCATTCCTCCCTCAAAAACACGATGGCCCGCGGCGGCATCACCTATTTCACGGCGAGCAGCGACCTTTCGACCTTCTTCGAGGACATCGCGCTGGCCCGGCCCACGGAGTTGTCCCTGGTGCCGCGCGTCTGCGAAATGCTCCACCAGAAATACCGCAGCGAGCTCGACCGGCGGGTGCTGGCCGGCGCCGACCGCGAGGCGGCCGAGGAGGAGGTCAAGGCGGAGATGCGCACCGCCGTCCTCGGCGGCCGCATCGGCTGGGCCAGCTGCGGCTCGGCGCCCCTGTCGGCGGAGCTGGCCGCGTTCGTCGAGTCCCTCCTGGGCATCGAGCTGCACATCATCTACGGCTCCACGGAGGCGGCGGCCGTCTGGGTCGACGGCGTGCTGCTGCGCCCGCCGGTGACCGACTACAAGCTGGCCGACGTGCCCGAGCTCGGCTACTTCCGCACCGACTCCCCGCATCCGCGCGGCGAGCTCCTGCTGAAGACCGAGGCCCTGGTGCCCGGTTACTACAAGCAGCCCGAGCTGTCCGCCGGGATCCTCGACGAGGACGGCTACTACAGGACGGGCGACATCGTCGCGCAGACCGGCCCCGACCGGCTCGCCGTCGTCGACCGCCGCTCCAGCGTGCTGAAGCTCTCGCAGGGCGAGTTCGTGGCGACCGCGACGCTGGAGGCCGTCTTCGCCGCGAGCCCGCTGGTGCGGCAGATCTTCGTCTACGGCAACGGCGAGCGCTCCTACCTCCTCGCGGTGGTCGTCCCCACCGCCGAGGCCCTGGCGGAGGCGGGGGCTGCGCCGGAGAGCCTGGAGCAGCAGCTGAGCGCATCGTTCCAGCAGATCGCCAAGGACGCGGGGCTGAACTCCTACGAGGTCCCGCGGGGCCTGCTGATCGAGACCGAGCCCTTCGGCCAGGCCAACGGCCTGCTGTCGGACCACCGCAAGCTGCTGCGGCCCCAGCTGCTGGAGCGCTACCGCGAGCGCCTGGAGGAGCTGTACGTCCGGACGGCCGAGCGCGAGGCCGAGGAGCTGCTGGAGGTGCGCCGCGGCGCCGCGGACCGGCCCGTACTGGAGACGGTGCAGCGCGCCGCCCGGGCGCTGCTGGGCACCTCCACGACCGAGGTGGGCCCGGCGGCCCGCTTCCGTGACCTCGGCGGGGACTCCCTGTCGGCGGTGTCCTTCTCCGACCTGCTCCAGGAGATCTTCGCCGTCCGGGTCCCGGTCGACATGATCATCAGCCCGGCGTACGACCTGCAGCAGCTGGCCAACCACATCGAATCCCGGCGCGCGGCCGGGAGCGAAAGGCCCACCGCGGCCTCCGTGCACGGCGCGGACGCCACCGAGGTCCGCGCCGCGGACCTGACGCTCGAGGCGTTCCTGGACGCGCCGACGCTCGCCGGCGCGAGCGGGCTGCCCCGGCCCTCCGGGGAGCCCCGGCACGTCCTGCTGACGGGGGCCAACGGCTACCTCGGGCGCTTCCTGTGCCTGGAGTGGCTGCACAAGCTCGCCGCCACGGGCGGGAGGCTGACCTGCGTGGTGCGCGGCAAGGACGCCGCTGCGGCCCGCGAGCGGCTCGCCGGCGCCTTCGCCGGCGGCGACGCCGGCCTCGTGCGCGCCTTCGAGGCGCTGGCCGGGCACCTGGAGGTCGTGGCCGGCGACGTCGCCGAGCCCCGGCTGGGGCTGGACGAGGTGACGTGGCAGCGGCTGGCGCGCGAGACCGACCTGATCGTCCACGCGGGCGCCCTGGTCAACCACGTCCTGCCGTACCACCACCTCTTCGACGCCAACGTGCTGGGCACCGCCGAGCTCGTCCGGCTCGCGCTGACCGAGCGGATCAAGCCGTTCACCTACATCTCCAGCGTGGCCGTCGCCACCTCGCTGCCCGGGAAGGGGGCCCTCGGCGAGGACGCCGACGTGCGGACCGCCCTGCCCGTCCAGCCGGTCGACGGCGGGTACGCGGCCGGGTACGCCACGAGCAAGTGGGCGGGCGAGGTCCTGCTGCGGGAGGCCCACGACCGCCACGGCCTGCCCGTCACCGTCTTCCGGTCGAACATGATCCTCGCGCACAGCCGGTACGGCGGGCAGCTGAACGTCCCGGACATGTTCAGCCGCCTGCTGTTCAGCGTCATCGCCACCGGCCTGGCCCCGCGCTCCTTCTACCGCTCGGACGCCGGCGGCACCCGTCCGCGGGCCCACTACGACGGCCTGCCCGTCGACTTCACCGCGGCGGCCGTCGTGGCCCTCGGCAGCACCGCCGCCCCCGGTTACCGGACGTTCAGCCTGGTCAACCCGCACGACGACGGGATATCCCTCGACACCTTCGTCGACTGGCTCCAAGGCGCCGGCCACAGGATCACGCGCATCGACGACCACGGCGACTGGCTCACCCGCTTCGAGGCCGCCCTGCGCGCACTGCCCGAGGCCCAGCGCCGGCACTCGGCGCTGCCGCTGCTGCACGGCTTCGCGCAGCCCGAGGAGGCCGTCGCCGGTTCCGTCGTCCCCTCCGACCGCTTCCGTGCCGCCGTACGGGCCGCGGGGCTCGGCCCCGGCGGCGACATCCCGCACCTGACGCCGTCCCTCATCGCGAAGTACGCCGCCGACCTGGAGCACCTGAAGTCCGCCTGAACCGCACCCGACCCGATCGCACAGGGAGAGCCATGCAGTCCGCCGAGCAGCACACGGAAGACTTCGCCGACCGGTACCGCCTCGGGCGCAAGCTCGTCGAGGAACTGGGCGGCGCCGACGGCCCCGGGCCCACCGCCTTCGACCTCCTGGGCAAGCAGTGGGACGTGGTCCCCGGGACGTACGCGCCCCACCCGGGCACCGGCACCGAGTGGTACACCACCGCCATCCCCTACCCCTCCGGCGGCCGCTTCCTGGAGATCGGCTGCGGGGCGGGCGTCACCGCGATCTGGGCGGCCCTGCACGGCTGCGCCGAGGTGACCGCGACCGACATCGTGCAGAGCGCGGTCGATTCCACCCTGCTCAACGCCGCGCGGCACGGCGTCGCGGACCGCGTACGGGCCCTGCGCAGCGACCTGTTCGACGAGCTCGGCCCGGACGAGCGCTTCGACGCCGTCTTCTGGAACTGCAGCGTCTTCGAGGCCCCGGCCGACTTCGAGTTCACCCGGGACTTCGAGTGGGCGATCTTCGACCGGGGCTACTCCGCCCTCGGCCGCTACCTCTCCCAGGTGCACGGGCGGCTGCTGCCCGGCGGCCGGGCGCTGGTCACCTTCAACAGCTTCGGCGACGCCGACCGGATCACCGGGGTCGCCGCGCAGGCGGGCACCCGGCTCGCGCCCCTGGGCACGGCCGACCGGGAGCTGGCGGGCGAGCAGGTCACGTACAAGCTCTTCGAGGTCCTGCCCGCCTGACGCATCCCCCGGCACTGCGGCCCCCGGCGCACGCTCGTGTGCGCCGGGGGCCGCAGCCGTTGCCTCAACTGCCCTTCACCCCGCTGAAGTCGACCGCGAAGGCCTCCTCGCCGTCCTGCGTGCCGGTGACGCGCACGGCGTAGCGGCCCGGCGCGGCCGCCGGCAGCGGTGTCGCCTCGATGCGGCACGGCCGGTCGAACTCGACGTACTTCCGGTAGCTCGCGGCGATCCTCAGGGTGACCGGGGTGACGGGCGCGAGCAGCGCGTGGGCGGCCTGGTCGGCGGCCTCCAGCAGGGCCAGCCCCGGTACGTGGTCCACGGGGTGGTCGAACAGCGCGGTGTTGGCCGTGTCGTTGCGCAGCAGCCAGCGGTGCGGCGCGTCCCCGGGGGCGAGGACGACGTCGGCGGCCGAGGCCCGTCCGGCGAGGCCGGCGGATATGGGCTCGGGCAGCGGCCAGGAGCCCCAGTCGACGGTCGCGTGCGAGCCGCGCACCCGCGCGTAGACCCGCGGCGGGATCCAGCGGAATTCGGTGTGCGCCCGGGCCGCCGTCACGCCGTCGCGCAGGATGTGGAAGCCCATGCGCAGGCTCCGGGCCGCGCTGCGGTTGTCGACCGGTTCCGCGACGGTGACCTCGACCGCGAGCGCGGACGGCCGTTCGGGTGCGCGCAGGCCCGGGGCGACGGTGAACTCCAGGGTGCTGAGCATCGTTTGGTGCGTGAGCGGGACGCCGTAGGCGCCGTGCGCGACGACCAGTCCGGTTTGCCGGACGGTCTGCGCGAGCACGCGCGGGTCGTACGGAAGGGGTCCGCCGGCCGCGGGCCAGCGGACGGCGAGGGCGAACTCGTGGGCGCCGGTGGGTTCCCAGTCGGTGACCAGGAGGGATTCCGGGCGTCTGAGGTGTGCGTACGCCCCGAGGAGCGCCTGCGACGGTGGCGTGGAGGACTGGGCTTCCACAGTGGCCGGTGGTTCCAGAGTGACGTCGGGCAAGGCCCCCCCCTAGGTGTGCCAGGTCTGCGCAACTCCATACCTTGGGCTGTTAAAGTACCGGCCCTCCGGTCTGTTTTGACCTTGAGTAAGTGTGAGTTCAAGCACTAGTAAAGGAATGTCCAGGAGGCGTGCGGTGCCGAGGCAGGAGCGGGCGATCCAGACCCGCCGAATCATCCTTGAGACGGCGGCCGAGATGTTCGACCAACTCGGGTACGACGCCACGACCATCGGCGGCCTCATCGACCGGACCCGGCTCACCCGCGGTGGACTGTACTTCCACTTCACCTCCAAGGAAGAGCTGGCCCGTGCCGTGCTCGACGAGGCGGTGACCATGGAGGGACTCGCCCCGCAGACGTTCAAGCTGCAGGAGTGGGTGGACCTGGCCCTGCTCCTGGCCCACCGCCTGCCCAGGGAACCGCTGCTCAGCGCCTCCATCCGGCTGTCCGTCGACGTCAAGGCGCGCGGCATGTTCGGCACCCGCTGGCCCGACTGGATCGCCGTCGGCCAGGACCTGCTCACCGCGGCCCGCGAGCGCGGGGAGTTGCTCGTGCACGTCGATCCGCAGGAGACGGCCCGGATGTTCGTCGCCGCCTGGACCGGCATACAACTGGTCACCGAGACCCTGCCGGACGGCGACCTGTCCACGGAGGTCTCCGGCTTCCTGCGGCTCACGCTGCCCAACATCGCCCGCCCCGGGGTGCTGGCGAAGCTGGACACCTCCCCCACGCGCGCGGCGCACCTGCTGGCACCGGAGGCCGGCTCCCCCGCGACCGGGCGCCCCTGACGCCCGCGTGGCCTGAATGGTTCGGTCCCTCATGGCAAAGTCCCGGTATAAATAAACAGGACGTGAGTCCGGTTTTTCGGGGCGCCCGGGGTCTTCGGCACCGGGCGGCACGGCGTTCCGTCCACCCGCCGGGTGGCGGGCAACGGGGGGTTACACGATGCCAGACCTGGGTGGACGCACGCGCGCCGCGGCCGGGATGCACGCACCGGCGGCCCTGGACGACGCGCTCGGCCGGCACCTGTTCGCCTCGCTGCAGCGCAGCGGGCAACGGGCAAAGGCCGAACAGTACGTGCGCGGCCTGCTGTCGGTGCCCGGCCGCAAGACGCTGCGCAGCATCGCCGCCCAGTTCGACGGTGCGGCGGCGCAGCAGAGCGTGCACCACTTCATCAGCGCCTCCCCCTGGGAGTGGACGCCGGTGCGACACGCGCTGGCCCGTCACGTGCACCGGACGCTGGCGCCCGAGGCGTGGGTGATCCGGCCCACCCTGATCCCCAAGGTCGGCTCGCACTCCGTCGGCGTGGACCAGCAGTCCACGCCGTACGGCAGCGTCAACGCCCAGCGGGCGGTGGGTTCCTGGCTGGTCTCGCCGCGGGCCGCCGTGCCCGTCGACTGGCAACTGCACCTCTCCGAGCGCTGGATGGCCGATCCGCTGCGGCGGCGCGCGAGCGTTCCGCAGGACGCGGCGGTGTGCAGCACCGAGGAGTGCGTGCGCGAGACGGTCGTCAGCATCCTCGGCATCGACGGTGGACTGCGCCTGCCGGTCGTCGTGGACATCCCCGGACTGGACGGCGCGTCGACCGCGCGCTTCCTGTCGTCGCTGGGGCTTCCGTTCCTCGTGCGCGTGGGGCGGTCGACGCCGTTGCGGCTCGACCGCGCCGAACTGCCCCGCTACGGCGACCTGGAGCGCACCGCCGGGGACCTCGCCGAGTTCCTCCCGCGCCTGCGGCGGCGGGTCGACCCCGGTGACGGCCCCACGACGACGGCGGCGATACCGGTGGTGCCGGCGCCCGCGGAGGTCGAGGGGATGACGCTGCTGTGCGAGTGGACCGCGGCCGGCCGGCGGCGGCTGTGGCTGACCAACACCGCCGCCCCCTCCCCCGTTCCGGCGCTGCGGCTGACCCGGCTGCCGGACGTCGTCGTGCGCGACTTCGCCGCCGTCTCCGAGCGGGTGGGGGTGCGGGACTTCGCCGGACGCTCGTTCCCCGGCTGGCACCGGCACATCACGCTCGCCTCGGTGGCCCATCTGGTGGTGGTGGCCACAACAACAGAACTACCGTCCGGTAACTTGACACTCTCCTAGGACGGACAGTGGTCACCCCGGGCACCGGTCCTTACTGTCGGGCGCAGGCTCCCCAGCACCGACACGGGCCACGGGGGTGAAGGAATGACAGGCCGTCCCGCACGGACCTGAGCCATTCCGGCAATGGCCACGCATTCGGCCCGGGCAGGAGTGAAGAGAACCCATGCTCAATCCCGACCTGCGCCTCGCGCATCCCGCACCACGCATTCCGGCGTCCGCCCTGCGGTCCGGTTCCCAGGACGCGGTCCTCGCCGAACTCTCCTCGACGCTGTTCACCTCCCTGACGCGCAGCGACCAGTGCCGAAAGGGAATGCAATACATACGCGGTCTGTTGCGGACCCCGGGGCGCAAGTCCGTCCGCAACATCGCGGCGACGCTGGCCGGCGAGCAGGTGTCCGAGCAGAACCTCCACCATTTCATTTCCGCTTCCACCTGGGACTGGGTCCCGTTGCGCCGGGCCCTCGCCCACCACCTGACCGGCGCCTTCCCCCCGCGGGCCTGGGTGGTGAGGACAATGATCATCCCCAAGACCGGACGGCACTCCGTGGGCGTCGACAAGCACTACTTCCCCAACCTGGGCCAAGTGCTCAACGCGCAGCGCGCCGTCGGCGTCTGGGCGGCCTCCGAGGACGTCAGCGCCCCCGTCAACTGGCGGCTGCACCTGCCCAAGGCGTGGCTCAAGGACGACATCCGGCGCAGCCAGGTCTCGATCCCGGACGCCGCGGACGTCGAGACGCTCACCGAGTGCGTCATCGAGGCGTTGCGGGAGACCTCGGCGGAGTGGGAGCTGCCGCTGCGGCCGGTGGTGCTGGACGCCTGCGAGGCGCACACGGCGACGATGTTCGAGCGGCTCGGCGCCGCCGGCGTGCCGCTGCTGATGCGCATCCGGGGCGACCTCCTCCTCGACGTGGCGGACGCCGCCCTGCCCGTCCGGGGCCGCCGGGCGCTGTCCGCCCAGCAGATCATGGGCCTGGCCAAGGACATGCGCCGGCCGCTCGTGGAGGCCGAGCGCGCCGGCGGCGCGGCGCGGCCCCGGCGGTTCGCCGCCGCCGTCCGCGTCGGGCTGCCGCCGCTGTCCCCGGCCGCCGCCGCGCGCGAGCAGCTGGTGCTGCTGGGTGTCGGGGAGGAGGGCGGCCCCTGGCCCGGGGGCCTGTGGCTGACGAACCTGACCACGACCTCGCCGGCGTCCCTGGCCCGGCTGACGCGCCTGACCCGGAAGGTGGACCAGGACTTCACCGAGATCGCGGACCGGGTGGGGATCCGGGATTTCACGGGCCGTTCGTTCGGCGGATGGCACCGGCACGTCACCCTCGCCTCGGCCGCCCACGCGGTGGTCGCCCTCGCGAACGGCAGTTAGGCGACCTTTCCCCGGCAATTCACCCCGCAATTCCCCCGGTTCTGCAGGCAGACGGTTCTCGCACCGTCTGCCTGCTGCTTTTTCGGGGCCCGTGCGGGGCCCGTTGCGACATGACGGACTGCCGTCCACCTGACAAACACCCGCGCACCTGACGCATGCCCGGTCACTTGACGCATGACCGGTCACCTGACGCATGCCGTATCACCTGACGGAGTACGGCCGGCCCGCTTGGCGCCCCGCGTCCTGTCGAGGAGGATCGCGGTCGCGGCGGGTTCCCGGCATTCGCCCCCGCGCGCGTCCTTCCCTTCCGTCCTTCCTTCCCGTCCTTTCCTGCGATTTCCCGGTTCACCGCCCTCCGAGTGCGGCTGTTTCACCGACCCTTTCGCGATTGGAGAAAACAGTGGACGACGCCGTTCCCGGCATCCGGTACGAACAGGCGCTGCAGCAGCCGCCGTGGGAGGACGCCGAGCACGTCCGGCAGGTGCGCAAGGAGCTGGCGATGCGCCCGCCGCTCGTCGGCGCCGGCGACGTGGACGTGCTGCGCGCCCAGCTGGCCCGCGTCGCCGCGGGAGAGGCCCACGTCGTCCAGGCGGGCGACTGCGCGGAGGACCCCGCGGAGTCGACCCGGGCCGCCGTGGCCCGCAAGGCGGGGCTGCTCAACCTGCTCGCCGGCGCCCTGCAGCTGGACACGGGCCGGCCCGTGGTGCGCGCCGGCCGGATGGCCGGCCAGTACGGCAAGCCCCGCTCGAAGGCCACCGAGCGCGTCGGCGGCGCCGACCTGCCCGTCTACCGGGGTCACATGGTCAACGGACCGGAGCCCGACCCCGCCGTGCGGCGCCCCGACCCCGAGCGCCTGCTCGCCGGCTACGAGGCCGCCCGCGCGGTCATGGGCCACCTCGGCTGGCACGGCCCGGGCGGGCCCGCGCGCATCGGCGCGCCCGTGTGGACGAGCCACGAGGCGCTGCTGCTCGACTACGAGCTGCCCATGGTCCGCCGGGACGAGCGGGACCGGCTGCTGCTCACCTCCACGCACTGGCCCTGGATCGGTGAGCGCACCCGGCAGGCCGACGGGGCGCACGTGCGGCTGCTGGCCGCGGTCGCCAACCCCGTGGCCTGCAAGGTCGGTCCGCGCACGACCCCCGGCGAGCTGCTGGCCCTGTGCGAGCGCCTCGACCCCCGCCGCGAGCCCGGCCGGCTCACCCTCATCGCGCGGATGGGCGCCGGCACCGCGGCCGGGCACCTGCCCGCGCTCGTCACGGCCGTCCGCGCCGCGGGCCACCCGGTGATCTGGCTCACCGACCCCATGCACGGCAACACCGTCGCCACCCCGGAGGGCTTCAAGACCCGTTTCCTCGCCACCGTGGCGCGCGAGGCCGAGGAGTTCCGGGGCGCGGTGCTGGCCGCGGGCGGCGTCGCGGGCGGGCTGCACCTGGAGACCACCCCCGACGACGTGACCGAGTGCGTGCACGGCGCGGAGCAGGCCGGCCGGGTGGGCGAGCGCTACACGAGCTTCTGCGACCCCCGGCTCAACCCCGCCCAGGCCCTGTCCGTGGTCTCCGCCTGGTGGGCGGCCGGCCGGACGGCCCCGGCCGCCGCCGCCTGACCCGGCGCACCGCCCCCGGCCCCCGGGCCCCTGCCCCCGACAGCGAAGGAGAGCACCGCCATGGCCGGCATACCCCCCATCGAGCCCTACCCCCTGCCCTCGGCGCGGGACCTGCCCGGCAACACCGCCGCCTGGAGCGTGGATCCGCGGCGTGCCGTGCTGCTCGTGCACGACATGCAGCGCTACTTCCTGCGGCCGTTGCCCGCCGCCGTCCGCGACCCGCTCGTGCGCAACGCCACCGCCCTGCGCGAGAGGGGCGCGGCGGCCGGCCTGCCCGTCGCGTACACGGCGCAGCCCGGCGGCATGACCGACGAACAGCGCGGTCTGCTCAAGGACTTCTGGGGGCCGGGCATGCGCGTGGATGCCGCCGACCGGCAGGTCGCCGAGGTGCTGGCGCCGCGCGGCGACGACATGGTGTTCACCAAATGGCGCTACAGCGCCTTCTTCGGCTCCGGCCTGCTGCGCTGGATGCGCGGGCGCGGCCGCGACCAGCTCGTCCTGTGCGGCGTGTACGCGCACGTGGGCGTCCTGATGACGGCGGTCGAGGCGTTCACCAACGACATCGAGACCTTCCTGGTGGCGGACGCCGTCGCGGACTTCTCCGCCGAGCACCACCGGATGGCCCTGCAGTACGCCGCCGAGCGCTGTGCCGTCGTCTGCACGACGGACGCCCTGCTGGCCGGGCTCGATGCGCAGGCCGCGATGGAGGTGGGCGCGTGACCGGCACCCCCGGGGCGGCCGCGGACCTCCTCGCGCGCGTCCTGTCCCCCGACCCGCCCGCGTTCGCCCTGCTCCACCGCCCCGAGGCGACCGGCCCCGGGCACCTGGACGTCCTGGTCGGCGAGATCTCCACGCCGGCGGCGCTCGCCGACCTCCCCCTGCCCGGGCAGGCCCCCGGCGGCGGTGCCCGGCACGAGCTGCTGGCGCTCGTGCCGTACCGGCAGATCGCCGAGCGCGGCTTCGCCTGCGCCGACGACGGCGAGCCGCTGATCGCCATGAGCGTCACCGGCCAGGGCCTGCTGCCGGTGCCCGAGGCGCTGCGGCGCCTGCCGGACGTACCGATCACGGTGTCCGGCGGCCGCTTCGACGTCGACGACGACGCGTACGCCGAGACCGTCCGCCGGGTCGTCGCCGACGAGATCGGCCGCGGCGAGGGCGCGAACTTCGTCATCAAGCGCTCGTTCGTCACCGACATCACCGGCTACACGCCGCACAGCGCCCTGTCGTTCTTCCGGCGCCTGCTGCAGGGCGAGTCCGGTGCGTACTGGACGTTCGTCGTCCACACCGGCTCGCGCACCTTCGTGGGCGCCACGCCCGAGCGCCATGTCAGCCTCACCGGCGGCACCGCCGTGATGAACCCCATCAGCGGCACCTACCGCTACCCGCCGGCGGGGCCGGACCTGCAGGGGGTCATGGACTTCCTCGCCGACCGCAAGGAGGCCGACGAGCTGTACATGGTCGTGGACGAGGAGCTGAAGATGACGGCCCGGTTCTGCGACGCGGGCGGCCGGGTGGTGGGGCCCCGCCTCAAGGAGATGGGGCGCCTGGCCCACACCGAGTACGTCATCGAGGGCCGCAGCTCCCGCGACCCGCGCGCGATCCTGCGCGAGGCCATGTTCGCCCCCACCGTCACCGGCAGCCCACTGGAGAGTGCGTGCCGCGTCATCGGCCGGTACGAGCCGCAGGGCCGCGGCTACTACAGCGGCGTGCTGGCCCTCGTCGGCCGCGACGCGCACGGCGAGCGGGCCATGGACTCCGCCATCCTCATCCGCACCGCCGACATCGACGCCGGCGGCCGGGTGCGGATCGGGGTGGGCGCCACGCTCGTCCGCCACTCCGACCCGGCCTCCGAGGTCGCCGAGACCACCGCCAAGGCGGCCGGGCTGCTCGCCGCCCTGCGCGGCGAGCCGGCGCCCGCCGCGCCGGCGGACGGCCCCCTCCGCTTCGGCGGGCACCCCGACGTGCGCGCCGCCCTGGAACGCCGCAACGCGACGCTCGCCGGGTTCTGGCTCACCGAGCAGCAGCGGCGGCACCGTCCCGATCCGGCGCTGGCCGGCCGCCGGGTGCTGGTCGTGGACGCCGAGGACACCTTCACCTCGATGATCGACCACCAGCTGCGCTCGCTGGGCCTTGCGGTGACGGTCCGGCGCTTCGACGAGCCGTACGCCTTCGACGGCCACGACCTCGTCGTGATGGGCCCCGGCCCCGGCGATCCCCGCGCCACGGACCACCCCAAGATCGCCCACCTGACCTCGGCGATCGACACCCTGCTCCGCGAGCGGCGGCCCTTCCTCGCGGTCTGCCTGAGCCACCAGGTGCTCGGGCTGCGGCTCGGCCTGCCGCTGGAGCGCCGGGACGCCCCCAACCAGGGCGTCCAGCGGGAGATCGACTTCTTCGGGGCCCGCGAACGCGTCGGCTTCTACAACACCTTCGCCGTCCGCTCGACCGAGGACAAGACCGAGCCGCCGGGCGTGGGCGTGGTCGAGATCAGCCGGGACACCGGTACGGGCGAGGTGCACGCGCTGCGCGGCCCGCACTTCGCCTCCCTGCAGTTCCACGCCGAGTCGGTGCTCACCGAGGACGGCGTCCGGTTGATCGGCTCGCTCCTGACCGAGGTCCTGGAACGGGCCCGCCTCTGAAAAGGTGCCCGCCGGTATCAGCCGGCGGGCGTCGTCCCGCTCATCGCGCGGGCCTGGGCGCGCACGCGCCAGGCGCTCAGCGCGAGGGCCAGGCCGGAGGCGATCGCCAGCTGGACGACGGCGCCGGTGAGCGCGGCGTGCGGGGAGACGACGGACTGCCACAGCAGCGGCGCGGCGACGGCCGTGCACATCAGGGTGGGGGCCGCGTACCAGATGAGGAAGGGCAGGACGGCGTACCAGTCCGGCGAGAGGAACATCAGGTCGTAGCGCATGGCGCCGCGGTACGCCGTCATCAGCGCGGCACCGACCGCGGCCGGGGCGCCGATCGCGCTGACCAGGGCCCACAGGTGCCAGGCGGATGCCGGCAGGCCCGTCAGCAGGCAGGTGGCCCAGGAGACGGCGGGGCCGAGCAGGCACAGGGCCGCGGTGGGCACGACGAAGTGACCGAGTGCCACCGTGTGCGGGGCGAAGGGCAGCAGGCGGGTGCGGGTGAGGTTGTCGGTGTCCTGGCGGGCGCCCTCGGTCAGGGCGCAGGCGGCAAGGTAGAGGGGAAGGACCAGGATCCAGCCGAACAGCGCGGCCTGCGGGGCGCTCACCGACGGATGGTCGGGAGCCTGCCCCCACTGCTGCATCAGGTGCAGCAGGAGCACGCCCGCGGCCTGGCAGACCACGGCCGCGGCGATCCGCGCGGGCCGGCGCAGCAGCGCGAGCGCGTCGCGCCACAGCAGGACGAGCCGCGGGTGGCCGGCCGGCAGGGGCAGACGGAACCGGGCCCGGCCGCGTCCGGCGCGTGCCACCGACTGGGCGACGAGGGCGATGCCGCGGACGTCCAGCAGGACGGCGCCCTGCCCGGCGCGGGAGCCGTGCTGCGCCCGGGCGGCGAGTTCGGCCGCGGGCAGCTCGCCCAGCAGGCGGAAGGCGCGGGCCAGGAGTGCTGCGGCGCTGCCGACGACGGCCGTGGTGAGGAGGGCGGCGGGCAGGAGGTCGCCGCGGGCGGCGTCGGCCACCGCCCGGCCGGTCCAGCCCCACGGGCCGCTCCATGCGAGGACGCTCCCGAGGAGCGGGAAGGACGCGCTGGTGGCGGCCGTGACCGCGCCGAGGGCGGCGACGAGCGCCGCGGCGGTGCGCAGCGTGCGGCAGCGGGCGGGCCGTGCCTGGGTGAGGACGCCGAGGGCGGCGGCGAGCAGGGCCCCGGCCACCGTCGCCGGGACGTCGACCAGGACGGCCGCCGGCTCGGCCGCGCCCAGGGCCGCCTGGGCGGCGGCGGCGAGCGGGACGGCGCCGACGGCGCCGGTCGCGGCGGCCACGCCGAGGCCGGCCAGCAGCCGCGGCCGCAGCATGCGGCCGCGGTCACCGGGCAGGGGCAGCAGCCAGGTGACCTCGTGGCTGCTCAGCAGCACCGGGCCCAGCCAGGTCGCCAGCCACATCGCGGCGGCCGTCAGCAGCGCGCCGGTGCCCGTGGTCAGGGCCAGGGCGGTGGCGGCCGAGGCGGGGGCGCCCACGGCCCGTCCCGCGCCGGGCGCGGTGTGCAGGACGCCGGCCGCGACGAGCACGAAGGCGGTGAGGGCGAGGAGCAGTTGCCAGCCGCCGGCGAACCGGGGGCGGCCGGAGCGCCCCGCGCGCTCGCGCCGGGCGTCGCGCACCCCGCGCAGCGCCTCGGCGGTGGCGCCGGTCAGGTCGAGCAGCGGATCGGGGGCTCCGGGTGCGGCGTACTGCGTGTTCTTCCGGTTGTTCTTCAGGTTGTTCTTCGGGTGGTTCTTCCGGTTGTTCTTCGGGGAGGTCCTGGTCGTGTTCTTCACCGCCACGGCGCGGCCTCCTCGGCGAGGACGCGGGCGGGTTCGCCCTCGGCGACGCAGCGCCCCGAGGCGAGCAGGACGACGTGGTCGGCGACGGCCTCCACCAGGGAGCGTTCGTGGGAGACGAGGACGATGCCGGTGCCCGCCCGTTTCGCCGCGTCGAGGACGGCGGCGAGCCGTTCCTTGGCGCGGGCGTCCAGGCGCTGTTCGGGTTCGTCCAGCATGAGCAGCCGGGCCGGGCGCACCAGGGCGGCGCTCAGCAGCAGGGCCTGGCGCTGCCCTGCGGAGAGGGTGCCGGGGAAGGCGTCGTGGTGCGCCGCGAGCCCGAGGTGGTCCAGGACGTCGGCGGCGGCTTCTGCGGCGCGGCGGCCGAGGCCGTGGGCGGCGGCGACCATGCGGACGTGCTCGGCGACGGTCAGGTCGGGGAAGCACTCGCCGCCGTCCATCGACACCGCGACGTCGCGGCGGAAGCGGGGGTCGCTCTCGCGTACGGGTTCGCCGTCGAGGAGCACGGTGCCGGTGTCGGCCTCCTGCCGTCCGGCCAGCACCCGCAGCACGGTGGACTTGCCCGATCCGTTCGCGCCCGCGAGGGCCACGCATCTGCCCGGTTCGACCTGCAGGCTGACGCCCGCGACGACGGGGGCGCCGCCGTAGTGGACGGTGAGGTCTTCGGCCTGGAGCAAAGGAGGCATGGGGGAGCTTTCCTGCGGTCGGTGGTACGGAAGGGGCGGTCGGTGCGCCGGGGGCTCAGGCCCCCGCGGGCACCGGCAGCAGGCAGCGGGCCGTCTCGATGAGCGCGAACTCGTCGTGCACGAGCAGCCCGAGCCGGTTGAGGGTCATGTGGCTGTGGGAGATGCACAGGCTCTCCCGCCGCGCGGCGGCCTCGGGCCCGTCGGCGACGCCGTCCAGGACGGCGGCCAGGGCGGTGTCCCAGGCGGCCAGCGGGCCGCCGCGCCGGATGAGCCGGTCGGCGGTGACGCCGGCGCGCTCGCGCAGGACGGTGGCCCATTGGACCGCCTCGGTGGCCAGCCGGTCGGCGGGGAAGACGGCGGTGGGGCCGGGCCCGGCCCACGTACGCCAGTACGCGGCGTAGCGCTGCAGCCAGCCGTCCACGTCGTGCGGGCGGGCGCGGTGGGCGGCCTTGCAGATCGTCTCGATGCCCAGCAGGCGCAGCTGCACCGCGCTCGGGGACTGCCCGGCGGAGTGCACGGCGAGGTCGCTGGAGGCGGCGAAGGCGGCCTCGGAGAGGGCCAGCCGTTCGCCGGTGCCGTAGCGGTCGGTCTCGGGGGTGTAGACGGCGCGGTGGACTCCCGGCTCGCGCACCAGGCCCGCGAGGTGCGGGTCGACCGTGGGGTCGGCGCGCAGGCTGGCGCGGGCGAGGTCGCGCACGCCGTCGAGGTAGACGGCGGGGTCGTGGCCGGCCGTGGGCACGTCGCGGAAGGCGGCGTGCACGGCGGCGTCCAGCGGGCCGGCGTCGTCCGCCGCGGCGGGCAGGATGCGCAGGCGCAGGTGGGGGCCGCCCTCCCAGTAACGGATGAAGAACCAGTTCCGGACGCGGCCCGCCGCGCGCTGGGCGGCGATCAGCTCCGCGAGGGGGCCGGCTATCAGCGGGGCGAGGTGGTCGGTGCCGGTCGGGTCGGCGGCCACGTGGACGTGCCAGGACAGCCATCCCGGCGCCGGTCGCTGCTCGGACGAAACGACGCTCACGCCGTTGCTCCTTCGAGGGTCGTGGGGCGGGCATCGAGCCCCGGTTCGTCGAACCGGCCGACGCCGCAGGCCAGTTGGTAGATCGCCTGGTGGTGCGGGGGCAGGCCCAGCGCGTCGGCCGCGCGGTCGCCGTGGAAGCTGCGCAGCGGCCGGGCGAACATCCCGTGCGCCGCGGCGGCCAGGGACAGGTGCTGGGCCAGCCATCCGGTGGCGGCCAGCACGTCGTCGGCGACGCGGGCCGGGTCGGGGTCGGGGTCGGTGCCGGCGGACCCGGCGCCGGTGGCCTGCAGGCCGGCGGCGGCGTCGAGGTCGGCGACGAACATCCACACCATTGTGCACCGGTCGAGGTCGAAGGCGAGCGAGGGGACGGGGGCGGCGTCGATCAGCAGCCCGCCGCTCGCGGGCGCGCAGTCGCCCACGCGGTGGGCCTCGGTGCCGTCGACGCGGTACAGCCCGTCGCGCAGGCCCTCGACGCCGCGCACCCAGCAGTACAGGTGCAGCACGGACCGGGCCTGCGCGAGCACGCCCAGGCCGGTGCCGGCGGCGGACAGCGCGGCCAGCGCCCGGCGGAAGGCGTCCCCGGGCACGGTGGTGCGCGTGGCGGTGAAGCCGGCGTAACCCCGGGGCACCCGGCCGCTGTTGCGCGCCCACACCGTTCGCGCCCAGCTCGGCCCGGAGCCGGCCGGGCCGGCGGACGCGGGCGGGACGGCGTCCGTCATGCGGTAGCCCGGTACGACCTCCCCGCCCGTCAGGGCCTCCAGCCAGCCGGCCCACTGCTCCCCCGCCCGGCCGGTCACCTCGACCGGCCGGCCGAGGGCGGCGCCCAGCAGCGCCACGGAGGCGAGCAGGTGCCCGGTCTCCAGCCCGGCCAGCACCCGGCGCAGCGGCCCGTAGAAGCCGGGCAGCGTGCGCAGCGCGGAGCCGGTCTCGATCGCCCGGCCCTGCGGCCGGACGTCCTGCGGCAGGGGCAGGTAGGCGTCGGCCTCGGGGGCCAGCAACTGCCCGTCGGCGACGACGCGTACGGGGAACTTGGCGCGCGGCGACGGGTAGGGGCGGTGCTCGGGGTAGGGGTTGTCGGTCTCGAAGCGGACGGGCGCGCAGGCGGTGGCCACGACGTCCGCGAGGTCCACCGCGCGCTGCGGGCCGGGCTGCGGCCAGGGCAGTTCGTCCAGCAGGTCCCAGCGCGGCTGCGGGGCGGGCAGGTCGCGCCCCGCTGCCGCGCCGGCCACGGCCCGGCGGACGGGGTTGAGGTGGGGCGCCGCCTGCGGGTCGCGGCGGGTGTCGCCGCTGGGCCGGGCGCCCAGGATCTCCCGCAGCGCCCGGACGCGGCCGGACGGCGGATGCGTGGGGTGGGACATGGTCTGCGCTGCTCCTACGGGACGGGCGGGCTGGACGGTCGTCAGCGGGCTTTACGGGAAGGGGTGCACCGTGAGCCGGTCGGCGAGCGCGCCGTCCTGCGGTCCGGCGAACCGGGGCAGCCGGGGCAGGCCGAACACGCGCTGGTGCGCGTAGCCGAAGGACAGCGGGATCGCGCCGGGGACCAGGACGCGGGCCGCGTGCAGCCCGGCCGCCCGGTGTTCGGGCCCGGTCTGGTCGAGCACCAGCACCTCCCCCAGCCCCGCCGCGGCCAGCCGGGCGGTGAGGTCCTCGCGGACCTCGGCGAGCGGCCGGCGGCGCCGCGGCAGCCGGTGCGCGGTGGGGAAGGCGTCGTCGAGCGTGCCGAGGGGGCCGGACAGGAAGGGTTCGAGTGCCGGGGCCGCCTCGGGCACGGAGTACCAGCGCACGTGGTCGTCGAGGTCGGTCACCTGCCAGGGGTCCTCGCGCAGGGCGAGGGCGCGCTGCCGGTCGGGCGCCATGAGGTCGCCGAGCACGATGGGGGCCAGTTCCGTCACGGCCGCCCGGACCGCGCTCACCGGATCGGGGTGGGCGGCGGCCGCCGTGAGGCTGTACTTGTCGCGGGAGGCGGGGTTGACCGCCAGCGCCCACACGACGGGCAGCGCGATGTCCTGGGTGACGGCGCACAGATGGATCTCGTAGCCGGCCCGGCGGATCAGGCCGCGCAGTTCGCGGCTCGTCGGGTCGGTCACCGACCGCCAGTCGATGCGCGGGACCGGGCGCCCGGACCACCAGGTGTGCAGGAACGCATCGCGCTCGACCACCTCCGTCAGCGCGTGCACGGCGGCCTCGTCGAGGCTCGCGCCCAGGGCGCAGCCGTTGGAGGACTCGTAGACCACACGCCCCCACCGCTGGCCGGGGACCGGCCGGGGGTGCAGGTGGTAGGAGGCCGACTCCAGCGGTACGTAGCGCTCCTGGCCGGTGGCCCAGACGCGGGCCCGCGTCCAGGACATCGGCTGGTCCTCGGTGAAGGGGTCGACGCGGCAGCTGGGGTGGGCGAGTTGCTCGGCGCACAGCATGCCCAGGCGGCGCGGGTCGACGGCCTGTTCGGCGATGTCGCGGTAGGCGGCCACCAGCGGGCGGGCGGTGCGGGCGACGTGCTGCGAGCCGGCGCGCTCCAGGCGTTCGAGCAGCGCCAGGCGCGAGGCACGGCCCAGGGTGCGGCCGCGGCCGTACCCCGCGGTCTCCTTGGCCCGCTCCTCGCGGGAGTGCATGGCGCCGACGAGGGCGGCCGGCACGTCGGGCATGGGGCGCAGGGCGAGGACGGGGCCGTAGCGCAGGTCGACGAGCTGCCGGCGCAGGTGCTCCAGGGACAGGTCCGGGCCGTCGACGTGGCGCAGTTCGGCGTCGAGGTCGCCGAGGCGCGGCTGTCCGGTGGCTCCCGTCGCGCCGGCGGGCGTGCAGGCGGGGCAGCCGCTCTGGCGCAGCAGGCGGTGCCGGCCGCTGCCGGTCGCGGAGACGGTCAGCGTGCCCCCTTGCGGCAGCGGTTCCTGTGCGGCGAGGGCGAGGGCGTCGCGCAGCAGGACGTGGGCGGCCTCGGCGGTGCCGCCGGAGGCCCGCAGCACCGTGGGCGCCTGCTCCTTGCCGCGGGTGCGGAACTGGGCGGTGACCTGGCACACCGGGCAGCCGACGGCCGTACCGGGCGACCACAGCGGGCCGACCTCGGCCTCCTCGGACCAGATGCGGACGGTCAGCAGGGCGCGGCCGTCGCGCGTGGCCGCGTGCACGGCCTCCGACTCCCAGGCGAGGTCGTGGCCGGCGATCACCAGGACGCGGGCGTCGTCGCGGTCCGCCAGGGCGCGGCAGCCCTCGACGAGGCCGGGCGGCAGGCGGAGTGCGGGGTGGAGGTGCACGTCGGCGGCGGTGAGGGTGCTGCTCGTACCGGTCATGCTCGGGCCTCCTGTACCGCCAAGTCACCCGCGACCAGGGGGGCGTGGCCGGTGAGCACGTCCTCGGCGTCGGGGTGGAAGGCGACCGGGGCGCCCAGCAGCGTCCGGGCGAGGGCGTACGCCTCGTCGGCGGTGGCGGTGACGCCGGCGGCGCCGGTGGTGTCGAGCACCACGCCGTTGCCGTCGGCTCCCTGACGCAGGGCCAGGTAGGCGCAGGCGGCGTGGTCCAGGGCGGTGGCGGCGTCGGTGGCCCAGGCCGCGGCGCGCCCGTGCTCCCCGGCGGCCTCGGCCAGGACGAGCCCGGCCGGGCCCCGGTACGTACGGCAGGCCGGGCCGGTGACGTCGGCGGCCACGACGGGCACCGGCGCGTCCTCGTGCCAGGGGGTGTCCGGGGCGTCGAGCAGGCGGCGGGCGGCTTCGCGCAGGGCGGCGTCCACGACGGCGGCCTGCAGCGTGACGCCCGCGCCGCGGCGGGGGGCGTCGCCGCGCAGGAAGGCGGCGAGGGCCCGGGCCTTGGCCTCGTTGCGGATGACGCCCCAGCCGGCGGCCGGCGTGCGCTCGACAGCGCCGGTACCGGGGCCGGGGACGACGCGGGCCAGGGCCAGGGGGATCTGCTGCCAGTCGTCGGGGGTGTCCCAGCGGTAGCGGCCCACCAGGTCGTCGGCGCCGGGGTGCGCGTGCTCGTCGAGGGCGTCGAGGACGTCCTCGACCGGCCCCGCGGCCCGCTCGATGCGCCGGCTGCGCCAGCCCAGGGGCGCGGAGTCGACGACGTGCACGGTGCCGGACGCCTCCGTCAGCTCCAGCAGTTCGCGGAAGGCCTGCTCGGCGGCGAGGCCGGCGGCCAGGCGGCGGGCGGCGGGCCGGGGCCGGCCCGGCACGGCGAGCCGGCGCTCCAGCTCCGCCACGGCCTGCGGGTCGGCGCCGAGGTCGCTGGAGGCGACCCACAGCCGCTCGCCGGCGTACCGCAGTTCCACCGCGAGGCGGCCGGCGGCGTCGCGGACGGTCAGGCCCGCACGGTCGCCGTCGCCCTCGGTGGTGTGGCTCTCGGTGGTGTGGGCGATGCCGCGGCCGGCCAGGGCGTCGGCGGCGGCGCGGACGAGGTCCGCCTCGCCGCGCAGCGTCACCGTGGTCCGCGCCAGGCGGTGCAGGGCGGCGTAGGGGTCGCCCGGGCAGTGGCTCTCCGCGTAGGCGACCGCGGCGGCGGGGACGTGCTCGGGTGCCGGCTGCGCGGGGAGGTCCAGCAGCACGCCGTGGCCCCGCAGGTGCCGCAGCACCTTCTCCAGGGCGGGCGCCGCCTTGGGCCCGCCGGCGGCGGCGAGCAGTTCCTGCTCGGTGGCCGGCCGCTGCAGGGCCTCCAGCCAGGCGGCCACCGGATCGATCAGCGGCGCGGGCAGGTTGAGGGTGAAGGCGCCCCGCGGCGACTGCACGAACACCGACGTCTCCGTGGTGCCGTACAGGATGCTCGGGCGCAGCTTGAGCCGCCGTGTGTCAGTGGGGTGCATGTCGGGTGGGCCTCGTCTTCAGGCGGTCCTGCCATGCCTCGCCGAGCCGTTCGTCGACGGCGCGGGCCGTGCAGTAGCAGTACAGGTAACGGTGGACAGTGGTGACGTCCAGCACCGGGAGCAGCTCGTAGAGCCAGTTGACCAGGACGCGGTAGGGCAGGAAGCCCTCGGGCGGCCTGCTGTGGAAGCCGCTGTGCTGCAAGGTGGCGTGGAAGGCGCTCATCCGGCCGGGCTGCGGCAGGGCGGCGGCCTCGTCGGCGGCGCCGAGCAGCGCGCGGACGGGGCCGTCCATGTCCGGCTCGCGCAGCCGTGCGTACGCCTGCGCGAACGTCCCGTACGCCGGGAGCGCCGCGGGGGTGGCGAGCGCGTCGGCGACGAGCTGGTCCAGTGCCTCGGCGCGCTGCTGGTACGCCTGCTCGAAGCGTTCCCGCAGCGGGTGTTCGTGGGGTGAGGCGGCCAGGTACGCCTCGGCGTGCGAGCGGTACGACAGGGAACCGAACCGCAGCCCGCCGGGGAAGACGGAACCGGCCGCCAGCAGCAGCTGCAGCACCAGGCCCGGGCCGGACTCGGCGGCGTCCGCGAGCACGCGGGTGAGGCCGGTCAGCATCGTGTGCCGTACGGCTTCGAGCGGTGCGGGGTCGCCCGCCTCCTCCATGCGTACCGTGCCGTGCGCAAAGGGCGACGCGTGACGGGCGGTGCGCTCCTCGGCGGCCTCGTACTCCCGCCGCCGGGCGGCGTACTCCGCCTCGCTCCAGGTCTCCCCCGGCTCGCCGAGCGCCGCCACCCGCTCGCCCAGCAGGGCCGCGGCGTCCGCGCGAACGGGGCCGGGGCCGAGGTGCAGGGCGAGGTGGGAGCCGCCGTCCCAGTGGCGGGTGACGAAGGCGACGTCGTGGCCGTCCGTCCGCCGCAGGTCGTCCAGGAGGGGCAGCACCGCGCGGGTGAGCAGCCCTGCCTTGCGCGGGGCGTAGTGGTACGCGCGCAGAACGGTCAGCATGCCGCGCCTCCTGTCGTGCGGTCGAACTCGTAGACGTACTCCCGGGCGTGCGCGCCCTCGCGGGGCGCGGGCAGGCACTCCTCCAGGAAGGGGTGGGTGAAGGCGGCCGCGTCGCGGGCCAGCGACTTCAGGCCCAGCGGGCTGGCCAGGTGCAGATAGCGGGGCTTGGGCTGCAGGGGCGCGGTCGTCGTCAGGTCGGGCATCGAGCCGCCGGCGCGCTGCCATGCGGCGAGTTGCTTGCAGAAGACCTCGCCGGGCACGCCGTGTTCGGTGGCGAGGGCCAGCAGCCGGCGCACCCCCGCCTCGCTGCCGTCCGCCGCGCCGGTCAGGAGGTCCAGGTCGGGCAGGTACCAGCGCCGCCGCTGCAGGACGAGGTCGCCGAAGCGGATGCGCGGTACGCGCGTGATGCCGGCGGTGCGGGGCACGTACTGGTCGAAGGTGGGCTGCACGAGCCCGCCGCCCTGCAGCCACAGCGCGATCCGGCTGGGCGCGGGCAGCAGGTCCCAGCGCGTGGAGGTGATCACCACCGGCCGGTGGCCGTCCCGGGTGGTGACCCGGATCCGCACGTCGCCCGGGGCGTCACCGCTCTCGATCACCGCGTCCGCCCAGTCGTCGGCCGTCATGGCCTCGCGCAGCAGCGGCGGATGGACACCGGTGTTGAGCCCGTGGCAGCCGCGGTCCTCCAGGACGCGCGGGCCGAGGAAGCGGTGCAGGCGCTCGCGGAGCTCCTGCGTGGCCCGGCCCCCGGCGAGGGAGTCCAGGTGCAGGAAGCGGGCGAGGGTGGCGCCGGCACCGGCGAAGATGCCGTTGCAGACCCACTGCGGCCCGGTGGTGGCGGGCTGGAGCATGAGGGCGTAGGAGGCGTCGGGCCGGTCGGTCCAGGCGGGAAGCGCGGCACGCCAGGCGGCGACGAGGGAGTCGGGCAGGGCGACGTCGTCGTGGTGCGTGTCGTCGTGGTCCGTGCTGTCGCCGATGAGCTCGGCGATGTCGGTGAGCACGCGCTGCCGGAAGCGCCACAACTGTCCGAGCGCCTCGTTGAGCGCGGGGTCGGCGAGCCGGGGCGTGAGGGTACCGGTGACGGCACGGGCGGCCTCGGCGGCCAGGTCCTCGGCGGTCGCGGTCAGGGACAGCCGCGTCCCGCGGGCGCGCACGGCGTCGTGCAGCGCCAGCCGCAGATCGTGCTTGAGGTCGAAGGCGCTGAGGACGGGAAGGAGCGTGCCGATGCTGTGCCGAAGGGATGCCGGCAGCTTAGGCGGCGTACCGACGGCCACCGCGGCGTCCTCGTACAACCCGAGTCCCAGCTGCTGTGCGTGGGGCAACTGCCGGGCGGCCTGCGCGACGTCCTCCAGCAGCGCCCTGCGCTGCTCGGGGAGCGCGCCGACGGCGGCGGCGATGCGCTGCAGCGGCTCCCGCACCTCGGAGCCGTCCGGCAGGGCGTCCACGGTGTCGTCGAGGAAGCGGGGCGACTGCTCGTCGACCGGCAGCGCGGGCAGCAGGACCTGGGCGCGCAGCGCGCCGTCCACGACCCGCTCGGCCGCGCCCTCGGCACAACCGAGGCGTACGGCCAGCCGCTTGACGACGTCACGACGCTCGTGCACGCCGAAACGGGCAACGGCGACGAGGGCATCGAGAGGGGGCGTACGCCCGACGGTCACCCGACGCGGCCCCTCGTCCCCCACCCGCAGGAACCCGAGCCGGCCGTCACCGGCGGGCAACAGCGGGGCGAGACGCACGCACGCGGCGGAGCCGAGGTCGAGCGCACTCTCACTGATGGTCTGAACGGCCCCCCGCTGAACGTCGAAAGCACTGACGAGCACGGTGGGCGAAGTCGGCTCTTCATGGTCCGCACCCGGCATACCGAACCCGACCCCGGTGAACCGGGCCCGAGGACTGGTCCGCAGCATGGCCCGGTGGGCATAGGCGACAAGCCCGGCCTCACTCTTGCGGTCACCGCGGGACCAACGCCCGACGTTGCCGGCGTAACGGGCGCGGGCGGTGTCCAGGTCGAGGCTGACGAGAGCGAGGGAGGAGGCGAAGTCCTGGTGCCGGCACACGGCGGCGAGCTGCGCACGCTCGGAGTCGGTGACATCGGGAATGCGGGAGAGGAATTGCTGGAGCAGCGCGGCGAATTCCCGAACGGCGGACTCCCACCGGGCGACGGGCTCCCCCATACCGGCCACGGAAGCGGCCAACGCCGAACCCGGCTTCTGCCGAATCCGCCGCCGCAACCGCACGAGCTCCGCACGAACACCGGAATCACCGGCCTCGCCGACTTCCCCGATGCGCCGGTGCAGGAATTCATCGGCCGCGTCGGCGGCCCGGAGAACCTCTTCATGGGCGGCGCCCAGAGCTTCCCAGGCACTCCGGTGGGACGACGGTGCAAGGTGCTCGAAAGGAACCGGATTGGCCCTGACCACCACACGCTGATCGACTCTGAATTCCACGGCATCCTGCACTAGATCCGGCGGCTTCCATCCAAAAAAGCGCCCGGGGGGCGGCCGAACGCCGCCCCCGGGTCACACCTCAGCTGCTGCTGGAGCAGCAGGAGCAGCTGGCCGCGCAGCAGGAAGCACCCTTCGAAGCACCCATGGCCGGCAGGCCGGTGGTGTCGGGAAGCTCCTCGGTGGAAATCTCGTCGATGGCGAACTCGTCGAACTCGATGGTGGCGTCCATGATGGACCTCATTTCCGTCTTGATTGATTGGGACGGAGCACCAGAGGGAACCGCACTCGGCGAGCCGCACCCCCCGTGGCTCATGACCAGTACTTAACACGATCACGGATTGCGGAGTCAACACCGATCAGCCCGATAAAACGCCCCGAGAATTCTTTAGGAGGCCGATAACGAGGCGATAAGCGGGCGCGATAAATTGAATTACGCGAGCGAGCGAAAAGCCCCGGCTGCATATTCGGTGCCGCCTCCGGGAGCCGGCCGACCGGCCACGGGCGTCGAGGGCGCACCAGCGGCCCTCCACCACCAGCAAGAGGCCGCTGCCTGCGCCCCAACTCCGTTCGAGGTAGGATCACTTGCGCTGCCCGCCTACCCGGAGGGGTACGCAGTCCACGTTCACGCGCTGGCTCGCCCGGTCGTGAGTGAGGGATGGTCATCCGTCGTGTGCGTGCACGCGACGTGAGTGCGGATGCCCGGTGGGGCTGTCCCTGCCATTCCCAACTCACTGTCAGGAGTGGCCAAGCATGAACTTGGACGAGTACAAGTGCGAGTGTCGCATCCGGTTCCGTAGGATCCTGGTCGACGTCGCGACCGGCGCCGCTTCCAGTCTTCTGGCGGCGGTGCTGGCATCGGCAGCGCGCCTGCTCTTCTGAGCCAGGCCAGTGGCGGGCCCGGGAGCCCGCCACACCACCTCGCCCTGCTTCTTCTCAGAACAGCGTCTGCTGTCCCTTCTTCGCCTGCGACCTGCGCCGCGCCCGCCGCCCCCTGCCTCGGCCGGGACGCCCCTGATGCGGCACGCGAGCCTCGGGCGGAAGGCTGTCCCACGTAGGACGAAGACCGTGGATCTGCACATCGCCGACCATGCACTCGAGATATTCCCGGGTCTCCGCGTCCGTGGAGTACAGCACCGTGGCACGGCTCGCGCGGGTCAGCAGCACGTTGTACGCGTGGCGTACGCAACGGGCGAAGTCTTCGTCGTCCAGGTTCTTTTTCCGCACTTCGGGGTCGAGCGAACCGGGGACCGCAACGCGGTTGACTCCCGCCTCCTTGTCCCTGCGCTGCTTCCCCCTCCGGAAGACCCAGCGACCGTCGCGTCGGACCATGTCGTCACCCATGATGACCCCGCACCAGTCCCATTCGAGGCCCTGAGCGGTGTAGACACAGCCGATCTGACCGAGACCGCCCTCGTGCACCGACCAGATCCTGGACGGGGGCGCGCCGTTCTCGCAGAAGCTCTCGCTGTCGGCGTTCCAGGGCCTGTGCCAGTCCCCGATGCGGACGTCGGCCTCGAGGCGCTTCTCTTTTCCGCGGGGCTTGGTCCACGGCCAGCAGAACCCCGCGACCATGCGCGCGGAGGCCCCGGCCCGGGCCTCCTGCACGATGATCCGCTCGAGTTCCTCGGGGGTGTCCGCCACCTCGATGTGCATCAGCCCGTCGGGCACCCACTGCCCGGGTTCCCGGCCGGAGATGCCGAGAAGGTCCTGAACCCAGCGCACGTACGCCTCGCTACCGCCGCACCGGTACTGCCGGCGGAGGTCGTAGTGGGCGAAGTCGGCTCCACGTCGTCGTGCGGCATCCTTGATCAGGGCCACGGTGCCGACGTCGTTCGGCCGAACGGACTGCCCTTCGTCCAAGAAGAAAAGGCTGAGGCGGGACGCATCGAGCAGCTCTTCCACCTGAGGGCGTTTCCCCTGCTTCTCCGCCGGCCAACGCCTGTTGGTGGAACGTTCCCGCAACCGGTGCGCCTCGTCGCAGATCAGGACGTCCAGCGGCTCGTCCGGGGTGGTGACGAAGCTGCTGAAGTACGTGAAGCTCTCCTTGAACTCACGGTCGCCGTAGCCCACGTGGTCCTGCATGGCGCCGTTGAAGGCTCGCGATCCGCTCGCGTACTTGACGCTTCGCCCTTCGGCTTCGAACTGCGCCTTGAGATGCAGACCGATGGCGCTCTTGCCCGTTCCCGCTCCTCCGGTGATGACGAACACCGCGCGCCTCGGGTTCGGGACGAGCGCCTCCTGATCGGGACCGTCGAGCACCATGGTGGAGGCCTCGATGACGTGGTCCGCCACTTCCCGCTGCTGCTTGCGCAGGGCGAAGACGGTGTCCTCGCCCCTCGACTTGATCACGGCATCGAGGAGGGGCGTGTTCCGCAGGTTCATACGGGCGAGCAGAATCTCGGCGTGCGACTGCCCCTCGTCGTGGACGAAGTGCCGGCGCAGGTCCTGCATCAACCGGTCGCGCCTGTCCCGTGTGTAGATGCGCGAGTAGGCTCCGGTGGGCGCGCCGGGAGCGATGAGCGGCCACACCGTGCTCTCGGTCGCATTGTGCAGATAAGTGAACCCCCCGCACTCGAACGGCAGGCCGTGAAGGGGGCCCTCCTCACCGCCGAATGCCGCAAAGCTCGCAGCCAGCTGCAAGGCCGGATGTTTTTTCGGCTCCATTCCAGGAACATGGATCATGTCGGATGCGGCCGCCTCCACGCGCGTGACGGTCGACCAACGTTTCAGCTCGACGAGCTGCACCGAGAGATGACCGCTCTCCGGGTGCCGCCCGACGAGCACGACATCGATGATGTGCCTGTCCTCGGGGTCGTCCGGCTCCTCCACGGTCGCCGAGCACTCGACGATCATTTCGACGTTTCCCCGGCCGGCGGCCACCATGTCCTCGGCCAGCGCAACGAGGCTCTCGGCCCACGCCAACCGCTCGGTGACCGACGCCTCGCTCCCGCGGAAGTGCTGCCACCGTGCGGCCAAGTGAGGAACCATGCGTCGCCTGGTGTTGAGCGTCAGGAGATCATTGGCCGAGAGCTTCAGCAGGAGCATGGACACGAGGTGGTTCCCCCAGGGCACGAGTGACTCGCGCGGGTGGGGGCATGTCCTGTCCAGGAAGCCCGTCGGGCCGCAACCGATGGCGACGATCTTAGAGAGTCGCGCGGCCGGAGGAGGAAGGACGGGCTCAGCCGTGCCTCACAGCGCTGCGACAACCTCCCTCGATCCCACGAGTTCCCTCAGCTTGTCGCGTGTCTCGGGGTCGGTGGAGTACACCACGGTGCCGACCATCCCGCGAGTCAGCAGCACCTTGTACGTGTTGCGGATGAGGCGGTCGACATCGGCGTCGGAAGTCGACTTCTTGAACACGGGGTCCTTGGACGCCGTACGGTCCGCGACCCACCTGTCGCCCCGCCACACCAGGTCGGGTCCGATGATGACACCCGACCAGTCGTACTCGAAGCCCTGCGCGGTGTAGACGCATCCGACCTGGCCGAATCCGGCCGGGTCCGTGGCCCAGAGGGCCGCGGGCGGCGCGCCGGCCACACCCCGGTCACCGCGCACATTCCAGGGACGGGCCCACTCCCCGATCACCACGTCCGCCGCGAGCGGCTCCCCCGACTTCGGTGCCTGCGACCATGGCCAGCAGTACCCCGCGGAGATACGCGCCCCGTACCCCTGGGCGCGGCGCTCTTCGAGGAACTCCTCCAGCTCCTCGGGGCTGCCGGCAACCCACAGCTGCATCCGGTCGTCGGGCTCCCAGAGCGTCGGTCCGCCCGGTTCCAGTCCCAGGAGCCGTACGACCCAGCGCAGGTAGGCCTCGCTGCCGCCGCACCGGAACTGGCCGTCGAGGTGGACCACGCTGCAGCCCAGGCCCTTCACCGCTGCAGCGGCCCGGATGTCCGCCACCGTCCCCATCTCGCCCGGACGCACGACTTGGTGCTCGTCCAGGAGGAAGACGGGTACCCGCGCCACGTCGATGAGTTCCTCGATCTGGGCCCTGCCGGTGCGGTGGGCGGCCGGGGTGTACCGGTTGGCGGAGGTCTCGCGGATGCGGTGCGCCTCGTCGCAGATCAGGACGTCGAGACTGTTCTTGCCCGCGGTCATGAAACTGTTGAAGTACTTGAAGAGATCCTGCACCTCACGCTTGCGCGCGCCCGCGACCTTGCGCATGGTGGTGGTGAAGGACTGCGAACCCGTGGCGTGGAGCGCCGGCACCCCCTGCCTGTACAGCTCTCCGAGCAGGGAGAGCGCAATGACGCTCTTGCCCGTCCCCGGCCCACCGGTGACGACGACGACCTCCTTGTGATCGGCCTCCTTCGCCTTGCGTACGGCATTGAGGACCATCCGGTACGCGACCTGCTGCTCGTCCAGGAGAACGAACTGCTCTCGCTCGCGCACTTCCTGCGCCGCGACGGACATCAGCTGGCGGGACGGAGCCGTCTTCCCGCTCAACAGCTCGTCGGCCGCTCGCGCACCTGGAACCGTGGGGCTCAGCTTGGCGCGCAGATAGTCGAGGAACTCGCCGCGCCGGCCGGCGGTGAACAACTGCCCGTGATCGTCACACTCGATGTCGCGCAGCCCGGCGACACCGAACTCGGTGGCGTTGTGGAGGTACGCCACGCCACTGACGCGCTCCGGATGCCCGGCCACGGCTCCGTTGAAGTTGGCGATGTACTGGCAGTACCGGCGCACCTGCTCGATGGGATTGAGAACGGGCCGTGCATACCTGTCGACATGGCACAGGGAGGCGTCGTCCTCGTCCGGCATGGCCTGGCTCCACTGCTTGAGCTCCACCACAACATAGGAAGGTGCGCCGGTGACGGGGTGCACTCCGGCGAGCACCGCATCGACACGCCTGCTGTTCAGGGGAAGCGCGTACTCGAGGACGACCTCGACGTCACCGAGCCCGGCATCGTTGAGGGCCGCGGTCAGCACGGGGATGCTCCGCTCCCACGAGCGCGCCTCCGACGGCCCGGGGCGGTGCCCCAGCACGTGGAAGTACTGCTCGCTCAGGTGCAGAAAGAGCGAGCCGTCCAACGCCATGACGGCGACGGTCTCGGCGGACGCACGGAACAACAAGAAATGCCCCCCAAGCAGCACGAAGAGACTCGTGCGGGTGGGGGCGTGTCCGTTACGCCCGCATCAGGACGGGCGGACCGGAAGCCCGGCGGGCCGCAGTGACGAGATCAGCCCAAGAATACCTGTGCGATGCATGGAGAAGTGAAGGCTCTGATCGACCGAGGAGTCGTCGGAGTTGCCAGCTACTATCGCCGACAGCCAGACAGTCGCACGGGGGCAGCGTCGTCAGTGGATTGGTGTGTCAGGGACAATGACATGTCGCGAGGTTCGCGCGTGCACAGCACGTCCGCTTCCGGCTGACCTTGCCGAGCCGCAGGAACGGCCAAAGCGGCGGCGGGAGCTGTCATGGGTGACGTGAAGGCCGTGGTGTTCCCGGCGTGTGCGGCCCTGTGTGCGCTGGCCTTCCTCTACAAGGTGCGCGACCTGCGGCACCGGCGGAACGATCCTGCGCTGCGGGCTCTGCTCGTCGCCTTCTTCTGCAAGGGCGTCTCCTTCACGCTCTCCACGCCGCTCGTCGCGCAGGCGGTGGACGTCGCCGTGGGTGTGAACGATCTGGGGGCGCTGGGCATCCATCTCTTCGGCGGCGTGGCCTCCAGTGCCGCGTTCCTCACCGCGATCGTCTACTGGGTGTACCCGCGTGAGGAGGCGCGTCGCCGGGCGCTCGTCCGTCTCCTGGCCGCGGTCGTGGTGGCCGTCGTGATGGTCGGTCTGTGGATCGCCGCGAAGAACGGCAGCCATCAGCGCAGCGCCCATTACCTCCTGCAGAACGCGAACCGCCCGGCCGTGGCCGCCTATCTACTGCTGTACGTCAGTGCCTTCGGCGCCGGGATGATCGAGATCATCCGGCTGTGCCTGCGGTACGGGCGCGTGGCGGGCCGGCAATGGCTGCGCAGGGGGCTGCACACCACGGCGATCGGCGCGAGCGCGTGCCTCGTCTACTGCCTGAACCGCCTGTTCGTCCTGATCAGCGTCCAGTGCGGACTGGACCCGCTGGACTGGGAGCTGCTGACGCCGATCGCCAACGGCACGGGCATCTTCTTCCTGGTGGCGGGGCTGACGATGCCCTCGTGGGGCCCCCGGCTGTCCGAGGGGCGGCGTCTGGCCCGCAGCTTCGTCGCGTACCAGCGGCTGCATCCGCTGTGGCACGCGCTGTCCACGGCGGTGCCCGGCATCGCGCTCGATCCCCAGTCGGGCAACCCCCTGGCCCGTCTGCTGCCAAGGGACACCGATTTCCGGCTCTACCGCAGGGTCATCGAGATACAGGACGGCCTGCGCGCCCTGCGGCCCTACATGTCCCCGGACGTCGTCTCCGCCGCCCAGCGGTCGGCGCACGAGGCGGGGCTGGCGGGCGACGCGCTGCGCGCCCGCGTCCAGGCCGTCTCTCTCGCAGCAGCCCTGCGCGCCAAACGCGACAACCGGAAGCAGCCGGCCGGGGAGCCCGCGCCCGTCGGCCCCGAGGCGGCCGGCGGCGGGGGCTACGCCGACGAGCTGGCGTGGCTGCTGAAGGTCGCCCGGGAGTACACCGCTCTTCCCGCCTTGGAAAGGAACGAACGATGAAGTACCGCAAGCTCGGCGCCCACGGGCCCGAGGTGTCGGCGATCGGCCTGGGCTGCATGGGCATGTCGATCGCCTACGGCGTCCCCGACGAGGAGGAGTCCCAGCGCACCCTGGACCGCGCCCTGGAGCTGGGCATGACCCTGCTCGACACCGCGGACGCCTACGGGCAGGGCCTCAACGAGGAACTGCTGGGCCGCTGGCTGCACCGGCACACCGGCGACCGGGACCGGGTGGTGGTGGCCACGAAGTTCGGCCTGCGCCACGACGCCGCCACCGGCCGGGTGGGCGATGTCGACACCTCGGCCGCCTACGTCCCGGTGGCGTGCCGCGCCTCCCTGCAGCGCCTGGGCATCGACCACATCGACCTCTACTACGCGCACCGCAGGAACCCCGACACCCCGATCGAGGAGACGATGGGCGCCCTGGCCCGCCTCGTGGACGAGGGGCTGGTGCGCCACGTCGGCCTGAGCGAGGTCAGCGCCGCCACGCTCCGCACGGCGCACGCCGTCCACCCCGTCAGCGCGGTGCAGGTCGAGTACTCGCTGTTCACCCGAAACGTGGTGGAGGGCGAACTCCTCGACACCTGCCGCGAGCTGGGGATCGCGGTCGTGGCCTACTCCCCCCTGGGACGCGGCATGCTCACCGGGGCGCTGTCCTCCCGCGACGACCTCGGCCCCGACGACAACCGCCGCCGCTGGCCGAGGTTCGCCGACGACAACATCAACCGGAACCTGGCCCTCGTCCGGGCCGTGGGAGAGGTCGCCACCCGGATCGGCTGCACCCCGTCCCAGGCGGCGCTGGCCTGGCTGCTCGCCCAGGGCGACGACATCATCCCGATCCCCGGCACCAAGCGCCGCCGGTACCTGGAGGAGAACGCCACCGCGGCAGACCTCGCCCTGCCCCCGGCCGACCTCGACCTCCTGCGCGCGGCCGTCCCCGAGGAGGCCGTGGCCGGCGACCGCTACCCGGCCCAGGCCCTGGAGCGGCTGGGGCACTGAGGTCAGCGCTCAGCCAGAAGCCGCCGGAAGGCCAACAGCGTCATTCGAGCGTCAGCACGACGAGTCGGTCCCGCCACGAGCGGCCCCCACGGGTCAAAGCTTCCAGCAGCCGGTCCCGCGATGCGGAGTGCTGACCTCGACACGCATATTTCAAGCCAATAACAAACTTATTTTAAGAATCCGGGGCCCCGGCACCCCACCACCGCGACTAGCCTCGCAGCCCCGTGCGTTCGCTGCACGGTGGAACAAGGGGGTAAGCGTGCAGATCGCCCAGGAGAGCCGGGCTCGGTATCGGATATCGATCAACGACGATGACCCCCTGCGGGCACGTCGTGAGGCCCGGGAGCTGCTGGGTGAGGTTGCCGGCACCGACGCCGCTGCCGCCCTGGACATACCCCGGCAGCACGCACCCGGCGACACGGGCAAGGGTGTGGACATCGTCGACACCGTCGGACTGGTGTTCAATGCAGGCTCGCTGGTCGCTGCCGCCGTGCAGGTCTGGCTGGCCCGGGTTCCCCAGCGGACAATCATCGCCACCCGGCCCGACGGCTCAACGTTGCGCATCACCGGCCGCGAGGCCCGCACGGATGACGAGCGGATCGAACGGTTCCTTGCAGGCGGTGACGGTGGGCACAACACCAGCAGTGGTGACGGCGCTGACGGCTCGATGGACTGATCGCGGGATGAGCGACAACGACCGGTACGCCATGCTCATCGGCGTATCCACGTACGACAGCGACGCCTACCACGACCTCCCTCCGGTCCGGGCAGACCTGCACTACATGCAGGCGGTGCTGGAGAGCACCGAGATCGGCATGGACAACGACTGCTCGATGGTGGCCGAGCCGACGCGCGCCGAGATGTTGCACGCCATCGAGTCGTTTCTGGAGGAGCGGCAGCAGAGCGAGACGGCACTGCTGTACTTCAGCGGACACGGCGAGTTCTGCGAAGCCGACGGCCAGCTGTACTTCCTGACCCGCGACACCGCCCCCGACGACCTGCCGGGCACAGCCGTGCCTGCGGAGTTTCTGGAGCGGATGCTCCAGTCCTGCCGGGCATCCTCCAAGATCGTGCTGCTGGACTGCTGTTCCAGCGGCTCCGTCGTACAGGGCTGGACAGCCAAGGGTGCCCCGAACACGGACGAGCGGCCCGCGCCAGCACCTTGCTGCGACCGACCGGCGTGTACTTCATCACCGCGTCGGACGCCCTGCAGAGCGCCTCCGCCATGGCACCGGTCGGATCCTCGCTCGGCACGTCCCGGTTCACCGGAGAGATCGTGGAGGGCTTGCGCAACGGGCGGATCAAGGACAGCGGCTGGATCACACCGGACGACCTCTTCGAGTACTTGACGGCACAGATGGTGAGGAAGGGCGTCCCAGAGGAACAACGTCCGACCAAGTCCACGATCCGCGCAACACAGAGCCTGCCCTTCGCACGTTCAGTGGCACGTCCGGTGCACCTGCCGACCCTTCCCGGTGATGCGACCGAGGCCGCGCAGCGCTCCTCCGCCCTGCTCAAAGCTCAAGAACTGGCCGCCGTCGACGCCCGGAACGGCATCGACTGGCAACGGTTGCTGCGCTACTACGCCTACTGCCTTACCGCAGAGGCAGCCGCCGGGATGCTTCCCGACCGTGATAGGGGCCGCGACTCCCAATACTTCCTGCTCAAGAGCGGCGAGGAGACGATCCAGTCGGGACGGGCCGGAACGCTGTCCGCCCCTCCGCTGCTGCCCAGAACAAAGGGCAGGACGGTCGGGACGAACGGAACGGTGTCCGGAACAAGCGCCCAGCACGAGTACTGGTACGGCTATCCGGCGGTCACCCTGCCCGCGCGCGGCGGAACTGGTGGGCGGGGCACCACCGTGCAGCTTGCGCCGTTGCTGATCCAGCAGATGGAACTCGCGCCGGACGAAGACGGTCGCGACATGCTTCGCCCGAGCGGGGTGCCTTCGCTTCACACAGGTGTCATCACTCAGCTCCTCGCGGAGGAGGAGGCAGCCGACCTCATCGCCCATTGGCAGCCGATGTGGCAGGAGGGCAACGACACACAGATGCTACGAGCTGTACGGGAGCTGCTGCAGAGACTGGGCCTTCCGGAGCTCGAACCTCTGAACCCCTCCGCCCTGAGCGACCAGTCGGTGATGCAGGCGCTGCGGCCGGGTGCGCACAACGCGGCCGTGCTGCTGGCCCCTTCAGGCGTCGAGCGCTTTGCCACAGATGCCCTGGTAGGGAACCTGCTGGAGATGTCGGCGCGCACCGGGGAGATTCCCGGCACAGCGCTGGGCACGCTGCTGTCCGGCCGTGGCGAGGGCACGGAGGGGCCAGCTCCTGTCGTGGTGGCTGCGGGACCGTGCAATGAGAGCCAGGAGCTGGTCGTCTCGTCCGCGATGACGAGAGCGCTCACCGTGGCCACCGGTCCGCCGGGCACGGGGAAGAGCGAGGTCGTCACGGCCGTCGTGACCACCTGTGTGGCTGCCGGCCAGTCCGTCCTCGTCGCTTCGACCAATAACGAGGCGGTGAATGTCGTCGCCGAGCGCTGCGACAGCATCGCACCAGGTCTGATGTTGCGTACCGGCAATGCGGAGGCTCTGGAGCGCGAGGCCGCAAAGCTGGAGCAGATCCTCGGTGAGCCCGTGCGGGCTCCGCGGCGTGGATCGGCGACCGTGGCCGGGGACCTGCGCAACACTCGCGGACGGGCACTCGGACAGCAGGAGGAGGCGGCACGTCTCGTTCAAGAGGAGGGGCAACTGCTGGAACTGCTCACGAAGCGGCAGGAGCAGGCGAACACGCTCGGGCTGCCGGTGGCGCTTCTGGCGGAAGTCTGGGCAGGTGAAAACACTTCCGTCCTAGCCCGTTGGGAGCAACGGGCCCACAAGGCAGCCGCAGCAAGGGGGTGGGTCGGACGCTGGCGCAGGGGCCGGGCGCTCAGGGCGTTGGTCGCGGAGCTGTACCCCGGGACTTCGCGGCCGGAGTGGCTGTCCGAACGACCGGTGTCCGTCGAGTTGCTGACCTCGCTGGCCGAGATGCTCGGCACCGAGCGGGAATTGCGTGAGCTCACGCCCGTTCACCTCGGCCGGGACGAGGAGGCGCTGAAGCGTTCACGGCTGGCGACCTCGCATATGCTGTCGGAGCTGTCGACAGAGCTGTCCCAGGCAGTGTCTACCGAAGCGATCTCACATGGCCACGCGCTCATGACGCAACGGCTGCAGGCCCTGCGGCGCCGCTCGGGGTTCCAGAAGAGCCAGAAGAACCTCATGGCGCACATCAAGGCATGGGCCATCAGTACCCACTCGGTGCGCCAGCTGGAGCTGACGCCGAAGCTCTTCGACCTCGTCGTCATTGACGAGGCGAGCCAGTGCTCCATTCCGTCGGTCCTGCCGCTGCTTTTCCGCGCCCGGCGGGCACTGATCATCGGTGATCCGATGCAGTTGGGGCACATCGCGGGCGTTTCACCACAGCAGGAGCACCAGGCCCGGCTCCGGACGGGGCTGAGCGCGGCACAGCTGGAGGACCACCGGCTCGCCTATCACGTGTACTCCTCGTACCACGCTGCTGCTCAGCACGGCGATTCCGCGCTGCTTCTCGACGAGCACTACCGTTGCCATCCGACAATCGCGGACGTGATCAACCGCTACTGCTACGCGGGGCAGTTGCGGGTACTGACGGATGTACGACGACAGATTCCGGCGCTTGATCCGGTAGGAGCGGCCGCTCCGGCGCCTGTGCTGGGCTGGGTGGACGTACCGTACGGCGAATCGGCGCGGGGCTCCGGTGGCAAGTCATGGCGCAATGCCGAGGAAGCCGAGGCAGTAAGACGCGTGGTGCGCAGGCTACTCGTGGACCTTCCGCAGGACGCCACGGTGGGAGTCGTCACGCCGTTCCGGGCGCAGAAGGAAGCACTTGAAAAAGTACTGAGAGACGACCGGGTACGGGTGGGTACGGTGCATGCCTTCCAAGGTGGGCAGCGGGACATCATGCTCCTGAGCCCAGTAGCGACCGACAACATGCCTTCTGGGACCACGCATTGGGTGTCGAGCCAGGTCAATCTGTGGAACGTTGCCGTCACGCGCGCGAAATCTCAGCTCATCACAGTGGGCAGCAACACCTTCTGGCAGGAGCGGGCCGGGCTGCCCGCGTTGCTGGCGCGACGGTCAGCGCTGCTCCAGACGGAAACGTACAAGGATGTAGGCACTCCTGCGGGCGCAATGTCGGTCCAAGCGGACCCTTTCCAGGTAGAGCTCGCCGACCGGCTCCAGCAGTACCTCAGTACACGTGGCATCACGGACATGGAACGGGCTGCCGTGGTCGGTGGGCACACGGTGGACCTGCTGTTCACCGAAGCAGGCCGCAACACCGCCGTGCTTATCGATCAGGGTCCGCTGTCCGGACAGGACCCGGCACGACACCTTCGATTGACGCACGCACGAGGTGACCTCCTGGCCGGACTGCCGTCCGGCGGGCACGGGGCGAAGCCTTGTCCGGTCAATCGGACAGTGCGGGTGGCGGCATGGCGAATCCTCTCCGGCAAAGACGCATTGGATCCGCTGTTCGACTAAGCTGCTGGGCCGCGAGGCGTCCTGCTGTAACTGACAGCCCTCATCAGCAGGACTTGGCTGCGTGCGGCGGGCGACAACCGTGCGTGCAGGCTGAGAAATCACTCCGTTCCACCTGGCCGAATCCTCTCGCCGCGCCCTCCGCCCCGATCCATCCCCGCCAGGTCTGGGCTGCAGAGCCTCTCTCGCAACAAGCTCAGGCCGCCCTTGGCGTCAGTATCACCCTTTAAGATTCATCCGGCGGTTGAGACAGGCTTCCTGACGCAATGACAGGAACGCTGCACACACGCGCACAAGCAGACACAGGCGGGGGGCCGCATGCTGGAAGGCCGGTGGACGACGGTCACCGAGTCCGAGTACGAGCACGAGCGCCGCGGTCTTGAGGCAATCCGCAAGCGCCTGCCGAACGAGGAGCCGTGGCGCGCCTGGGCGAACTTCCAGTTCACCGCGAACAGCGGGCACGTCCGTGAGGTCGATCTCCTGGTCGTAGCGCCGGCCGGAGTGTTCCTGGTCGAGCTCAAGGATTGGCACGGCTCGGTCCACGGCGGCGGCAACGACTGGGTGCAGACCACGCCAGGCGGGACCAGCCGTCGGCACGGCAACCCGCTGCACCTGTCGAACCGGAAGGCCAAGGAGCTGTCCGGTCTGATCAACGGTGTCTCCGGTCCACCTGCGGATCGAACGAAGATTTGGGTGGGTGAAGCGGTCTGCTTCACCGACGACAAGCTTCGGGTGAACCTTCCGGCCGCCGACATGAACGGCGTGTTCACGGTCAAACAGCTCGTGGAGATGCTGGCCATACCGCCGGGAGACGCCCGGTACCAGACCACAGCCGCGACGTCCCGCCTTGTCGATGCGGCCCTGAAGAAGCTCCGTATCGCGCCGATCCGCCGCCAGTACGAGGTGGGCTCCTACCTCCTGGAGGCGAAGGCATTCGACTCCGGGCTTACCTGGGCTGACTATCTGGGCCGCCATTCCCAGCTGCATGACCTGGCGCGGGTGCGGGTCTTTCTCAGCGAGCGTGGCGCCTCCGACGACGAGCGGCGCTCGGTGGAGCGAGCCGCCGCCCGCGAAGCATCGGTACTGAGCCGGTTTCGTCATCCGGGCGCAGTGCAGCTGAAGAACTATCTGCCGTCGGGGCACCCCGCCGGGCCCGCGATCCTCTTCGACTACCACCCGGAGACGCTGCGCCTGGACGACTACCTGGTCCAGCACGGAGCCGGTCTGGACCTGAAGGCTCGCCTCGCCCTGGTGCGGCAGCTTGCCGAGACCGTGCGCTCCGCGCACTCCCGGCGGGTCCACCACCGCACGCTGTCGGCGCATGCGGTGCATGTGATTCCGCGTGACCGCGGCCTACGCGGGCGGGAGCTCAGCGAAGAGCAGCGCTGGCTGCGCCCGTGGCCGCAGATCGCGGACTGGCAGATCGCCACCGGGGAAAGCACCAGCCGCGGTCGGCCGCTGACCTTGGCTCCGACCAATGTGTCGGGGTTCCATATCGCGGAGCAGGCCGATCCGTATCTGGCTCCGGAGCTGAGGATCCCGAAGGCCGATCCGGTGCGCCTCGATGTATACGGGCTCGGCGTTCTCACGTACCTGCTGGTCACCGGGCAGGCACCAGGCGCGAGCCAGAGCGAGGTCATGGCACGTCTGGAGGCCGGCGAGAGTCTGCGTCCGAGCGCGCTGGTCGACGGTCTCCATCCGGACGTCGACGATCTGGTGGAAGCATCCACTGCGTATGAACCCGGTCGGCGTCTGTCCACGGTCGACGATTTCCTGGAAATGCTGGAGTACGTCGAGCAGGCGTTCGTCGAGGAGGCCCCGGACGACAGGCATACGGCTGCACGTGCAGGCGGGGACGACGGTTCGGCCACAGCCGGGGGCGAGAAGCGGCTCGAGCCGGAGAAGGATCCGCTGGAGGCGGTGGCCGGGGATGTGCTGGCCGGGCGCTGGGAGGTCGTGCGCCGGCTTGGTACGGGCTCGACCGCCCGGGCATTCCTGGTGCGGGACCTGGAGGGCGAGCCGCGGCGTAGCGGCTCCCTACCGGTGGCCGTGCTGAAGGTCGCGCTGAGCGAGGCCAAGCACGCAGTCCTGGATCGGGAGGCGGAGGTCCTGGGCCGTATCCACCGGGATTCCAGCATCATCTCGCTGTACGAGGCGGAGCCGCTGACGCTGGGCGGGCGCAGGGTCCTGGTCCTGGAGTACGTGGGCGACAGCCGGGAGGTGAAGGACCAGGACGGGGGTATGAGCAAGGGGCCGCGCCGCCGTGAGGACACCGTCGCCCGCCAGCTGCGGGACAACGGCCGACTGGGCATGGACCAGCTGGAGGCGTACGGGAAGTACCTGTTCGGCGCGGTGGAGCACCTCGAGGCGGAGGGGATTTGGCACCGCGACCTGAAGCCGGACAACATCGCAATCCGGATCCGCCCCAACGGCACCCGGCAGCTGGTGCTGATCGACTTCTCGCTCGCCGGATATCCGGCGAAGGAGATCGAGGCAGGCACCGAGGGCTATCTCGACCCCTTCGTAGGGATCATCAAGCGCGGCTCGTACGACGGACACGCCGAACGATATGCGCTGGCCGTGACACTGCACGAGATGGCGTCGAACGAGCTGCCCCGCTGGGGTGATGGCTCGGTCACGGCCCGACAGACGGATGCGGAGGAGTGGCCGTACCCGCAGCTTGCGGCCGACGCCTTCGAGCCGGCCGTCCGGGATGGCCTCGTGGCGTTCTTCCGCAAAGCCCTGGCCCGGGACGTGAAGGACCGCTTCCCGGATCTGAAGCCGATGGAGCGTGCCTGGCAGAAGATCTTCCTGGACGCACAGCAGACGACGGCTCCGAGCACTGGGCACGGTGAAAGGTCGGCGCGCGGAGCGACAGGCGACACGGACGTGGTTGCCGGGTCAGCGGCGGAGCCGCGGATCGGGCGGGAGGACGACGACGTCTCCGCTGAGCGGGTCCGCGACCAGCAGGCCGAGCGCGCCGACCGGAAGACGCCGCTATCAGTGGCCGGTCTGACGGTCGCGGCGCAGTCGCAGCTGTTCGCGATGGGGCTGAACACCGTCGGGGACGTCCTGGAGTACTCGGCGAAGAAGTTCCTCACTGCGCCCGGCATGGGCTCGCGTACCCGGGAGGAGATCCAACGCCGGCAGAAGGAATGGAACACACGCCTGGGCAAGGCGGCTCCCGCACCGCTCAGCGCGGAGGCCCGCAAGGCGGCGGGCCAGGAGCTCTCCGACCTGGAGCGGGCGGTCGCGGAGTCGATCGCCGCAGCCGACGCCGACGTCACCGACCCGCAGGTACTGGGTGGCCTGAGCCTGGACGCGCTCGCCGCCCGCTTGGTGCCGAAGCCGTCCAGCGGCAGCGCCCGTTCCAATGCCAAGGAGCGCGAAGCGGTCCGGCTGCTGCTGCGGCTGCCCGACGACGCGGGTACGCTACCCGGGGGCTTGGCGTGGGTCCGGCAGCTAGACGTCGCCGATGCGGTGGGTCTCACCGCGGGCCGAATCCCGCAGATCGTGAAGAAAGCGCGGGAGCGCTGGTACAACGACCCCGCCCTCGCGCTGCTGCGTGAGCAGGTGGTGGAGCTCCTCGTCGAGCGCGGCCGGGTAGCCCCGGTGATCGAGCTCGCCGACGCGCTCATCGCTCGACGCGGCACTCAGCACGTGGAGCGGCGTAACCGGCGCGCGCTCGCCTTGTCGCTGCTGCGTGCGGTGGTGGAGCGTGAGAGTTACGACAACGAGTCCCCACCGCTCTTCCGCTACTTCCACGCCCGAATGCCCAAAGGCGCCGATCCGGTACTCGGCCTGCTCGCCCTGGACGTCCGGGAGGACGTGGACGGCCCGGACACCCCGGCGCTGCCCGCGCTTCAGGAATATGCGCTGAACCTCGGCGCGCGGGCCGACCGGCTCGCGGCACTCGAGTCCCTGCCGACGGCGAGCACGGTCCTCACCGAGCTGGACGCAGTGCGCCGGCCGCCGGGCAGCCTGGGCTGGGACGAGCGGCGCACTGCCGAGATCGCGGTTGCCGCGTCCACCCGGGCCGCACTCACCCCGCGGTTGGAGATCTACCCGCGCGACCTGGACCTGGTGCGCGCCCTGCGGATCACCCAGGCCGGTGTCGTCGCCGTGCAGCCGGGCATCGAGGAGGAGCGGCAGCCGGGCCTGACGGTAGAGGCTCTGCACAAACGGGTCACCACGCGCTTTCCCGACCTGGGCACCGATCCCCTGACGCCGCGCGAGCTGCCCACGGGCAGCGCCCTGGTCCGCGACCTGAAGCAGGCCGGCTTCGAGTTGAAGCTCGCCACCCGCTACGACAAGGTGCTCCGGCTCGTCCCGGACCGCCCGTACGGAGACGCCACCACCGGGCTCACCTCGGCGAGCTGGGGCACCTCGGCGGCGCGCCGCTCGGCTCCCACTCAGTACGACGCGGACGCGGCCGTCGCCGCCGCAGTCAAGGCCGACCAGCGGCTTACCCACTCGGCGCAGCAGGACGGCTTCCGGGTCCTGACCGTGCCCCAGCGGCGTGCCGAGGATGCGGTGCGGTGGCTGACCGGCGAGCCGTACGGGGCTCGGCCGGTATCGCTGACCGGGCTGTTCGTGACCGAACTGCGTGGCGTGGTCGGCGAGGCCGCCCGTCCGACCTGGGAGACCGTCCTCAAGGCGGACGCCGCCGAGCCGGGCAGCCGGGCCCACCAGCAGCTGCGTATCCGCACCGACAAGGCGTGGGGGCGGATCGAGCCGAGGCTGCGGGAGCTGTTGGCGGAGGGACATGGCCCGCTGCTCCTCACCGACACCGCAGTCCTGGCCCGGTATGACGCGCTCGACCTGCTCGAGCGGCTCGCGGAGGGGGCTCGGCAGGGTGGCAGCCCGCTGTGGCTGCTCGTTGCCCAGTCCGATCCAGCGCGGGCGCCACGGCTGTCCGGACAGAGCGTTCCGTACCAGGCGGGGTTCGACGAGTGGATCGTCGTGCCCGACGCCTGGGTCGCACGCAAACATCTCGAGCCGAACGCCTGACCCGTCTCCTGCCCTTCTCCTGATCTTCTCCTTCCTCTCTCATTCCCGACTGGAGCCGTTCGTGATCGACCGTCAGAACCTCCTCGCCGACTTGCAGAAGCAGGTCAAGGCGGCAGAGATCGACCTTGAGCGACAGGTCAAAGCCGTCCCCGAGGTCGGGAAGCGGCTGCGCGGCGAGTATGAGCAGGCCCGGAAGCTGGGCCGTACGGCGGCGACGTGGAACGCCTGGCTTGGTGAGCGGATCACCCAGGTCGCGGTGGCCTGGGTACTCGGCACGGTCTTCGTGCGGTTCAGCGAGGACAACCGGCTGATCCCCGAGCCGTACATCACCTCCCCCGATGTGGCGGGGCGGGAGACCGCGCAGGCTCGGTACGAGGAGTACTTGGAGAAGGACGCCGACCCGACGTACCGAGGTTGGTTAGAGACGGCGTTCGCCGAATTGGGCGCCGGTCAGGCCGGGCGGCTGCTCTTCGACCGCGACCACAACCCGCTCTACCAGATCCCGCTCTCGCACGACGGAGCGGGCGCGCTGCTCGCGTTCTGGCGGGAGCAGCGCGCCGGCGAGGGCAGCGGGGACGAAGGGGCGAGCGGTCCGGTCCTCGTGCACGACTTCAGTGACCCTCTGAGCGAGGACGGTACCGAAGGCTGGGACACCCGGTTCCTGGGTGACCTCTACCAGGACCTGAGCGAGGCAGCCCGCAAGACATACGCGCTGCTGCAGACACCGGAATTCGTGGAGGAGTTCATCCTCGACCGGACGATGACCCCGGCGGTGCGGGAGTTCGGCTTCGAAGAGTTGAAGATGATCGACCCGACCTGCGGGTCCGGCCACTTCGTGCTCGGCGCATTCCGGCGGCTAGTGCGGATGTGGGCTGAGCAGCGGCCCGAGGTGGGCCCGTACGAGCGGGTGCGAGCGACGCTGGAGTCTGTGCATGGGGTGGACCTCAATCCGTTCGCGGTTGCGGTGGCCCGCTTCCGGCTGCTGGTCGCGGCGATGGCCGCGAGCGGCATGCGGACCTTCGAGGAGGCCCGGCGCTACGAGTGGCCCATCCAACTCGCCGTAGGCGACTCCCTCATCAAGGACCGGCAGCTGGAGCTGCAATTAGGCCTCGCTCTTGAGGAGGAGGGCGGCAACGCGACCGGTGACCCGCTGGCCGACTTCTCGTACGCGACGGAGGACGTGCACGAGTACCCCGGGATCCTGGAGCAGGGTCGCTACCACGTGGTGGTGGGCAACCCGCCGTACATCACGGTCAAGGACAAGAAGCTCAACCAGTTGTACCGGGAACTGTACGACGCGTGCGCGGGGACGTACGCACTGTCCGTCCCCTTCGCCCAGCGGTTCTTCGAACTGGCCAAGCAGGGAGGGGACGACGGGAACGGCTACGGCATGGTCGGCCAGATCACGGCGAGTTCCTTTATGAAGCGCGAGTTCGGCGCCAAGCTAATCGAGGATTACTTCGCCCACAAGGTCGAGCTCACCGAAGTAATCGACACGTCAGGCGCGTACATTCCCGGCCATGGGACACCGACTGTAATTCTTGTGGGACGACCGAGGGACGGATCGAAGCAGCAAGCGACGATCCGGACGGCGCGCGGCGTACAAGGGGAGCCTTCGGCGCCGGAGAAGGCGGAAGAAGGGCTGGTATGGCAGGCAATCGTTGAGCAGATCGATTCGCCAGGCTCCACGAGCAAGTGGGTAGCGGTTGACGACCTGAAGCGCCACGATCATTTTGCGCTCCACCCTTGGATTCTAAATGCCGGCGGCCAGGAAATCTCCAATTCACTTGAGGCTACCGGAATTAAACTGCGTGCGGTCGCACAGCGAATCGGCTATACGGGCCAAACGAACGCTGACAGCATCATGCTCACCACGCGGAGCAGCTGGCTTCGTAGAGGCGGAGAGCCAGAGCTTGGTTGCACCGTAGTACTGGGCGATGAACTGCGCGATTGGGTACACACGGAGGAAACTCACACCTTCTTTCCATACAAGGAACGGCGCGGAAACTTTGAGCTTGTTCCGCTGGACCCGGCGTCCGCCGCGTACAAATGGGTGTGGCCCGGACGCACCACACTGGGAAACCGTGCGACCTTCTCGAAGGGAACCTATTTCTCAGATGGTCGTCCTTGGTATGAATGGCATCAAGTAACGTCGAGCCCCAAGAGTCACGCCTGGTCTATCTCATACGCATTCGTGGCTACACACAACCATTTCGTACTAGATCGAGGCGGTAAGGTATTCAAGCAGTCGGCCCTGGTCATTAAGCTACACAAGGATGCAACCGAAGTCGACCACGTTAATCTGCTTGGCTTGCTCAATAGCTCCACAGTCGGGATGTGGCTAAAGATGGTAAGCCACAATATGGGAAGCACCGTGGATACGCAGGGGGCGCGACAGTCCACGTTGCCGTTCGAAGACTTTTACCAGTTCAATGGGGCCAAGGTTGGCGAGCTCTCGCTCCCGGCCCATTACCCCACGGCCCTCGCGGTCGAGCTGGAGTCTCTCGCCCAGCAACTTTCCGAAGTGACCCCCGCTGCCCTCACGGCCAAAGCGGTCCCCACCGCTCACGCCCTCCGTGGCGCCGAAGCCCGCTACGACTTCCTGCGTGCCCGAATGATCGCCCTCCAGGAAGAGCTGGACTGGCAGGTGTACTTCCTATACAACCTGCACTCCGAGGACCTACGTATGCCCGATGCCTCCACGGTCCCCGAACTTGCCCTAGGTGAGCGCGCCTTTGAGATCGTGCTCGCGCGCCGGGTTGCCGCTGGAGAAGCCAGCAACGAGTGGTTCAAGCGGCACGGCTCCACTCCGATCACGGAGATCCCCGCGTACTGGCCCTCCGACTACCAGGCCCTCGTCCAGAAGCGGATCGACGTCATCGAGTCGAACCGCGCCATCGGCATGGTGGAGCGTCCTGAGTACAAGCGGCGCTGGGCCAGCGACGGCTGGGATGCGATGCAGCAGAAGGCGCTGAAGTGCTGGCTGCTCGACCGGGTCGAGGACCGCAGGAACTGGTTCGACGCCAGTGGCAACCCCACCATCACCACCCTCGCCCGCCTTGCCGAAAACCTCTCGACTGACGAGGACTTCGCGTCCGTTGCCGAGCTGTACGCACCCCGACAGGACCTCGCGAAGACCGTGCGCGAATTGCTGTCCGAGGAACACGTACCGTTCGTGTCCGCACTGCGGTACAAGCCGACCGGTCTGAAGAAGCGTGCCGACTGGGAGCACGTGTGGGACCTCCAGCGCGAGGAAGACGCCGCGCCCGACGAGCCCGCGAAGCGGAAGGTCCGTGAGCGGACGCCCGTGCCGCCGAAGTACACCTCGGCGGACTTCCTGAAGCCGAGCTACTGGCGTGCGCGTGGCAAGCTCGACGTGCCCAAGGAGCGGTTCATTTCATACGGCACTGTCAACGTGCAGTCACCGGAGCTCTATGGCTGGGCCGGCTGGGACCACCTGGAGCAAGCCCTCGCCCTCGCCTCGTACATCCAGCAGGCCGGGCTCGGCGATGACGAGCTCGTGCCCTACCTGGCCGGACTGCTTGAGCTGCAGCCGTGGCTGGAGCAGTGGTACGGCGAGTACGACCCGGAGTTCGGGGCGTCGCCGGCCGCCGAGATCCTGGCGTTCCGGCAGCAGAAACAGGGTGAGTTCGGGTTGACCGACGATGCGCTGCAGGCCTGGCGCCCGTCCGCGGTCACGCGCGGACGCGGCACGAAGAAATCCGCTGTGCCAAAGCAGCGCACGGGCACGAAGGCCGCCATCCAGACATCCTTCACCACCGATGCCGTCAGCGGCACAGAGTCCCCCTGAGCAGGGCGAGGAGCAGACACACCATGGCGTTCATGAGCAGGAACAACCCTCGCCCCGAGGACCGCCCGCTACTGCGGGAATTGATCGACATTCCGGAGTCGGTGTCCACCTCCGACTTCGTGCTGAAGCTGAACGAGGCGGTCACTCCCGAGGGGGCCGAGGCGGCGCTGAAGGACTACGTCGTCACCGACCGGCTGCTCGGCAACTTCGACGAGGCCCTCGACCTGATCAAGTCGGCACTGGACAGCCATTCGTCGAAGGCCGCCTACCTGCATGGCTCGTTCGGTTCCGGTAAGTCGCACTTCATGGCGGTGCTCTATGCGCTGCTGTCGCGGAACCAGGCCGTCCGGGCGCGCAGCGACTTCGACCCGGTGCGGGCCCGGCACTCCTGGCTGGATGCGGACGACCGCAAGTTCCTGCTGGTGCCCTACCACATGCTGGGCTCCAAGTCCCTGGAGCAGCGCGTGCTTGGCAAGTACGTGGAGCACGTACGCAAACTGCACCCCGACTGCCCGCTACCGCAGGTCTACCGGACCGACGGACTCTTCGAGGACTTCGCCGAGCAGCGCCGCCGCAACGGCGACGACCGGGTGATCGAGCAGCTCGCCGACGCCGGCGATGGCCAGGAGGACGAGTGGGGTGACTCCTTCGCCTGGACCACCGAACTGCTCGACCAAGCAGTGAACGCGCCGGAGGAGCACGAGAACACCAAGGACCTCGACCTGGAGAATCCCTCCACGCCGCGGGAACTGCGGGCACGTCTCGTGCAGGACCTCACCCAGACCCTGTTCCCGTCGTTCTCGCGTAACGCCTCAGAGGATGCCGACGGATTCGTCTCCCTGGACAAGGGGCTCGGCATCATAGCCGCACACGCCAAGTCCCTTGGCTACGACGGTCTTGTCCTCTTCATGGACGAGCTGATCCTGTGGCTGGCCTCCCGCATCCACGATCAGAGATTCGTCTCACGCGAGGCTGACAAGATCACGAACTTCGTGGAGGGTGGCGACGAGCGGCGCGCCATCCCGGTGGTGTCGTTCATCGCCCGCCAGCGTGACTTGCGCGAGCTGGTCGGTGAGGAGATGTCGGGGGCCGCCGAGGCCGCCGTCCAGGACAGCCTGAAGCTCAGCGGCGGACGGTTCGACAAGATCGTCCTGGAGGACCGCAACCTCCCGCAGATCGCGCAGGCCCGCCTGCTCCAGCCCACCGGCCCGGAGGCCGAGGCGAAGGTGGAGGCGGCCTTCGCCGAGGCCAAGAAGCTCGGCCCGGACGTCTGGGACACCCTGCTCGGCCACGACAAGTCCACCACTGGTGCGGACGAGGGTGCGTTCAGGCGGACGTACCCGTTCCCGCCGGCGTTCATGGACACCCTGGTGCACATTTCTGCCGCGTTGCAGCGCTCACGCACCGGCCTGAAGCTGATGAGCCAGCTGCTCATTGACCACCGCGATGACTGGCGGCTCGGGCAGCTCGTACCGCTGGGCGATCTGTACCCGGCGATCGCGGGCGGCGGTGACAAGGCGTTCAGCGGCGAGACCAGTGTTCACTTCGAAGCCGCCGACAAGCTGTACCGGGACAAGCTTCGCCCGTACCTGCTGAAGACCAACCAGGTCACCGAGGACCAGGTCGAGGCGTACCGACGCCGTCCCGAAACCCTCGACGACCCGCAGCTCGCCGCCCGTTGCCGCGACTTCACCGGCGACAGTCGGCTGCTGCAGACCCTGCTGCTCTCCGAACTCGCGCCCAGCGTGCCCGCGCTGGCCGACCTCACCCTGGCGCGGCTGCACGCCCTCAACCACGGCTCCATCACCACCCGCATCGCGGGCACCGAGGTCGGCCGCCTCGAGCAGAAGGCCAAGGAGTGGGCAGCGACCTTCCCTGAGATTAAGGTCATCGGTACCGGGCCCGGCGCGGTGGTGCGCCTGGAGCTCACCGGTGTCGACCTGGACGCCGTCCTCGCGAACGCCCAGGTCCACAACAACCAGGGCAACCGGCGTGCCAAGATGCGCAGCCTGATCAAGGAGGCGCTCGGCGTCAGCGATGGGCCCGGGGGTTTCGACGCGTACGACGTGCTCAACCTGGTGTGGAGGGGAACCGAACGGCAGGTTGAGGTGGTCTTCGGTAACGTCGCCGAGGTCGACTCGCTGCCCGAGGCGACCCTGCGGCCCAGCCAGGACGACGCCTGGCGACTCGTTGTCGACTTCCCGTACGACGAGGGCGAGTTCGGGCCGATGGACGACTTGCAGCGGCTGCGCGCCCTGCGGGAGAAGCCGGGCGGCGACTCGCGCACCCTGGCCTGGCTGCCCACCCACCTGACCGATGCATCGCGCGGCGACTTCGAACGCCTCGTCGTCATCGACAAGGCCCTCGCCGACGAGGTCCGCTTCGACTCCGACTTCGCACGCAGTCTCAACGCTGACGACAAGGCACGCGCCAAGGGCATGCTTCAGTCGCAGCTGGCCATCCTCACCGAGCGCGTCACCCAGGCGCTGCGGCAGGCGTACGGGCTCGCACAGAAGCAGGAAGGGGTCGTCGACCTCAGCTTCGACACCCACCTGGTCGCCCAGCAGGACGTCCCCGAGCTGCAGCTTCCGCTCGGTGCGCCCTTGGATGCCGCCGCTCGTGACCTGGCCGGCAAGCTGCTCGCCCACCAGTACCCTGCCCACCCCGACCTGGACCCGGACGGCACGGGTAAACCCGTAAAGGCTGCCGAGATCAGGACCGTCTTCGAGTACGTGCGCAAGGCCGCCGAGGACCGCGACGGGCAGGTCGAGGTCGACTCCAAGGACCGCAAGACCATGGCACGGATAGCGGGCGGCCTCGGGCTCGGCGCCATGAGGGAGGCGTACTACCGGCAGTCCACCGCTTGGTCGGACCACTTCAATACGCAGGCCCGCCGGAACAGCACCGCTGAGCCGACTTTGGTCAAGCTCTCCGACTGGAGCGATCTTCCCGAGCCGCGCGGACTGCCCGAGCCGCTGCGCCGGCTGCTCGCCGCCGCGTACGCGGAGATGACCGACCGGGTGTGGGTGCGCGGCGGCGTTCCCGTCGAACCCGCGCCGGCACCGCACGAGCTGAAGCGGGACTACGCCCTGCGCGAGCAGCAACTGCCCGACGAGAGCGACTGGGCGGAGGCGCGCAAGCGGTTCGAGACCGTTTTCGGCGACCGAGCACCGCAGCTGCGGCGCGGGCGGATCGTCAACCAGTTCGCCGGGCAGATCAAGCGGGCCGCCGCCGCACTCGCCCAGGACGCAGGACGGCTCGTCGCGGAGCTGGAGAAGCATCGCGACTTCCTCCAGCTGAACGACGGTTCACCCCGGCTCGTCCTCGCACGGCGGGCGCAGGAGCTGGTCAAGGAGGTGACGGAAGCCGGCATCGAGGCAAAGACTGTCGTGGAGCGGCTCGCCCGCTTCGATCTCGGCGATTTCTCCGCCCACCGGTGCGGCATGTCGTTGAAGAGCGCCGGGCAGGTCGCCGGCGCGCTGCAGAGCACCAGCTGGGATCAGCTGGGCCTGGCCGACACCCTCGGCGTGAACGGCGCGGCCGTCCTGGAGCGGGTGCGGGATGCCGCCGCTGGCGACCCGGGCGACTACCCGGACCTGCCGGGCGTGCTGCAGGCCAGCGGCCGGGAAGTGCTGTCCCTGCTGAGGTCTCGCCAGAGCACGGGCGAGCGCCCCCAGCCGTCGCCCACTCCTCCGCCGAGCTCGGAGAGCGTGGACTTGAACGGCGGTTCCGCCCATCCGCTGGTGCTGCCGGAGTCGACGCAGCGGCCGGGACCGCGCACATCGTCGCGGCCCGCGGCCCGCTCCGGCGGGGGACGGACCACCGCCGCACGGGCCGCCGCCGAACTGCAGGCGGAGATCGCGGCGCTCGCGGCCGAGCACCCGAATGCCACCGTCGAGGTCATCTGGAAGGTCGTCGACTGATGCCCGACACCGTCACCACAACTTCTGCGACTGCCGGCCCCGCCCGGCTGTCCGCGGGAACCGTCCGCCAGTACCTCGCCGCCCGCAGCCGACTCGGCGACGGCGCGGTCCGCGTACTGCTCCTGCGAGCCGCTCCCGTCTGGGACGGGCCGGCCGTGCAGCGCACAGCGGGCGGGCTGCAGGCGCGGGTGGCCGTCGCGCCGTCGGTCCTTGCCGTGCACGAGCAGATCCTGGGCCATCTCGATGCGGCAGCTTTCCCCGACCCCAAGGTCCTGGTCGTTCTCACCGACGTCGAGGACACTGACCTCGACCCGGGGCTGCTCGCCCGCGTCTACGGCGGAAGGATACGGTCCGTCGACAACTGGGAGGTCGTACAGGTGGCGTTCGACGCGCGCGGCCTCGACGGGCGGCTTCGCAGCGAGACCTGGGCGGCCGAAGCGCTCCTCGACGCAGCGGCCACCCGCGGCTGGCCCTCGCTCGGCAAGGGACTGCTCTCCCGAGACGAAGCCCTTACGCGGCTGGCCAGGCGACGGCTGAGGCTCGGCCGCCACGACACGGACGCGTTGGGCGGGCCGGCCGCACAAGACGACGGAGACCGCATCGACCCCGTCGCACTGTTCCGGTGGACCCTCACCGCCGGTGGCCCTGACCTCCTGCGTGACCTGCGCGGACCGGAGCGAGCTGGCCTGGCACGTTTCCTCGCCGAACCCGAGCAGGGAGGCTCCACCGGCAGGATCGTCACCGCCCTGGTGGACGCCGAGCACGGGGCGGACGCGGCCGCATACGCGGTCGTCTGCGCGGCTCTGTGGGGGCACGCAGAGGCCGACCACGACCTGTACCGGGCACGCGGGCGCGCCGAGCGATGGCTCGGCGATCAGCCGCCCGCCCAGGGCGACGAACTCGACAGACTCCTGACTTCCTTCGGGCGCAACGGCGAGGCGTACGTCCGCGGCCTCGTCGACCGGGGCGAGCACCGGCTCGCCGACCCGGTCCTGAACAGGGCTGCGCAGCTCGTTGCCCAGTTCGGGGCGCAGACCGCCGCTGCTGCCAGCCCGCTGCTCGTGGCCGGACTCGACGCCCGCTTCACCGCCGCGGGACGTGCCCTCGCCGATGTCGGTACCGAGAAGGTCACGGCCGCCGTCACCGCGCTGGCCGAGCACGCTCTGGCCTCCGACAGGACCACCCAGGCTCGTATCGAACGGGTTCGAATGGCGGCGCGGCTGCGGCGATGGCTCGCGTCCCAGCCTGACTCCGCCATCGCCTCGGTGGCCGACGGTACCGCCCGCCAAATCAGCGAACTCGGCTGGGTGGACAGGGCATTGGAACACCTGGAAGCAGGTGGTGACGCGGACAACGCACTCGCCGACGCCTACAGCCAGATCGGCGCACAGGTGCGAGCTAAGCGCCGCGAGCTGGACCACGCATTCTCCGAACGGCTAGCGGTGTGGACTGCGGACGGCACCGCTCCCGGCGCCATGCTCACCGTGGAGAGCTTCCTGGAACGGGTCGTCGCGCCTGTCGTGACCTGCCCCGGCCGACGCGTCCTGCTCCTCCTCGTCGACGGGATGAGCGCGGCGATTGCAGCCGAACTGGGCGAAGAACTGCGTGGTCACTGGTCCGAGTTCGATCCGCTGCAGGAGACGACCGGAGTACCGGCCCGGCGTGCCGTGGCCGCTGCGCTGCCCACCCTGACCGCAGTCTCCCGCACCTCGCTGTTCGCAGGCACCCTGATGAACGGCGACCAGAACGACGAGAAGCGACTGTTCCCCCAGCACCCCTGCTGGAACGGGGCCCCAGCAGCCATCTTCCATAAGGATGACCTGCGCAGCCCCGATACCGGCTCGCCCTTCTCCACCGCTCTCACCGACGCGCTCGCCGACGGGCACACCCATGTCGCGGTCGTCCTCAACACCGTGGACGACCGGCTCGCCCAGGAGCAGAAACTTGGTGATGGCACATGGCAGGCAAAGGAGATCGGTGGCCTGGAGCCGCTGCTGCGAGCCGCCCGCGCCAACGACATGACCGTGCTCCTCACCTCCGACCACGGCCATGTGATCGAGCGACGCAGCCGCAAACTTGATGTGACCGGCGCCACGATCGGCTCGGCCCGTCACCGCAACCCCGGCGGTCCCGTCACACCGGCCGAGATCGAGCTGGCCGGGCCGCGGGTGGTCTGGCCGGAGCCCGGATCACAGATCGTCGCGCTACGGGACCATGACACCCGGTACACCGCGCTGAAGGCCGGCTACCATGGCGGGGCGACCCTCGCCGAGTTCACCATCCCGCTGCTCGCCCTGCTGCCGTTCGGCGCCGAGCCGCCCATGGGATGGCGGGAGCTGGGCGACCCGGCGCCCTCGTGGTGGGTGGAGGAGTCCGAGGACGGTGCCGAAGTGGAGACCGGTGCGACCGGAGCAGATGCCGGTGCCGTGCCCGACACCTCCGTATCGCGCCCGCATCGGAAGCAGACCAAGAAGGCCGCCCCACCCGTAGCCGAGGGAGCCATCAGTCTCTTCGGCGAGGAGGAGGTTGCGATCCCCGCGCCACAGGAACCTGCCTCCCCTGCGGTGGAGCCTGTGACCGCACCGGCCTCCGCCTCAGCAGAGGGCCCGGCCGCCGCTCTGGTGGAACGCCTCATGGCCACCGAGCTGTACCAGGCACAGCTGGACCTGCTCGCACGTAAGCCACGCGACAAGGCGGTCCTCCCGAAGGCCCTGGCCGCGCTCGTCGAAGCGGGCACTCTGCCGATGACCGCCCTCGCCGAACGCGCCGGCCACCCCGCCACCCGTGCCCCTGGCTTCGCCGCGACCCTGGCTCAGCTACTCAACTACGACGGCGCCCAGATCCTGGAGATTCTTCCCGACAACCGCACCCTGCGGCTGCACCGGGCCCAGCTGGTCGAGCAATTCGGACTGTGAACCGGAGCTCTGCGGCTGCGACGGGCGGGGCGGTTCGCCAACCCGCCCGCTCCGCGCACACCGGCCGCCCGGTCCCCACATCTATGCGGGCCCGGTGCCCTTGAGGACCGACTCGAGGCTTTCCCCGCTTTCCGCCCACCGCCGCAACTCCTCGCGGCCGATCAGCCGCACCCGGGAGTGTTCCGCCGCCCAGCCCTTCGCCCCGCCAGTGAGCCTTCCATTCGTCACGACGACGGCCAATGTCGAGGAGTGGGTGGCCATGGCCCCGCCGTACAGGTGCTGCACGACGGGCTGGCCCACCGAACCACCACCACCAGTGAAGTGCTTCGCCTGCACCATCACAAACCGCCCGAGGGGGTCGGCCGCGAGAACATCGGCGCCCATGTCGCCAGCACTCCCGCCCGAGCGGATGATCCGGTATCCATCGCGGTCGAGGAGGTCGGCGATCAGCTGCTCGAACTGGCTGTGGTGCAGCTTGTCGATCTCCTTCAAATCCATCAGCGTGGACTCCTGGAGAAGGGGTCCGTCGAGGGCCTCCCTGGCCACCTGCCGGAGCGCCGCCAACCGCGAGGTGACGTCCTTGTACATGGTGCGGATGAACGTCGCGTGCTCGGCGTAGCGCTTGATGAACAAGGCAGTCGGCCCAAAGAGGCTCCCGCCCTCCACTCTGAGCAGCGGCGAAGAGGCGTGAGCGAAGGTCACCGAGATCTCGTTCGCCGAATTCCAACCGGGGGAGTACGGGGGTGGGGCCCCGATCCAACCGGAAAGACGCTCGGCTTCCTGCCGGCGCCGGACCGACTTTAGGTCGGCCGCCATGAGTTCCTGGAAGAGTTCGGTGAGCGCGTCATCGATTTCGCCGGCTTCGTCTTCACACTGCTGCACGTCGCGCAGGAGGCGTTGATCATCCTGAACCAGGTCGAGAGCAAGGGCATCGGTCCGGGGGACGCGGGTGACAGTCTCCTGGTGAGCCCGCAACACCGTGGCACAGCGCTCCAGCCTGCCTTGCAGGATCATCAGCCGCTGACGCATGCCCTCGGTACCTGTCTCTGTACCGGGCAGCAGAGCCTGCCCGAACTCCGGCCCCGGTGACGCCGGTCGCCGAGTGGTCGGCCGCGCCGTGCCCGAATCGATGCTCAAGGTCCCCCCTCGGATGTTTTGCGCTGTGGGAAAGCCTAGGTGATGCCACGTCATGCCCAGCCTGACCGGAGCCTTACTCGACCGGGCTCGCCGCCGTGGCTCGCGAGCCGCAGCCAGTCATGTTCGTCCTCGCGCTGCGATTCGTACGCGGCGGCCGGATGGGAGACTGTTCAGGTGAACGCCTTTGGATCTTCAGCATCCGGGGCTGCCGCCCCGGTTGGCACCGTGCGACGACGGGCCGTGGTGGATGCGCTGCGGCGTGGCGCCGTCCCCGAGAGCGGACTCGATCTGCTCGCCACCGGACTCGGCCGCTTCGAGCAGGCAGTCGACGAGGAGCTGAACACCGCCGCCGCTGGCGGCTCCGTGTTCAAGGCCGTGCGCGGCGAGTACGGCTCCGGCAAGACCTTCTTCACCCGCTGGCTGGGCGAGCGCGCCAAACGTCGCACCTTCGCCGTGGCCGAGGTGCAGGTGTCGGAGACCGAGACTCCCCTGCACAAATTGGAGACTGTCTACCGACGACTCACCGAACGCCTGACCACCGCAAGCTTCCCGCCCAGCGCCCTGCGCCCGGTCGCCGACGCGTGGTTCTACGCACTGGAGGAGGATGCACTCGCCGACGGTGCGGGCGAGCGCGAGTTGCCGGAGGCTGTGGACAGGCTGCTCACCGCCCGTCTGGCCGAAGTGTCCCGGCGCGCCCCCGCGTTCGCCACCGCCCTGCGCGGATACAAGCAGTCCCTGGACGCCGGCGACGAGGCCACCGCCGCTGCGGTGATGTCCTGGCTCGGCGGCCAGCCTCACGTCGCCGCAGCCGCCCGGCGTAGCGCAGGCGTCCGAGGCGACCTCGACCACTTCGGCGCCTTCGGCTTCCTGCAGGGTCTGCTCACCGTACTCCGGGACGCCGGGCACGCCGGACTCGTCCTCGTCCTGGACGAAGTGGAAACCCTCCAACGAGTCCGCTCCGACGCCCGCGACAAGGCACTCAACGCGCTGCGGCAGCTCATCGACGAGGTCCACTCCGGCCGCTTCCCCGGCCTGTACCTCGTCATCACCGGCACCCCCGCCTTCTACGACGGACAACAGGGCGCACAGCGACTCGCGCCACTCGCCCAGCGTCTCGCCACCGACTTCACCACCGACCCCCGGTTCGACAACCCCCGGGCCGTCCAGATCCGGCTGTCCGGATTCACCGAGGAATCCCTGACTTGCCTGGGCGCCACCATCCGTGACCTGTATGCCGAAGCCTCCCAGTCCCCCGACCGGATCAAGCAGCTCGCCGACGACGCATACCTCACCGACCTGGCACGGGCCGTGGGCGGGGCCCTCGGCGGAAAGGTCGGAGTAGCACCGCGGCTGTACCTGAAGAAGCTGGTCGGAGAAGTACTCGACCGGATCGACCAGTTCCCTGACTTCGACCCGCGGATTCACTACAAGCTGACCGTGGGCAGCGGTGACCTCACAGCCACCGAACGGAACTTCGCTGCGCCCGAGCCGGCAGCCTCGGCGGACGACCTCGAACTCGAACTCTGAAGACCCATTTTCCATAGTCCCGAACTCCGAAGACCAGCGCAGGAGTCACAGACGTGCAGGAGCAACAGCGCGACACCGATCCGGTGGAACGCCTTGACCCGGTAGTCCTGCACCACATCGTCAACACGCTCGGGTGGCCCGATCTGCGGCCCCTGCAGAAGGCCGCCGTGCATCCGCTGATGGACGGCGAGGACGCGGTCCTTCTCGCACCGACGGCAGGCGGAAAGACGGAGGCCGCCGCCTTCCCGCTGTTGTCCGCCATGCGAGAGAAGCGCTGGACCGGCACCTCCGTCCTCTACCTGGCCCCGCTCAAGGCGCTCCTGAACAACCTGGTGCACCGGGTCGATAGCTACGCCCAGTGGCTGGGGCGCCGAGCCGCCCTCTGGCACGGTGACACCCCCGAGTCCGTACGTCGTCGCATCCGCATTGAGTCCCCCGACTTCCTGCTCACCACGCCCGAGTCCCTTGAAGCGATGCTCATCAGCGTCAAGACCGACCACGCGCACATGCTGGGCCGGGTGCGTTCCGTCGTCGTCGATGAGGTGCATGCCTTCGCCGGGGACGACCGTGGCTGGCATCTGCTCGCCGTACTCGAACGCCTTGAGCGATTGGCCGGTCACCGCATCCAGCGCATCGGCCTCTCCGCCACGGTCGGCAACCCCGACGCCCTGCTCACCTGGCTCCAGGGCGCTCGCTGCGCCGACCGCCTCGGCCGGGTCGTCGCCCCCGGCGTCACTCTGCCCGCCACCAACGGCACCATCACCGGCGCTACGGAACTCCCGCGTCCCGCTGGAGAGGTGGAGCTCGACTACGTCGGATCACTCGCCAACGCCGCCAAGGTGGTCTCCGCCCTGCACCGGGGTGAGAAGCGGCTCGTCTTCTGCGACTCCCGCAAGCAGGTGGAGGAGCTCGGTGCGGCGCTGCGGGCCCGTGACGTCACCGTGTTCCTCTCCCATGCCTCCCTCTCCACCGACGAGCGCTCACGCTCCGAGCAGGCATTCGCCGAAGCCCGGGACTGCGTCATCGTCTCCACCTCCACTCTCGAACTCGGCATCGACGTCGGTGACCTCGACCGCGTCATCCAGATCGGCTCACCCAGCACCGTGGCCTCCTTCCTGCAGCGCATCGGCCGCACCGGACGCCGCACCGGCACCTCGCGCAACTGCCTGTTCCTTGCCACCCGCCCCGACACCCTGCTCCAAGCCGCCGGCCTACTCACCCTGTGGGCCACCGGCTGGGTCGAACCTGTCACCCCGCCACCCTCACCCCGCCACCTCGTCGCACAGCAACTCCTCGCTGTCACCCTTCAGGAACACCGCATCGGAGACCGACTGTGGCCCGAACAGTGGAACGGCCTCACCCCCTTCGACCGATCCGCCGCGCCGATCCTGTCCCACCTGGTCGCAGGCGGCTTCCTCGACAGCGACGGCGGCATGCTGTTCATCGGCCCCGAAGCCGAGAAGCACTTCGGCCACCGGCACTTCATGGAGCTGACCGCCTCTTTCACCGCACCCCCTGAGTTCACCGTGCTCACCGGACGCACCGAGATCGGCACCACCGATCCCACCGTCCTCACGGAAGAACGCCCGGGCCCGCGCCGCCTGCTCCTGGCCGGTCGCAGCTGGCAGGTCACCTTCATCGACTGGGCGCGACGCCGCGCCTTCGTGGAACCCGTCGAGGATGGCGGTATCGCCAAATGGCAGGGCGGCGAAGCTCGCGGCCTGTCGTACGTCCTCACCCGCGCCATGCGCGACGTTCTCCTCGGCACCGACCCCGACGTCCGCCTCACCCGCCGCGCCACCGCGGCCCTCGCCGAACTCCGCATGGACCGCGCACCCCACGAAGTACACCCGGCCGGCACCCTACTGGTCCACGACGCGGACGCCGCCCGCTGGTGGACCTGGGCCGGGTATCGCGCCAACGCCACTCTCGCCGCTTCCCTAGGCAACCTCGCCGACCCCGTGCAGCGCCCAACCGACACCCACATCCGGCTCCGCCAGGACCTCTCCCCCGCCGAATGGAAGACGGCCCGTGCCGAACTCACCGACTCCCTCACCCTGCCCACCGTCGACCCGCGAGCCGTCCGGGGCCTGAAGTTCTCGGCGGCCCTCCCTCCCCGCATCGCCGCCACCACCCTCGCCGAACGCCTCGCCGACCTCGACGGCGCCCTCGCCGTGGCCCGCGAGCCCGTAAGGGTGGAATGGGGTGCCTGAACAACCAAGCACTCGGCCCGCCGGCCCTTAGCAACAGATCGTCGAGTCAGACGGCAGCTTCACATCACGGAGCTGCGGTACGTGCAAGCTCGCCAGCTGACGACGCATCCGTCGGGCGATCGCTCCAAGCCGAGCTCCAGGCAGTTACTGGAGCTCTTGGTCCTACGGCTGATCGCTCTGTGCGTCCTGCTTCTCAGGCGTCCTTCGCCACCCGCTTCAGGATCGCCACGCACTCCACATGGTGCGTCATCGGGAACAGGTCGAACGCCCGCAGCGTCGCCGGCTTGTAGCCGGCCTCCGCGAAGTACTTGAGGTCGCGGGCCAGGGCGGCCGGGTCGCAGGCTACGTAGGCGATGCGGCGGGCGCCCAGGGATGCGAGGTGCTGGACGGTCTGCTTGCCGGCGCCGGCGCGCGGGGGGTCGAGGACGATGATGTCGGCGCTGTCGATGCGGGTGCGGGGCAGGACGTCCTCGACCTTGCCGTGTTCGATGCGGACGCGGTCGAGGTCCTGGAGGTTGTGGCGGGCGTCCTCGACGGCGCGCTTGCCGGATTCGATGCCGAGGACGGCGCCCTTGTCGCCGACGCGTTCGGCGAGGGAGCCGGCGAAGAGGCCGACGCCGCAGTAGAGGTCGAGGGCCATGTCGCCCTTGCGGGGCATGAGGCCCTGCATGACGGCCTGTACGAGGACGTCGGCGGCCTTGGGGTGGACCTGCCAGAAGCCGCCCTCGCCGACCCGGTAGGTGCGCTCGTCCGCGCGTTCGCGGACGAAGGGGCGGCCGTGGACGCGGTGGACGGCCTTGTCCTTCTCGCCGATGCGCAGGACGGAGACGGGCTTGTCGAGCTCGACGATGGGCAGGCGGCCGCCGGGGCGGGGGGTGAGGATGACCTGGCGATCGGCGGAGCCGGAGGCGGCGATGGCCTCGACCGAGGCGATCTGGGGCCAGGTGCGCTTCTCGATGCCGAGCTCGCTCACGCCCTCCGCCGCGATCAGGCAGCGGTCGATGACCTGGACCTCGTGGGAGCGGTGCTTGCGCAGGCCCGCGTGGCCCTCGGCGTCGATCGCGTACTGCACGCGCGTGCGCCAGGCGGGGACCTCGCCCGCGGGGAGCTTGTCGCCGGGGGCCGGGACGACGGTGCCGTCCCAGCCGGCCTCCTCGGGGGTCAGGCCGGCCAGGCGCTGGAGCTGTTCGGCGATGACCTCGCCCTTCAGGCGGCGCTGGGCGCCGGGCTTGGCGTGCTGCCAGTCGCAGCCGCCGCACTTGCCGGGGCCGGAGAAGGGGCAGGGGGCCTCGACGCGGTCCTTGGAGGCGGTCAGGATCTGCACCGCGTCCGCGCGCAGGAAGCGGGAGGTCTGCTCGCCCTCGGTGACGCGGGCCACGACGCGCTCGCCGGGCAGGGCGTGGCGGACGAAGAGGACGCGGCCGCCCTCCGTGCGGGCTACGCAGTGGCCGCCGTGGGCCACGGGGCCGACCTCGACCTCGTACTCCTCGCCGACCAGCGAGTTCTGCGGTGCGTCGGTCATGTCGGTCGGCTCCAGGTACGTCAAAGGGGTGAGGCGGGACAGCCGTCCAGTCTACGTCCCGGCTCACCCCTTCGGCGCCGCGCCTACTTCTTCGTCGAGGCCTTTTCCTTCTTCGGCTCCGTCACCGGGCCGCGGCGCACCGAGCCGGGGGCGTTCCACTCGGCGCGCTTGCGGGCGCGCTTGCGGGCGGCCTCGGAGGAGTCGAGCTGCCAGGGCACGGAGGTGACCATCACCCCGGGGGTGAACAGCAGCCGGCCCTTCAGGCGCAGGGCGCTCTGGTTGTGCAGCAGGTGCTCGTACCAGTGGCCGACGACGTACTCGGGGATGAAGACGCTGACCGCGTCGCGCGGGCTCTCCTTGCGCAGGCTCTTGACGTACTCGATGACCGGCCGGGTGATCTCGCGGTAGGGCGAGTCGAGGATCTTCAGCGGTACGTCTATGCCGCGCCGCTGCCACTCCTCCTTGAGGATCTTGGTCTCGGCGGGGTCGACGCCGATGCTCAGGGCCTCCAGGGTGTCGGAGCGCATGAGCTTGGCGTAGGCCAGGGCCCGCAGGGTGGGCTTGTGGACCTTGGAGACCAGGACGATGGAGTGCAGCCGGGACGGGCGGACGGTCTCGTCGCCCGGCTCGTCGCCGGCGGCGATCTCCTCGGCCACCCGGTCGTAGTGCTTCCGGATGGCGGTCATGGTGACGTAGAAGATCACCATGCCGAGGAGGGCGACCCAGGCGCCGTGCGTGAACTTCGTCAGCAGCACGACGGCCAGCACCAGGCCGGTCAGGAAGGCGCCGAAGGCGTTGATGGCGCGGGAGCGCATCATGCGGCGGCGCGCGGCCGGGTCGGTCTCGCTGCGCAGCAGGCGGTTCCAGTGCCGGACCATGCCGGTCTGGCTGAGGGTGAAGGAGACGAAGACGCCGACGATGTAGAGCTGGATGAGCTTCGTCGAGTCGGCCCCGTAGATGTACGTGAGGACGGCCGCGGCGCCGGCGAGCAGCACGATGCCGTTGGAGAAGGCGAGCCGGTCGCCGCGGGTGTGCAGCTGACGGGGCAGGTAGCGGTCCTGGGCGAGGATCGAGCCGAGCAGCGGGAAGCCGTTGTAGGCGGTGTTGGCGGCCAGGAACAGCACGAGGGCGGTGGCGGCGGCCAGCACCACGAACAGGAACGATCCGCTGCCGAAGACCGCCTCGGCGACCTGCGAGATCACCGGGTTCTGGGTGTAGCCCTCGCCGAGCGGGACGCCGTGGTTGAGCAGGTTGGTCGCCGGGTCCTCGGCCATGCGCACGTTCGTGGCCATGGCCAGGCCGATGATGCCGCAGAACATGGTGACGGCCAGGCCGCCCATGAGGGCCAGGGTGGCGGCCGCGTTCTTGCTCTTGGGCTTGCGGAAGGCGGGGACGCCGTTGCTGATGGCCTCGACGCCGGTCAGGGCGGCGCAGCCGGAGGAGAAGGCGCGCAGCAGCAGGAAGACGAGGGCGAAGCCCGCGAGCCCCTGGTGCTCGGCGTTGATGGTGTAGTCGGCGGTGGGTGCCTTCATGCTGTCGCCCGCGATCAGGCCGCGGTAGGCGCCCCAGGCGATCATCACGAAGACGCCGCCGACGAAGACGTAGGTCGGGATGGCGAAGAGCTTGCCGGACTCCTTCACGCCGCGCAGGTTCATCAGGGTCAGCAGCACGATGACGCCGATGGCGCAGGCGGTCTTGTGCTCGATGATGAAGGGGACGGCGGAGCCGAGGTTCTCGATGCCGGAGGCGATGGAGACGGCGACGGTCAGGACGTAGTCGACGAGCAGGGCGCTGGCGACGGTCAGCCCGGCCTTGGGCCCGAGGTTGACGTTGGCGACCTCGTAGTCGCCGCCTCCGCTGGGGTAGGCGTGGACGTTCTGGCGGTACGAAGCGACCACGGTGAACATCAGCACCACGACCGCCACGGCGATCCAGGGGCTGAAGTGGTAGGCGGAGACGCCTGCCGCGGACAGGACGAGCAACACCTCGCCTGGTGCGTACGCCACGGAGGAGAGCGGGTCGGACGCGAAGACGGGGAGGGCGATGCGCTTGGGCAGGAGGGTCTCCCCCAGCTTGTCGCTGCGCAGCGCCCGCCCGATGAGGATCCGTTTCGGCAGGTCGGTCAGTTTGGACACGCAGAGGATCGTAAGGGCTCGATATCGGTCGCGCCCACCCGGCTGCCCATGGGCACGAAAGTGCGTTAAGAGGCCGTTAAGACCTGCGCCCGCGGGCATCCGCGGGCGCCTCGCGGGCGTCCGGGGTCTTCAGGAACGGTGTGGACGCAGCGTCACGGGCAGTGACAGGTGGCCGTTGGAGATGAAGGATTCCACGGGTTGCAGGCCCTCTTCCGGAGTCATCAGTTCCATCTCCGGGAAGCGCGCGAAGAGGGCCGGCAGCGCGATCTCGGCCTCCAGCCGGGCCAGCGGGGCGCCCAGGCAGTAGTGCACGCCGTGCCCGAAGGAGAGGTGCTCCTTGGTGGCACGTATCACATCGAATCGGGCGGCGTCGTCGCCGTCGCCGTAGATCTCGGGGTCGCGCCCGGCCGCGGCGTACGCGGCGACGATCGGGTCGCCCTTGCGGAGCACCACGCCACCGTCCAGCTCGATGTCCTCGACGGCGTAGCGCAGCGGCAGGTTGGCGACCGGGGCCTGGACGCGCAGGGTCTCCTCGATCACGTCCTGCCAGCCCGCCCGGCCCTCCCGGACCAGGGCGAGCTGGTCGGGGTGGGTGAGCAGGGCGTGGATGGCGTTGTCGAGGAGGTTGACGGTGGTCTCGTGGCCCGCGCCGATCATCAGCAGCAGGGTGTCGACGAGCTCCTGCTCGTTCAGCTGGGAGTCGTCCTCGTCCCGGGCGGAGATCAGCACGCTCGTCATGTCGTCGCCCGGCGTCTCGCGCTTGGCGGCGACCAGGCCGCGCAGCAGGGCGTACAGCTCGCTGTACGTCGCGGTGACCTCCTCCGGGTCGGCGGAGGTGTGGAAGATCGAGTCCACGCAGCGGCGCAGCCCCCCGCGGGTGTCCGCGTCCTCGACGCCGAACAGCTCGCAGATCACCTGGATCGGGATCGGGTACGCGTACCCCTCGCGCAGGTCGGCCGGCTCCCCGGGCGGGAGCGCGGCCAGGCCGTCGAGGATCTCCGCGACCATCGCCTCGATGCGCGGGCGCAGCGCCGCGGTGCGGCGGGCCGTGAACGCCTTGGCCACCAGGGTGCGCAGGCGCTTGTGGTCGCTGCCGTACGCGGTGAACATGTTCGTCACCGCCACCCACGTGTACAGCGGCCACTCCGGCGAGATCTCACCGTTGATCCAGGCGGGCCAGTGGCGGCGCGGGTCCTTCGAGACGCGGGGGTCGGTCAGCAGCCGCTTGAGCAGGGACTGGGACGTTATTGCCCACGCCACCACGCCGCCAGGGAGCTCCACACGGGCCGCCGGCCCGTGGGCCCGGACGCGGGCGGCCTCGCCGTGGAGGTCACGGCCGGTGGGATCGAGCGCGACGACGGGGTGGGCGGAACGTTCCATCGGCGGTCTCCAGAGATCTCGGTCCCGCCGGGCTGCGGCCCGGACGGGTGCGGGGAGTGCGGGGAGGGGAACTGATCGACGGGGGACTGATCAGCTGCGGACGGTTCGGTGGGCGACGCCGCCGCGTGCCGCCCGTAGCCACCACCGGCGGGTACGGACCGGGGTACGGGCACCTGCGCGGGCACCGGCACCGGGGGGAAGCGCACCGGCAGCGCGGTCAGCGCGCGGTGGAAGGGGCCCGGGCGCCACACCAGCCGGTCGGCCGGCACGGCCAGCTCCATGTCCGGCAGCCGGTCCAGCAGCTTCTCCACGGCGGTGGCCGCGATCAGCCGGGCCGGGTCCTTCGCCGGGCAGTGGTGCGGACCCGCGCTCCAGGCCAGGTGGGCGCGGTTGCCGGTACGGCGGTCCGAGCGCAGCGACGGGTCGGTGTTCGCGGCGGCGAAGCTCACCACGACCGGCTCGCCGGCGCGCACCGGCACCCCGCCGAGCTCGGTGTCGGCCAGGGCGTAGTGCACGGCGTAGTTGGCCATCGGCGGGTCCAGCCACAGCACCTCGTCGAGGGCGTCGTCGACGGGCATGCTGCCGCCGGCCAGGTCGCCGGCGAAGCGGTCGTCCGACAGCAGCAGCCGCAGCGCGTTGGCGATCAGGTTCTGCTGGGGCTCGGTGCCGGCGCCGATCAGGACGACGAGCTGGTGGAGCATCTCCTCGTCGGACAGCTGCACCGGGTGCGCCATCAGCCAGGAGGTGACGTCCGCGCCGGGCTTGCGGCGCTTGAGCTCGATGAGTTCGAGCAGGCTGGTGGTGATGAGGGTGTCGGCGCGCTCGGCGTCGACGCCGTCGAAGATGCCGGAGAAACCCTCCACCAGGCGGTCGCCCAGCGCGGGCGGACAGCCGAAGAGCTGCTGGAAGACCAGCAGCGGCAGCACCTTGGCGTACGAACCCAGCAGATCGGCCTCGCCCAGCGCGGTGAAGCGGTCGATCAGGGCGTCCGCGCTGCGCTCGACGTAGCCGCGCAGCGCGTTGGGGTCGATCCGGGAGAGGCTGTCGTCGACGGCGCGGCGGTAGCGGTGGTGGTCCTCGCCCTCGGAGAACAGGCAGTTCGGCCGGTAGGCCATCATCGGCACGACCGGGTTGTCGGCCTCGACGCGGCCCTCCACGAAGGCCCGCCAGCGGCGGGCGTCCTTGCCGAACCGCTCCGGACTGCGCAGCACCTCCAGCGCCGCCCGGTAGTCGGTGACCAGCACGGCCCGTACCCGCGGCGCCAGTTCCACCGGCGCCAGCGGGCCGTACTGCCGCAGCCGCCGGTAGACGGCGTGCGGGTCGGCGGCGAAATCGGGGCCGTACAGCGGGGTGTACGGCCCCTGGTGGGGCTGAGGCTGGGGCTGGGGCTGGGGCTGGGAGTGAGGCTGGGGCTGAGGCTGATGGGGCTGCTGATGTGCCGGGCAACCGCCCGGGACCGGCGTCGGGCCCGGCGTCGGTCCCGGCCCGGCGTCGGAGTGGTGCATCACACGGGCTCCTGAACGGTGCTGCGGCGCTGCAGATACTCGACGAGGGCGATCAGCGCACGGGTCGACGAGACGCGGTCACGGGCGTCACACGTGACCAGCGGGGTCTCCGGGAGCAGATCCAGCGCCTCGCGGACCTCCTCCTGCGGGTACACGGGCGCGCCGTCGAAGTGGTTGACCGCCACCGCGTACGGCAACCCGTGCTCCTCCAGCAGACCCATCACGTCGAACGACTGCTCGAGCCGCCGGGTGTCGGCGAGCACGAGCGCGCCCAGGGCGCCCTCCGTCATGTCCTGCCACAACCGGGTGAAGCGCTGCTGACCCGGTGCGCCGAACAAGTACAGGACGAGACTGTCGTTCAGCGTGAGCCGGCCGAAGTCCATGGCGACCGTCGTGGTCGTCTTGCCCTCGATCCCGGCGAGATCGTCGACCAGGGCGCCGGCCTGCGTCATCGTCTCCTCCGTGCGCAACGGCCGGATCTCCGACAACGAACCGACGAACGTCGTCTTGCCGACCGCGAAGTGACCGACGACAAGAATCTTGACCGCCGTGCGGACGGTCCCCGGCAGATAGCGGGAGCCGTGCGAGCCGTGCGCGGCGGCGTCAGAGGCGAGCGCGGAGTCCATCCAGCACCTCCTGCAGGATCTGGGCCTCGGGCAACTGCGCCGAGGGAATGGGGGCCCGGGTGGAGAGATGACCGCTGTCCACGAGATCGCCGAGCAGCACCTTGACGACACTGACGGGCAGCATCAGGTGCGCGGCGATCTCCGCGACGGACAGCGCGCCGCCGAGGCAGAGTTCCATGAGGGCGCGCTTCTCGGGACTCAGACCGCCGAGGGGCCGGTCCCCGTGCGCCATGACCAGGGTGACCAGGTCGAAGGTGTTACGGGTGGGATGCGAGCGGCCCTCGGTGACCACGTACGGGCGTACGAGCCCCTTGTCGCGGCGCGACGCCGGCGGGGTCATGCCGGGCTGCCCGGAGCACCCTGCCACTGGCGCGGCGGCGTCACCAGTTCCTTGCCGAGACGGTCGACGGTCTTCTGCATCCGGTAGCTGACGGCCTCCATGTCGACGTTCTCCGACGTCGAGACCGCCAGATACGCGCCCGGGCCCGCGGCGATGAGGAACACGTAACCGTGCGCGAACTCGATCAGCGTCTGCCGCCAGGCGGTCTCGTGGTGCTGCGGATGCGTACAGAAATCACTGGTCGAGCGGCTGATCGACTGCAGGCCGGACAGCGCCGCGGCCTGCCGCTCCGCCTCGTCGCGGTCGATGCCGCGCGAATGCGCGCGCAGCATGCCGTCCGCGGACAGCAGGATCGCGTGCCGGGCCTCCGGCATCTTCACGACCTCGTCCAGCATCCAGCCCAGGTCTTTGTTCAGGTGGTCGTTCACGCGTACGGGTTCCCTTCGTCTTCCGGATGCTGGTAGCGGTGGCCGCGCCCGTCGGTGCGGCCGGCGCGGGTGCCGCGCGCGAACGCGCCCATCCGCCGTGCGGTCTCCTCCGCAGTGCGCTCCGCCACGGGCGCCGCAGGCGCCCCCGCCCCCCGCCGCCCGGCGGCAGGCTCCCGCCGCCGCCGCTTGGGCAAGCCCCCGGCGGTCGTCTCCCGCGGCGCGTCGGGGTCGGCGGGCGGCACGTTGCCGGTACCGGGCGGCTCTCCCCCGGCCCCGCGGGCGGCGGAGCGGCCTGCGGCCGAGCGATCGGCCCGGGCGTCGGTGCCGGACGCGCCGGCATCGGCCCACAGGACGTCGGCGTCCGCAGGCGGCACGTCACCGGCCGAGCGTCCGAACCATGCGTCCGCGGGCGCGGGCGCGCCGGACCGAGCGTCCGCGCCAAGCGGCGCGGCGCCGGGGCGACCGCCGACCGGGTGGTGATCCGACCAGGCGCCCGCGTCGGCGGACGGCACGGCACCGCTGCCGGGCGCCTGCGGCGCGTCCGCGTCCGCGAGCGGGAAGCCGCGGCCGTCCGCCGCAGGCGGCAAGTCGGCACCCACGCCGGGCACACCGTCATGGGCCTGCGGCGCGCCGGACCGGGCGTCGATACCGGGGGAACCCTGCGGGCCTCCCGCGGCCGCGCGGTCCGGCCAGGCGTTCCCGCTGGTGGGCGGCACCGCACCACTGCCCGGCGCCTGCCGGGCATCGGCGTCCACGGGCGCGAAGCCGCGGCCGTCCGCCGCAGGCGGCAAGTCCGCGGCCGCGCGATCGGGCCAGTCGTCCCCGACTGCGGGCGGCAGGGCGCCACTGCCGGGCGTGTGAAGGTCGTCCGCATCCGCGGCCCGGAAACTGCGGCGGCTGCCCGCCGCGGGGGGCAGGTCGCTCCCGCCGTCCGGCCAGGCATCCCCGCCGGCAGGCGGCAGGGCGCCCGCGTCGCGCGGGCCTGGCGTGGCCGGGCCGGGCAGGCCCCGGGTGGGGAAGGGGTCGGCCGTCTCGGGCCGCGGGCCCGGGGGCCGCGGGCCCGGGGGCTGCGGGGCCGCGGCTGCGCCGCGCGCCTCCGGCGCATCCGCGCCGCCCGCATGCGGCACCGCGCCGGCCCCTCGCGCCTGCGGCGCGTGCGGCATCAGGCGGGGTGGGTCCGCCAGCGGGGGCAGGTCCGGGGTCGGGGGGGTCTCCGGGGGGCGGGGGCGCAGCGGGGTCGTGGCGGGGCCGTCGACGTCGAGTTGGGTCAGCAGGGTGGCGGGCAGGAAGACCACGGCCCGTACGCCGCCGTAGGGCGAGCGCGTGTCGACCGAGACGCTGAAGCCGTAGCGGGCGGCGAGGACGCCGATGACGGGGAAGCCGAACTGCGGGGGGTCGCCGAGGCGGGAGACGTCCACGGGGCGGCGGCCGGCGAGCATGGCGACGGCTTCCTCGACCTCGCGGCCGTCCATGCCGACGCCGGCGTCGTCGATGATCACGCAGGCGCCGTTGTGCACGGGCTGGATGCCGACCTCGACGGTGGTGTTGGGCTGGGAGTGGCGGGCGGCGTTGTCGAGGAGTTCGGCGACGGCCAGGACGACGGGTTCGACGGCGCGGCTGACGACGGCGAGGTCGCCGTCGGCGGGGCCGTGCACGCGGACGCGCCGGTAGTCGCGGATGCGGGAGGTGGCGCCGCGGACGACGTCGGTGAGCGGGGAGGCGACGCGCTGCCGGCCGGGCCAGGAGCCGCACAGGACGGCGATGGCCTGGGCGCGCCGGCCGAACTGGGCGTTGGCGTGGTCAATCTCCAGCAGGTCGCGCAGCACGTCGGGGTGGTCGTGGCGTTCCTGCATCTCGGAGATGGCCAGCTGCTGTTCGTGGGCGAGGCCCTGCAGGGCCCGCATGGACGCCTTGAGCGCGGCCTTGGCGGACTGGTCGGCGCGGGCCTGGGCCTTGTCGACGGCGCGGGCGAACAGCTCGATGACGGCCTGGAGGTCGTGGGCGAAGGCGGTGCCGGCGAGGCGTTCGTCGAGGGGGCCGGGCGGGGGCGTGTCCTGGCCGACGGCGTCGACGACGGCCGGCAGGCGTACGCCGACGAGGTGGGCCGTCTCCTCGTCACGGGCGCGGAGGCTCTCCTCCAGCTGGGCGACGCGCCGGCGCACTCCGTTGGTGATCGTCCGCTGGCGCACCAGCAGGACCGCGACGGCGGTCAGGGCGATGGCCAGGCACCAGATCACCACCTCCGGTATGTGATGCGACATCAATTCCTCTTGGACGACGGGGGCATGGACACGGCGGGACAGGTCGGCGTCCTGACGTCCCGTCCGAAGCGGAATACGGCGATCATCCTAACCACCACGGTGACCCCCTGTCCGATCTTCGTCACACATTCCCGAACAACCTTGCGTATCTCTTGATCACTTCCGGTCATCCTTGATCACCTGCCCGGTCGGCGGTCCTGGCGCCCGCTCCCCGGAGCGTTGCGGATACGGTGGTGGCATGCGCCGACGCGGGGCGCACGCCACCACCGGGCGCGCCGCGGCGTACCCGCGTACCGGAAGTTCGCGGGGCCAGCAGATCGGGAAGAAAGTTGTGAGCAGGTTGTTGGTGCAGGTCAGCGCGGTAGTCCGGAGCATGGGGCAGTCGTAATGCACATCGTGATCATGGGGTGCGGGCGGGTGGGCTCGGCCCTCGCGCAGACCCTCGAACAGCAGGGCCACACGGTGGCGGTCATCGACCAGGACCCGACGGCGTTCCGCCGCCTGGGCTCGGGGTTCGGCGGCCGCCGCGTGACCGGCGTCGGCTTCGACCAGGACACCCTGCGCGAGGCGGGCATCGAGGAGGCGGGCGCCTTCGCCGCCGTCAGCAGCGGTGACAACTCCAACATCATCGCCGCCCGGGTGGCGCGCGAGATGTTCGGCGTGGAGAACGTGGCCGCCCGCATCTACGACCCCCGCCGTGCCGAGGTCTACCAGCGGCTCGGCATCCCGACCGTGGCGACCGTCCGCTGGACGGCGGACCAGATGCTGCGCCGGCTGCTGCCCTCGGGCGCGGAGCCGCTGTGGCGCGACCCGAGCGGCGGCGTCCAGCTGGCCGAGGTGCCGGTGTCCGAGGCCTGGGTGGGTCACAAGGTGAGCAGGCTCCAGGAGGAGACCGGCGTGCGGGTGGCGTTCATCACCCGCCTGGGCGAGGCGATGCTGCCGGTGTCGGCCACGGTGCTGCAGGAAGGCGATCTGGTGCACGCGATGATGCGCACCGACGAGGTGGAGAAGGTCGAGGCGGCCTTCGCTGCCGGTCCCGAGGAGGCCCACTGATGCGGGTAGCCATTGCCGGCGCGGGAGCCGTCGGTCGTTCGATCGCGGGCGAGCTGCTGGAGAACGGGCACGAGGTGCTGCTCATCGACAAGGCCCCCTCGGCCATCTCGGTGGAGCGCGTGCCGCTGGCGGAGTGGCTGCTGGCCGACGCCTGCGAGATCACCTCGCTGGACGAGGCCGCGCTGCAGCGCTGCAACGTGGTGATCGCCGCCACCGGTGACGACAAGGTCAACCTGGTCGTCTCGCTGCTGGCCAAGACCGAGTACGGCGTGCCGCGCGTCGTGGCCCGGGTGAACAACCCGAAGAACGAGTGGCTCTTCAACGAGTCCTGGGGCGTGGACGTCGCCGTCTCCACCCCGCGCCTGATGTCGGCCCTCGTCGAGGAGGCCGTGAGCGTCGGCGACCTGGTGCGCCTGCTGCGCTTCAGCCAGGGCGACGCCAACCTCGTGGAGCTCACCCTGGCCCCGGAGGCCGCGCTGGCCGGCACCCGCGTCGGGGACGTCGACTGGCCGGAGGACACCGCCCTGGTGACCATCATCCGCGGCAACCGCGTCCTGACCCCCAACAAGGAGGACGTGCTGGAGGCCGGTGACGAGCTGCTGTTCGTGGCGGCCCCGGCGCGCGAGGAGCAGCTGGAGGACCTGCTGTCGGTGCGCCGCGAGGACGCGACGGGCTGACGCGGCAATCACATACGCGACGAGGGCCCCGGGACACGTCGTCCCGGGGCCCTCGTCGCATGCGTCGGGCCGGCCTCAGCCCGCCTCGGCCTGTGCCTCGCGCTCGGCGCGCTCGGCGGCCTCCATCTCGGCGAAGACGTCGATCGGCGGCGGCGCCTTCGACAGGAAGATCCAGGTCAGGTAGACCGAGAGCAGCATCGGCGGAATGCCGAGCGCCACCTTCACCCAGCCGAGCTGGGTGGCGTCGCCCCACCAGTACAGGGGGAAGAGGATCGCCGACTTGGCGAGCAGGATCAGCCCCCAGGCCCAGCTGGCCTTGGTGTAGGCGACCTTGCGGCCGGGGTTGCGGGTGCGCCAGGAGAGGTTCTCCTTGAAGATCGGGCCCAGGATGAGGCCCATCAGCGGGTACCCCGCGAGGGAGGAGGCGATGTAGGCGATCGCCAGGCCCAGGGTGTAGAGCATCCCCGGCAGGTAGAAGTTCTTGGCGTCGCCGGACATCATCGCGAAGACGGCGCCGAAGGCGACCCCGAAGACGCCGCTGAAGGCGTGCTTGAGGGTGTCGCGGCCCACCAGCCGGGCGATGCCCAGCACCAGGGAGAGGCCCAGGGCGGCGATGGCGGCGATGTGGATGTCCCGCTTGACGGTGTAGATCGCGACGAAGACCAGGCCCGGGACGGTGGTCTCCACCATGCCCCGCACGCCGCCGAACGCCTCGAACAGCGCGGCTTCCGTGGCCGCCCGGGAGTCCGTCCCGTGCGGGTGCTGCGAGGCTTGCTGGTCCGTCATCTTGTCGATGGACGACAACGGCTACTCCTGTCCGAGCGGTCGGAGTTCGTATCGGGGGTTGAACAGCACCCGCCGGCCGCGGCTCATGGAGACCCGGCCGGAGGCGATCAGCTTACGGCCGGGCTCGATGCCCGCGATGGAGCGGCGGCCCAGCCATACGACGTCGATCGCGCCCGAACCGTCGAACAGCTCGGCCTCGAGCGCGGGGACCCCGGCCCGCGGACGCAGGGTGACGGTCCGCAGCGTGCCGGTGACCTTGACTATGTCCCGGTCGTCGCAGTCGCATATGCGCGCGCAGCCGGTGGCCGCCGTGTCCTGCTGCAGCTCGGCGTGGTGCAGCTCCTCCTGCGAGGTGGAAAGCCGGTCGAGCATCCGGCGGAAACGGCCGGTCGGCTTGTCGGAACGGGGTTCGGCACTCATGCCCCCAGCGTAGCGGGGCACGAGGGCCCCCGGAGCAGCGGCGACGACCCGTACCGTACGGTGACGGCCCGCCGGTTCCGTAGCCGCGCTCACGCCTCGAAGCGGTAGCCCATCCCCGGCTCGGTGACGAAGTGCTTGGGGTGCGAGGGGTCCTGTTCCAGCTTGCGGCGCAGCTGGGCCATGTAGACGCGCAGGTAGTTCGTCTCCGTGCCGTAGGAGGGGCCCCAGACCTCCTGCAGCAGCTGCTTCTGGCTCACGAGACGCCCCGTATTGCGTACCAGCACCTCCAGCAGGTGCCATTCCGTCGGGGTGAGGCGGACGTCCGTGCCGCCCCGGTTGACCTTCTTCGCCGCGAGGTCGACCGTGAAGGCCGCCGTCTCGACGATCGCGTCGTCGCCCGTGGCCGAGGCGCCCACCGGCTCGGCGCGGCGCACGGCGGCGCGCAGCCGGGCCAGCAGCTCGTCCATGCCGAAGGGCTTGGTGACGTAGTCGTCGGCGCCCGCGTCGAGCGCCTCGACCTTCTCGTCGGAGGTCTGGCGGGCCGAGAGCACCAGGATCGGCACCCGGGTCCAGCCGCGCAGTCCCTTGATGACCTCGACGCCGTCCATGTCGGGCAGGCCGAGGTCGAGGATGACGACGTCGGGGTGGCGCGCGGCGGCGAGCTGGAGCGCGGTGGCGCCGTCGGGCGCGGCGTCGACCTCGTACTTCCGCGCCTTGAGGTTGATCACGAGGGCGCGGACGATCTGCGGCTCGTCGTCGACCACGAGCACCCGGTTCATGCGGCATCCACCTCTGCTGTTCGGTTCTGTCTGCTGTGTGCGTACGGCCCGTACGCGGAGCCCGGGCTCACGTCGTGACCTGGGCGGGCAGGTCCGGCCGTACGGGCGGGCGGCCGGCGGCGGCGCACAGGGTCAGGACCATGGTCATGCCGCCGCCGGGGGTGTCCTCGGCCGTCAGCGTGCCGCCCATGGCCTCGGCGAAGCCGCGGGCGACGGCGAGGCCCAGGCCCACGCCGGCGCCGCGCGGGGCGTCGCCGTAGCGCTGGAAGGGCTCGAAGATGCGGTCCTTGGCGCTGTCGGGCACGCCGGGCCCGCGGTCGGCGACGCGCACCTCGACGCGCTCGCCCAGGGCGCTGGCGGAGACCAGGACCGGGGTGCCGCCGGGGCTGTACTTGACCGCGTTCTCGACGATGTTGGCCACGCTGCGCTCCAGCAGGCCGGGGTCGACGGCGACCATGGGCAGCGACTCGGGGATGTCGAGGTCGACGCTGCCCTCGGGCACGCCGCCCAGCGCCATGGGGACGACCTCGTCGAGGTCGATCTCCCTGATCAGCGGGGTGACCGTGCCGGTCTGCAGGCGGGACATGTCGAGGAGGTTGCCGACGAGGTGGTCGAGCCGGTCGGCGCCGTCCTCGATGCCGGCCAGCAGCTCGGCCTCGTCCTCGGGCGACCAGGCGACGTCGTCGGAGCGCAGGGACGTCACGGCGGCCTTGATGCCGGCGAGGGGGGTGCGCAGGTCGTGGCTGACGGCGGCCAGCAGGGCGGTGCGGATGCGGTTGCCCTCGGCGAGCCGGCGGGCCTGCTCGGCCCGGTCGACGAGCCGCTGCCGGTCGAGGACGACCGCCGCCTGGGCGGCGAAGGCGGCCAGGACGCGCCGGTCCTCGGCGGGCAGCACGCGGCCCGAGAGGGCCAGGGCGAGGTTGTCGCTCACCGGCATGTCGACGTCGGCGTCCTCGGGCCGCAGCAGCTGTTTGCCGTTGCCGGTGACGACGCTGCCCACGCACGTCCACGGCTCGACCTCGCTGGCCCGCTCCAGCAGGGCGACCGACTCCATGGCGAAGGTCTCGCGGACCCGCTCCAGCAGGGCGTCCAGGCTGGTCTCGCCGCGCAGGACGCTGCCGGCGAGGAAGGAGAGGATCTCCGACTCGGCCCGGAGCCTGGCGGCCTGGTGGGTGCGGCGGGCGGCGAGGTCCACCACGGAGGCCACGGACACGGCCACGAAGACGAAGATCGTGATCGCGATGATGTTCTTGGGGTCCGTGATCGTCCACTGGTGCAGCGGCTCGACGAAGTAGTAGTTGAGCAGCAGGGAGCCGAAGGCCGCCGAGGCCAGGGCCGGCAGCAGGCCGCCCAGCAGGGCCGCCGCCACCGTCGCGCACAGGAACAGCAGCATGTCGTTGGCGAGCCCGAGGTCCGCCGGGATGACGCGGGTGAGCAGCAGGGTGAGCAGCGTCGGCATCCCCACGCCGACCAGCCAGCCGGCGAGGATGCGGCCGCGGCCGAGGCGGGCGCCGCGGGCCACGGGCAGGCCGCGGCCCTTGGCGACCTCGTCGTGGGTGACGATGTGCACGTCGAGGTCGGGGCCGGAGTCGCGGGCGACGGTCGCGCCCACGCCGGGGCCGAAGATGTACTGCCAGGTCTTGCGGCGGCTGGAACCGAGCACGATCTGGGTGGCGTTGACCCCGCGCGCGAACTCCAGCAGCGAGGCCGGCACGTCGTCCCCTATGACGTGGTGGAACGTGCCGCCCAGGTCCTCCACCAGCGTGCGCTGGACGGCCAGCTCCTTGGGGGAGGCCGAGGTCAGGCCGTCGCTGCGGGCGATGTACACGGCGAGGATCTCGCTGCCGGAGCCCTTGGCGGCCATGCGGGCCGCACGGCGGATGAGGGTGCGGCCCTCGGGGCCGCCGGTCAGGCCCACGACGATGCGCTCGCGGGCGTGCCAGATGCGCGAGACGTCGTGCTCGGTGCGGTACTGCCGCAGGTACTCGTCGACCCGGTCGGCCGTCCACAGCAGGGCCAGTTCGCGCAGGGCGGTCAGGTTGCCGGGGCGGAAGTAGTTGGAGAGGGCGGCGTCGACCTTGTCGGGCTTGTAGATGTTGCCGTGCGCCATGCGGCGGCGCAGCGCCTGCGGCGACATGTCGACCAGCTCTATCTGGTCCGCGCGGCGCACCACCTCGTCGGGGACGGTCTCGCGCTGGCGCACGCCCGTTATCGACTCGACGACGTCGCCGAGCGACTCCAGGTGCTGGATGTTGACGGTCGAGACGACGTCGATGCCGGCCTGCAGCAGCTCCTCGACGTCCTGCCAGCGCTTGGTGTTGCGGGAGCCGGGGACGTTGGTGTGGGCCAGCTCGTCGACGAGGGCGACGGCCGGGCGGCGGGCCAGGACCGCGTCGACGTCCATCTCGGTGAAGGCCGACTCGCGGTAGGTGATCTCGCGGCGGGGCACCTGCTCCAGGCCGTGCAGCATCACCTCGGTGCGGGGGCGGCCGTGGTGCTCCACGAAGCCGACGACCACGTCGGTGCCCCGCTCCACCCTGCGGTGCGCCTCCGAGAGCATCGCGTACGTCTTGCCGACGCCCGGCGCCGCCCCGAGATAGATGCGAAGGTTGCCGCGTCCCATGGCCCCATTGTCTTTCACGTGTCGCGACGGTGTTCGCTTCGCCGCATACCGTCGACCTTACGGCCAACCTTCGGGACATTTCGGACGCCGGCCGCCTCGGGGGCAGGTATTGACGCAGCTCTGACGCCCGCAGCCGGGAGGACGGGAAACCGGGTGCGGCACCCGGGCGCGCGGCGGCACAATGACGCCACCGCCGACGCGAGGGACCGCCGCCATGCCGATGCGTATACGCTCCGTGCACACCTCCGACCTCACGGCCGCCGAGCTCGACGCCGTCCGCTCCCTGATGGACGCGGCCTTCGACGACTTCACCGACGACGACTGGGACCACACCGTCGGCGGCATGCACGCCCTCGTCCTCGACGAGGACGGGGCCGTCCTCGCCCACGGCTCCCTGGTGCAGCGCCGGCTCCTGCACGGCGGCCGGGCGCTGCGCACCGGGTACGTCGAGGGGGTCGCCGTACGGGCCGACCGGCGCCGCCGGGGCCACGCCTCGGCCGTGATGGCCACGTTGGAGCGGGTGCTGCGCGACGGCGCGTACGAGCTGGGCGCGCTCGGCGCCGCGGACGAGGCCGTGCCGCTCTACCGGGGCCGCGGCTGGCAGCCCTGGCACGGCCCGCTGTCCGTGCTCGCCCCGACGGGCCTCCACCGCATGCCGGAGGAGGCCGGCGGCATCTTCGTGCTGCCGGTCAACGGCACCCGGGTCGACACCGCCGGGGAGCTCACGTGCGACTGGCGCCCGGGCGACGTGTGGTGAGGCCCGGGCCCGCGAGCGGACCCGGCACGTCCGGCGAACGTGCCTCAGTGCCGCCCGGCTCCCGGGCGTTGGCCGATGACGACCGTCGCGCAGCGCTCCTCGCACGTGGCCACGCTCGGCTCCAGGCCGCCGGCCGTGAAGAGGGCGGCGGTCAGGGCGGCCTGCCGTGCGCCGGTCTCGACCAGCAGGTGGCCGCCCGGGGCGAGCCACTCGCGGGCGGCGGCCGCGACGCGGCGCTGGACGGCCAGCCCGTCGCTGCCGCCGTCGAGCGCCACCAGCGGTTCGTGGTCGCGGGCCTCGGAGGGCAGCAGGGGGATTTCGTCAGAGGGGACGTAGGGGGCGTTGGCGATCAGTACGTCGACGCGGCCGCGCAGGGAGGCGGGCAGCGGGGCGTACAGGTCGCCCTCGTGGACCCGGCCGCCGAAGGGGGCGAGGTTGCGGCGGGCGCAGCGCACCGCGGCCGGGTCGATGTCGGCGGCGTGCAGTTCGATGCCGCCGACGGCGGCGGCGACGGCCGCGCCGAGCGCGCCCGTGCCGCAGCACAGGTCGAGGACGACGGAGCCGGGTGCGGCCAGGGCCGCGGCGCGGGCCGCGAGGAACTCCGTACGGCGGCGCGGGACGAAGACGCCGGCGTCGACGGCCATGCGCAGGCCGTGGAACTCGGCCCAGCCGAGGACGTGTTCGAGGGGCAGCCCGGCGACGCGCCGCCCGGCCATGGCCTCGGCGTCGGCCGGGGTGCGGGCGGTGGCGAGGATGAGGGCGGCCTCGTCCTCGGCGAAGACGCAGCCGGCGGCGCGGAGCCTGGTGATGAGGGTGTGGGACATGAAAGAGCCTTTCGGGGGACCGAAGGGCGCTCTCTCGACGTCACCTGGACGTGGTCGCGGGTGAGAGCGCCCGGCCTGCTGCAGCGGTAATGGGTCTCACCTCCTGATGTCGTCGTGGCCCGGCAAGATCACGGATCTCGCCGGGCCACGACTTTACCCCACGGGTCCGGGGCTCAGCGCGTCAGTTCGCGCAGGGCGATGTTGAGTTCGAGGACGTTGACGTGCTCCTCGCCCATGAAGCCGAGCAGGCGCCCCTGGACGTGGTCCTCCACGAGCCCGGCGACCTTCGCCTCGGGCAGGTGGTGGGCCTTGGCGACGCGTGCCACCTGCAGCCGGGCGTAGGCCGGGGAGATGTCGGGGTCGAGGCCGGAGGCCGAGGCGGTCAGGGCGTCCACCGGCACCTCGGACGGGGGGACGCCGTTGAAGGCGGCGATGTCGGCGCGCCGCTTGGTGACGTTGTCGAGCAGCACCTTGCTGTCGGCGGCGAGGTTGGAGGCGCCGGAGACCACGAGCTTGTCCTGCGTGTTCTCGGTGTTGGCGCCGGCCGCCGAGGGGCGTCCCTGGAAGAACTTCGGGTCGGGCAGGGGGTTGCCGTCCTTGTCCTTCTTGTCGAGGTCGTAGCTCTGGCCGAGCAGCCGGGAGCCGACCGGCTTGCCGTCGACCTTGATCTCCGAGCCGTTGGCCTTGTCGTTGAAGGCGGCCTGGGCGATGCCGGTGACGACCAGCGGGTAGATCACGCCGCAGACCAGCGTGAGGACGAGCAGGGCGCGCAGCCCCGCGCCGACCAGGCGGGCCGTGGTGCGTACGGAGTTGTTCATGACGTCACCCGATGCCAGGGATGAGGGAGATGAGCAGGTCGATGATCTTGATGCCGATGAACGGGGAGATCAGGCCGCCCAGTCCGTAGATCAAGAGGTTGCGGCGGAGCATGGCGTCCGCGCTCATCGGGCGGTAGCGCACGCCCTTCAGGGCGAGCGGCACCAGCGCGACGATGATCAGCGCGTTGAAGACGACCGCCGACAGGATCGCCGACTGCGGCGAGTGCAGGCCCATGATGTTGAGCTTGTCCAGGCCGGGGTAGGCGACCGCGAACATCGCCGGGATGATGGCGAAGTACTTCGCGACGTCGTTGGCGATGGAGAAGGTCGTCAGGGCGCCGCGCGTGATGAGCAGCTGCTTGCCGATCTCGACGATCTCGATGAGCTTGGTGGGGTCGGAGTCCAGGTCCACCATGTTCCCGGCCTCCTTGGCGGCCGAGGTGCCGGTGTTCATGGCCACGCCGACGTCCGCCTGCGCCAGGGCCGGGGCGTCGTTGGTGCCGTCGCCGGTCATGGCGACGAGCTTGCCGCCGGACTGCTCGCGCTTGATGAGCGCCATCTTGTCCTCGGGGGTGGCCTCGGCGAGGAAGTCGTCGACGCCGGCCTCCTCGGCGATGGCCTTGGCCGTCAGCGGGTTGTCACCCGTGATCATGACGGTCTTGATGCCCATGGCGCGCAGCTCGTCGAACCGCTCGCGCATGCCTTCCTTGACGACGTCCTTGAGGTGGATGACGCCGAGGACCCGGGCCCCCTTGTCGTCCTCCACGGCGACGAGCAACGGGGTGCCGCCGGCCTGGGAGATCGCGTCGGTGAGCGTACGGGCGTCCGCGGCGACGCGGCCGCCGCGCTCCTCGACCCAGGAGATGACCGAACCGGTCGCGCCCTTGCGGACCTTGCGGCCGTCGGCGTCCACGCCCGACATGCGGGTCTGGGCGGTGAAGGGCACCCACTCGGCGCCCACCAGCTCGCCCTCGTGGCGCTCGCGCAGGCCGTACTTCTCCTTGGCGAGGACGACGACCGAGCGGCCCTCGGGCGTCTCGTCGGCCAGCGAGGACAGCTGGGCGGCGTCGGCGACCTCGGCGGCCGTCGTGCCCTTGACGGGGACGAACTCCGCGGCGCGGCGGTTGCCGTAGGTGATGGTGCCGGTCTTGTCGAGCAGCAGCGTGGAGACGTCTCCCGCGGCCTCGACGGCGCGGCCGGACATGGCCAGGACGTTGCGCTGGACGAGCCGGTCCATGCCGGCGATGCCGATCGCCGAGAGCAGGGCGCCGATGGTGGTGGGGATGAGGCAGACCAGCAGCGCCGCGAGCACGATCATCGTCTGCTCGGCCTTCGCGTAGATCGCGAAGGGCTGCAGGGTGAGGACGGCCAGGAGGAAGACGATGGTGAGCGAGGCCAGCAGGATGTTGAGGGCGATCTCGTTCGGCGTCTTCTGCCGGGCGGCGCCCTCGACCAGGTTGATCATCCGGTCGATGAAGGTCTCCCCCGGCTTCGTCGTGATCTTGACGACGATGCGGTCGGACAGCACCTTCGTACCGCCGGTGACGGCCGAGCGGTCGCCGCCGGACTCGCGGATGACCGGCGCGGACTCGCCCGTGATGGCCGACTCGTCGACGGAGGCCACGCCCTCGACGACGTCGCCGTCGCCGGGGATGACGTCGCCGGCCTCGCACACCACCAGGTCGCCCACGCGCAGGTCGGTGCCGGGCACGGACTCCTCCGCGCCGCCGGCGGTCAGCCGGCGGGCGACGGTGTCGGTCTTGGCCTTGCGCAGGGTGTCGGCCTGGGCCTTGCCGCGGCCCTCGGCGACGGCCTCGGCGAGGTTGGCGAAGATCGCGGTCAGCCACAGCCAGACGGTGATGGCCCAGCCGAACCAGTCGCCGGGGTGGGCGAGGGCCAGGCCGGTGGTGACGACCGAGCCGACCTCGACCACGAACATCACGGGGGACTTGACCATCACCCGCGGGTCGAGCTTGCGCAAGGCGTCCGGCAGGGACTTCAGCAGCTGCGCGGGGTCGAACAGGCCGGAGGGGACCCGGCCGGGCTCGTGGCCGCCGCTCTGCCCGGGGGTGTCCCCGGAGTCCTCGGTGGCGGTACGGACAGGGGTGGTGGTGCTCATGAAAGTCCCTCCGCCATCGGGCCAAGGGCCAGGGCCGGGAAGTAGGTGAGACCGGTGATGACGATGATCGCGCCGACGAGCAGGCCGGCGAAGAGCGGCTTCTCGGTGCGCAGGGTGCCCGCGGTCTCGGGGACGGGCTGCTGCTCGGCCAGCGATCCGGCGAGCGCCAGGACGAAGACCATCGGCAGGAAGCGGCCGAGCAGCATGGCCAGGCCGATGGTGGTGTTGTACCAGGGGGTGTTGGCGTTCAGGCCGGCGAAGGCGGAGCCGTTGTTGTTGGCGCCGGAGGTGAAGGCGTAGAGCACCTCGGAGAAGCCGTGGGCGCCGCTGCCGTCCACCGAGTTGCCCGCGGTGTTGAGGATCGACTCCGGCGGCGAGGACAGGGCCATCGACAGCGCGGTGAAGCCGAGCACGAGGGTCGGGGTGATCAGGATGTAGCAGGCGGCGAGCTTGATCTCCCGGGTGCCGATCTTCTTGCCCAGGTACTCAGGCGTGCGGCCGACCATCAGGCCGGCGATGAAGACCGCGATGACGGCCATGACGAGCATGCCGTACAGGCCGGAGCCCACGCCGCCGGGGGCGATCTCGCCGAGCATCATGCCCAGCAGGGTGATGCCGCCGCCGAGGCCGGTGAAGGAGGAGTGGAAGGAGTCCACGGCGCCGGTGGAGGTGAGCGTCGTGCTGGTGGCGAAGATCGCTGAGGCGCCGACGCCGAAGCGCTGCTCCTTGCCCTCCATGGCCCCGCCGGCCGCCTGCAGCGCCGCGCCGTGGTGGGCGTACTCGGTCCACATCATCAGCGCCGTGAAGCCGAGCCAGATCAGGCCCATGGTGGCCAGGATCGCGTAGCCCTGCCTGACGTTGCCGACGAGCTTGCCGAAGGTCCGCGTCAGCGCGAAGGGGATGACGAGGATCAGGAAGATCTCGAAGAGGTTGGTGAAGGCGTCGGGGTTCTCGAAGGGGTGGGCGGAGTTGGCGTTGAAATAGCCGCCGCCGTTGGTGCCGAGTTCCTTGATGACTTCCTGGGAGGCCACGGCTCCGCCGCCCACCTGCTGGGTGCCGCCGGTGAGCTGGCCGATCTCGTGGATGCCGGAGAAGTTCTGGAGGGCACCGCACGCGACGAGGACCAGCGCGCCGACGACGGACAGGGGCAGCAGAATGCGGACGGTGCCGCGCACGAGGTCCGTCCAGAAATTGCCGAGTTCACCGGTGCGCGAGCGGGCGAATCCGCGGACGAGGGCGATGGCGACGGCCATGCCGACGGCGGCGGAGACGAAGTTCTGCACGGCCAGGCCGAGCGTCTGCACGGCGTGGCCCATGGCCTGCTCGCCGGAGTACGACTGCCAGTTGGTGTTGGCGACGAACGAGGCGGCGGTGTTGAAGGCCTGGTCCGGGCTGATGGCGTGGAAGCCGAGCGAGAGCGACTTCGGCAGGACGCCCTGGGCCCGCTGGAGCAGGTAGAGGAAGAGAACGCCCACGAAGGAGAAGGCGAGGACGCCGCGCAGATAGGCCGGCCAGCGCATTTCGGCGTCGGGGTCGGCGCCTATCAGGCGGTACGTCCACTTCTCCACGCGCAGGTGTTTGCCGGAGCTGTAGACCGCGGCCATGTGGTCGCCGAGCGGCCGGTAGACCAGGGCGAGTGCGGCGATCAGGGCGGTGAGCTGGAGGACTCCGGAGAGAACGGGGCTCATGGGCGTGCTCAGAACCTCTCCGGGAAAACGAGGGCGAGGATCAGGTAGCCCAGCAGGGCGACGGCCACGACCAGGCCGACAAGATTCTCGACGGTCACAGCTTCGTCACCCCCTTGGCGACGAGAGCCACCAGCGCGAAGACCGCGCACGTGGTGACGACGAAGGCCACGTCGGCCATCGTGTGCTCCTAGAGAGGGTTCGAGTGAACGGACCTCTAGAGGAAACATCCGATACCGGCGGGTACGGCCTGCGTTGACGCCTCCCTTACGGCCATTAGCGCGCCCTTGACGCGATCCATACGCGACCGCGGAGGACCTGCACACATACGACCGGGCCGGAACCCGCAATGCGGATTCCGGCCCGGTGAAACACTCGATTCCGGCCGCCTGAAAGGCAGCCGTACCCGTTTGTGTGTCAGCGCACCTCGGAGATTTCCGGGCCCCGCTCCAGGCGGTCCACGCCGCCCGCGAAACGGGAGCCGGACGGCTCCTGCTGGAGCCCCTCGGCGACCATCTGGGCGTCCTCGGGCAGCTTCAGGACGATCGGGTCGCGCGGGGCCATCGGGCCCTGCCCGCGCACCACGACGGTGTCCTGGAAGATCTGCTCCAGCAGCCCCGCGGTCTGCGGCTGCACCGCGCCCTGGCCGGAGATGACGCCGCGCAGGAACCAGCGCGGACCGTCACAGCCGACGAAGCGCACGAGCTGCACGCCCTGGGTGCCGTCCGGCAGCGCCACGGGCACCTGGGCCCGCAGCTCCCAGCCGAGCGGGCCCTCGACCTCGTCCACGACACCGCCCTGCTGGGTGATGCCGGCCGCGATCTCCTCGCGCACCTCGGGCCAGATGCCCTCGCGCTTGGGGGCGGCGAACGCCTGGAGCTGGACGGCGCTGTCGCGCAGCACCACCGTCGCGGCGACGATGGCGTCACCGGCGACCTCGACGCGCAGCTCCATGCCCTCGACGCCGGGCACGAACAGCCCGCCCAGGTCGACCCGGCCGTCGGCCGGGTCCCGCACCTCGGAGACGTCCCACGGCCCGTCGGGGCGGGGGCCCGGCTCCAGCCGGACCCGCATCTCGCTGCCCTGCGCGGCTTCGCCCGCCAGGGGGTCCTCAGCCGAATTTTCGGAGGTCACGTCGTCGAGGCGATCCGGCCCGACAACGTCCTCGCTGCGCTTGCGGCGACGACCGAACACGTCACTGTCCTTCCCGGTCGCAGGCGACCGAAGCGAATCCATTCCCCACGGCAGCGTGGCCACCGGTGGACCCGAAGCCCCCTTCGCCCCGTGCCGAGCCGGGAAGCTCCGCCACCTCGTGGAAGCGGACCTTCTCGACCTGCTGGACAACCAACTGGGCGATCCGGTCGAACCTCTCGAACCGGACGCTCTCGCGCGGGTCCAGATTGACCACAATCACCTTGATCTCTCCACGGTACCCGGCATCGATGGTGCCCGGGGCGTTGACCATGGAGACCCCGCAGCGGGCCGCCAGGCCCGAGCGGGGGTGCACGAACGCCGCGTAACCGTCGGGCAGCGCGATCGCGACACCGGTGGGCAGCACGGCCCGCTCGCCCGGTGCCAGCACCGCGGCCTCGGTGGTGACCAGGTCCAGGCCCGCGTCACCGGGGTGCCCGTACGAGGGGAGGGGCACCTGCGGATCCACACGATTGATGAGTACGTCGACGGGCTGCCGGCTCACGGGTTCACCTCGAAGGCTCGTGCCACCTTCACCTGATCCGGGTCGGCGAGGGCGGCCTGGATCTCCTGCTTGCGGCCGTTGGCGATGAAGTGGTCGACCTTGACCTCGACGAACACCGCGTCCGCCTGCACCGCGACCGGGCCGTCCGGGCCGCCGATGCGACCGGTGGCCGTGCAGTAGATCTTGCGGCCGTGCACCGCCAGCGCCTCGGCCTGCAGGTGCAGCACGGTGTCCACCGGCACCGGCCGCACGAAGTCCGTCTCCAGGCGACCGGTCACCGCGATCACGCGCAGCAGCCAGCCCAGCGACCCCAGCGTCTCGTCCAGGGCCGTGGCCAGCACGCCGCCGTGCGCGAGGCCCGGAGCGCCCTGGTGGGCCTCCCTGACCCGGAACTCGGCGGTGACGCTCACGCCCTCGCCGGCCCGCGCCTCCAGGTGCAGCCCGTGCGGCTGGCCGCCGCCGCAGCCGAAGCAGTGTTCGTAGTGCGACCCGATGGTCTCTCCGGGCGCGGGGGCTTCGGGGTGCCGCACCGGGGGGACCGCGTCCCCCGGCGGTGTCAGCGCTGTCGTTCGTCCACTCACAGGGGCTGACCTTACCCGCGCGGACGGCGCCCGGTCCCGTCCGTGCCAAGCTTGTGCACATGCAGCCTTACGAAGAACGCCTGACCGCCCCCCGCTCCTGGTGGTTCGTCGCGGTCCTCGCCGGGATCGCCATGGGGGTGATCCTGCTGCCGCTGGGGCCCCTGCCCATGCTCGGCGGGCTGGTCGGCGGCGGGGCGCTCGCCGCCGCGGCGGTGAGCTCGTACGGCTCGGTGCGCATCCGCGTGGTGGGCGACTCCCTCGTCGCGGGTGACGCCCGCATTCCGCTGACGGCCCTGGGCACGCCCGAGGTGCTGGACGCGGAGGAGGCGCGCGCCTGGCGCACCCACAAGGCCGACGTGCGCGCCTTCATGCTGCTGCGCGGCTACGTGCCCACGGCCCTGCGCGTGGAGGTCACCGACCCGGCCGACCCCACGCCGTACCTGTACCTGTCCACCCGCTCCCCCGAGCGCCTGGCCGCCGCACTGACGACCGCCGCCACGGCGTGAGGAACGTGCGCGCAAGACCGGCCTAGGCCAGCCCCAGGCCCTCCTCGGGCAGCTCGCCCCAGGGCACCTGCCGCTCGCGCAGGTCCGCGCGGACCTTCTCGGCGAGCTTCTTGGTGTCCCTGCGGTTCATCACCGCGCCCACCGCCGCGCCGATCATGAACGGGGCGAGGTTGGGCAGGTTGCGGAAGGAGCGCTTGAGGACCCGCTGACGCAGCTCGCGCCGCAGCTGGCCGCCGAGCGCGGCATTGACGGTCAAGGGGGACGTGACGTCGATGCCGCGCTCGTCGGCCCAGGCCCCGAGATAGGCCAGGGTGCGCTGGCGGGCGGTGCCGGGGGCCCGCACCCCGTAGACCTCGTGCAGCTCGGCGATCAGCTTGTACTCCACGGCGGCCACGCCGATGATCTCCGCCGCGAGCTCGGCGGGCATGGCGGGCGGCACGGGCAGCATCGCCGCCGCACCGACGCCCGCACCGACGGTGGAGGTGCCGTGGACGGCACCGGCCACCAGTTTGTCCGCGAGCTCCTCGGGCCCGAGCCCGGGGAACTGCTTGCGCAGGGTCGCGAGGTCGCGCACCGGGATGCGCGGGGCGTTCGCGACGATCAGGTCGGCGACGGCGCCCAGGCCCGCCCGCACGCCCCGGCCGCTCCTCTTGAGCTGCACCACCGCGCCACGGCGCGCGGCGGCCGCGAGCGCGGCCGAGCGGCCCCGCTCGCCCTCCTCCTGGGCACCGGGCGCCGCCGGGCCGCCGGAGGGCTCCCCGGCGGCCCCCAGGGCCGCTGTGGGCTGCCGGGAGGAGCGCTTGCGGAACGGGATCGAGCCTGCCATCGCAGACCGCCGCCTCACTCGCAGTCGCGGCAGATCGGCTGCCCGTTCTTCTCCCGGGCCAGCTGGCTGCGGTGGTGCACGAGGAAGCAGCTCATGCAGGTGAACTCGTCGGCCTGCTTGGGCAGGACCCGGACGGCCAGCTCCTCGTTGGACAGGTCGGCGCCGGGCAGTTCCATGCCCTCGGCAGCCTCGAAGTCGTCGACGTCGACGCTGGAGGCGGACTTGTCGTTCCGCCGGGCCTTCAGTTCTTCGAGGCTGTCACTGTCGACGTCCTCGTCGGTCTTGCGTGGGGTGTCGTAGTCCGTTGCCATGTCGCTCTCCCCCTCTGGGTGTCTGCGGTATCTCCAGCGCACGTAACGCGTGAGAGGCCGGACTTGTGCCCGACCCGAGGCGGAGATTTTGCCTCACATCAAGGTCTGTTACTCAATCGACACCCAACCGCACACCTGAAGAGGTGATCGGGACGGGTGGCGATCCGGACCGTACACCGTCCGGAAGCCGTTCCCGGCAACGCCATTTCGTGTACTTCCCGTGATCAGGACCCCCGGAAACCCCCATTTTCCCGGCGCCGGGCCACGGGGGGCCACTACGGAGAGTAGATGGCCGGAAGTCTGCGCATGTGACGGATCACACACGACCGAGGTGCCGCCGGAAGCGGAACTTTCCGCCCAAAGCGAACCCGGCGAGGACATTGTCCCAGGCTTCGCGCCCGGTGTCCTCACGTGGGCAGCACGACCCTCATGATCAGGCCGCCGCCCTCGCGCGGCTCGGCCGTGATCCGCCCGCCGTGCGCCCGGGCGACCGAGCGGACGATGGACAGGCCCAGGCCCACACCCTTGTCGCTGCCCGTGCGCTCGGTGCGCAGCCGGCGGAAGGGCTCGAAGATGTTGTCCACCTCGTACGCCGGCACGACCGGCCCGGTGTTCTCCACGACCAGCACCGACTGGCCGGGCTGGGCCTGCGTGGTGACCTCCACCCAGCCGTCCGGGGTGTTGTAGCGCACCGCGTTCTGCACGAGGTTCAGCGCAATGCGCTCCAGCAGCACGCCGTTGCCCTGGACGACCGCGGGCTGGCGGGTGCCCCGCAGCTCCACGCCCCTGGTCTGGGCCTCGCTGCGCACCTGGTCCAGGGCCTGGGAGGCCACCTCGGCCAGGTCCACCGGCTTGCGGTCGACGATCTCGTTGTCGCTGCGGGCGAGCAGCAGCAGGCCCTCGACGAGCTGCTCGCTGCGCTCGTTGGTGGCCAGCAGCGTCTTGCCCAGCTGCTGCAGCTCCGGTGAGGCGCCGGGATCCGACAGGTGCACTTCGAGCAGCGTGCGGTTGATCGCCAGGGGTGTGCGCAGCTCGTGCGAGGCGTTGGCCACGAAGCGCTGCTGCGCGGTGAAGGCCCGCTCCAGGCGGTCGAGCATCTCGTCGAAGGTGTCCGAAAGCTCCTTGAGCTCGTCGTCCGGCCCGCCGAGCTCGATGCGCCGGGACAGGTCGGTGCCGGCCACGCGGCGCGCGGTGCGGGTGATCTTGCCCAGCGGCGAGAGCACCCGGCCGGCCATGGCGTAGCCGAACGCGAAGGCGATCACGGCCAGCCCGAGGAGGGCCAGCAGCGAGCGGCGCAGCAGCGACTCCAGGGCCACGGCGCGCTGATCGCGCATGCAGCTGGCGAGGATGCTGTTGGCCTGGTCGGCGGTCAGCCCCGGGCTCTTGAGCGCGGGACACGAGTTGCCGGGGACCTGCACCTTGCTGCCGTCCACCAGCTTGATCAGCGGCTCGCTGCCGACGCTGAGCGCGTTGGCCGCCAGCAGGTAGATGATCGTCAGCAGCAGCACGCCCGCCATCAGGAACATCCCGCCGTACAGCAGGGTGAGGCGTATGCGGATGGTGGGGCGCAGCCAGGGGAAGGGGCGGACGACCGGCTGGCGGGGGTCCCAGGTCGGCTTGGGGGGCGTCGCCGGGGGCGCGGAAGCCGGCGGTGGGGTGGCGGAGGACATGGCCGATCAGATCCGGTATCCGGAGCCCGGCACGGTGACGATCACCGGGGGCTCGCCGAGCTTGCGGCGCAGCGTCATGACGGTGACGCGGACGACGTTGGTGAAGGGGTCGGTGTTCTCGTCCCAGGCCTTCTCCAGCAGCTGCTCGGCCGAGACCACGGCCCCCTCGCTGCGCATGAGGACCTCCAGCACCGCGAATTCCTTGGGTGCCAGCTGCACCTCGCGGCCGTCGCGGAAGACCTCGCGGCGGTTGGGGTCGAGCTTGATGCCGGCCCGCTCCAGGACGGGCGGCAGGGCGACGGTGGTGCGCCGGCCGAGCGCCCGGACGCGGGCGGTCAGCTCGCTGAAGGCGAAGGGCTTGGGCAGGTAGTCGTCCGCGCCCAGCTCCAGGCCGGCCACGCGGTCGCTGACGTCGCCGGAGGCGGTCAGCATCAGCACGCGGGTGGGGATGCCGAGCTCCACGACCTTGCGGCAGACGTCGTCACCGTGGACGAGCGGCAGGTCGCGGTCCAGGACGATCACGTCGTAGTCGTTGACGGCGACGCGCTCCAGGGCGGCGGCCCCGTCGTACACGACGTCGACGGCCATGGCCTCCCGGCGCAGTCCGGTGGCAACGGCGTCTGCGAGCAGCTGCTCGTCCTCGACGACGAGTACGCGCACGGCGCTGATCCTTTCCTTCTCATCCAAGGATGTGTTTCGTCAGGGTGTGCCTCCATCCTGCCTCGGACGTCGGTAAACCGGCTGTAAGAGTCGACCGGATGCGATGTTTCCGCCCCGGCGGGGATGGGGAAGACGTCTGCACACCCGCGATCACGCTTCGTCGTACGCATCCGCGTACGCGGGTACCCCGTACGTGATCGTTCATCGCCGTGGCACACCCCCGTGCCGCCCATCCACGACGAGGGGGCGCAGTTCCATGGACGCGTTCACCGCTGGCATCCTGCAGCGCATAGAGAGCACCCGGTCCGGCCTGGACCACGCCCTGCGCACGGGCGACGACTACCTCGCCGACGTCGAACAGGCGGAGCTCGACGAGCTCCACCGACTGGCCGCCGAACACGGCGTCCACGTAAGTCCGGCTTAACGCCGGAGCACGACGGTGCCCCGCACCCGAAAGGGTGCGGGGCACCGCTATGCCCCGTAGGGGCGCGGGGAACTGCGCGACAAGCCACGACGCGCCCGCAGACGAAGTGCCGCACGCGGGCCGCCGGTGGCCGATCACGCCCACGCAACAGCAGCCGCAGATCGACACTGCACGCGCCCCTCGGGGCGCTAGTCGTGCCAGGCGCCCAGGGCCTCCAGGCGTGCCTGGAGGGGCTCGAACAGGCCCTGGGGCGCCGCCACCGCGAGCTCGCCGGAGGCCGGCTCGCCGGGGCGGCCGCCGGTGAGTGCGCCGGCCTCGCGGGCGATGAGGGCGCCCGCCGCGAGGTCCCAGGGATTGAGCCCGCGCTCGTAGTAGCCGTCGAGCCGGCCGCAGGCCACGTCGCACAGGTCGATCGCCGCGGCCCCGGCCCGCCGGATGTCGCGGACCTCGGGGAGCAGGGCGCGCACGACCTCCGCCTGGGCGGCGCGGCGGGCCGTGAGGTAGCCGAAGCCGGTGGCGATGAGCGCCTGCCCGAAGGGCGGCGCGGGCCGGCACCGCAGCCGGCGCTCGCCCAGCCACGCGCCGCCTCCGCGCACGGCGTGGTAGGTCTCGCCGCGCAGGGGGGCGGCCACGACGCCCACGACCGCCTCGCCGTCCAGCTCGGCGGCGATCGACACCGCCCAGGACGGCAGGCCGTAGAGGTAGTTGACGGTGCCGTCGAGCGGGTCGACGACCCAGCGCACGCCGCTGGTGCCCGGGGTGCTCGCGCCCTCCTCCCCCAGCAGGCCGTCGTGCGGCCGGTGCTCGGCGAGGAAGCCGGTGATGAGCTTCTCGGCGGCGATGTCCATCTCGGTGACGACGTCGACGGCGCTGGACTTGGTGGCGGCCACGCCGAGGTCGGCGGGGCGGCCCTGCTGCAGGAGCGTTCCGGCGCGCTCGGCGGCCTGCAGGGCCACGGCGAGCAGTTCGTCGGTGAGGGGGGTGTCGGTCACGGAAGCGGGGCTCCTTACGCGTACGGGCTGTCGGCGCCCGCGGCGGCGGGCCGGGGGGCGCGGGCCGGGCAGCAGCCGACGGGGCAGACGTCGTGGGACGGGCCGAGCGCGCCCAGGGCGCAGCGCTCGGGCCGCTCGCCGCGCTCGGTGGCGGCGCGCTCCAGGACCAGCTCGCGCACGGCGGCGGCGAAGCGCGCGTCGGCGCCGACGGTGGCGGCGCGGGCGACGGGCAGGCCGAGCTCGGCGGCCTTGGCGGTGGCCTCGGTGTCGAGGTCGTACTTGACCTCCATGTGGTCCGAGACGAAGCCGATGGGGACCATCACGACGGCGGGCGCGCCCGCTGCGTGCAGGCTTTCGAGGTGGTCGCAGATGTCCGGCTCCAGCCACGGGATGTGCGGGGCGCCGCTGCGCGACTGGTAGACCAGCTGCCAGGGCCGCTCGACGCCGGTCTCCTCCTGCACCGCCCGCACGATCGTGCGGGCGACGTCCAGGTGCTCGGCGACGTAGGCGCCGCCGTCGCCGTGCGCCGGTGCGGGGCCGGAGGTGTCCGCGGCGGCGGTGGGGATGGAGTGGGTGGTGAAGGCCAGGTGGGCGCCGTCGCGGACGTCCTTCGGCAGCTGTTCGAGCGCGGCGAGGGTGGCGTCGACCATGGGCTGCACGAAGCCGGGGTGGTTGAAGTAGTGGCGCAGCTTGTCCACGCGGGGCAGCGGCAGGCCCTCGGCTTCGAGAGCGGCGAGGGCGTCGGCGATGTTCTCGCGGTACTGCCGGCAGCCGGAGTAGGAGGCGTAGGCGCTGGTGGCCAGGGTGAGCACGCGGCGGTGCCCGTCGGCGACGATCCGGCGCAGGGTGTCGGTCAGGTACGGCGCCCAGTTGCGGTTGCCCCAGTAGACGGGCAGGTCCATGCCGTGCGCGGAGAAGTCCTGCTGGAGGGCGCGCAACAGCTCGCGGTTCTGCTCGTTGATCGGGCTGACGCCGCCGAAGAGGAAGTAGTGCTGCCCGACCTCTTGGAGCCGCTCGCGCGGGATGCCCCGGCCACGAGTGACGTTCTCCAGGAACGGAACGACATCCTCCGGCCCCTCGGGCCCGCCGAAGGAGAGCAACAGCAGGGCGTCGTACGGAGCGTGGGCTGGCTGATCTGACAGGTCCGGCATGGCCCCGATCCTGCCACCCTGCACTGACAGCCGGAAATTCCCTACGCCGTCGGGCGGTGCGGCCGTAAGCTGTATCGGCCACGAACGTTCCTTACGGCGCCCTCGCCCCGCCGCTCGCCCCGTTCTTCAGGGAGCCGTCCTTGCCCAGTCCCTACCGCGCGATCTTCGCCGCCCCCGGCACCAAGGGGTTCGCGGCGGCCGGCTTCATAGGCCGGCTGCCGCTGTCGATGACCGGCATCGGCGTGGTGACGATGATCTCCGCGATCACGGGCCGCTACGGCCTGGCGGGGGCGATATCCGCCACGATCGCCCTGTCGGCCGCGGTCGTCGGCCCGCAGATATCGCGCATGGTGGACCGGCACGGGCAGAGCAGGGTGCTGCGCCCGGCGACCGTGGTCTCGCTCCTGGCGCTGGCCGGGCTGCTGGTGAGCGCGCATCAGCGCTGGCCCGACTGGACCCTGTTCGTCTTCTCCGCCGGCGCCGGCTGCGTGCCCAGCATCGGGTCGATGGTGCGGGCCCGGTGGGCGGCGATCTATTCGGGCTCCCCGCGGGACCTGCACACCGCCTACGCGGCGGAGTCCGTCATCGACGAGGTGGTCTTCATCCTCGGGCCGATCCTGTCGGTCGGCCTGTCCTCGTCGTGGTTCCCGGAGGCGGGCCCGCTGCTGGCCGCCTGCTTCCTGGCGGTCGGTGTCTTCTGGCTGACCGCGCAGCGCGCCACCGAGCCGCGGCCGCACCCGCGCACCGACCACTCCGGCGGCTCGGCCCTCGCCTCCCGCGGTCTGCAAGTACTGGTGGCCGTGTTCGTGGCCACCGGCGCCCTCTTCGGCGCGATCGAGGTGGTCACCGTGGCCTTCGCCGAGGACCAGGGCCACAAGTCGGCCGCGAGTCTGCCGCTGGCCGTCTATGCGCTCGGCTCGGGCATCGCGGGCCTGGTCTTCGGTCTGCTGCACCTGAAGGGCGACGCGGCCCGACGCTGGGTCGTGGGCGTGTGTGCGATGGCCGTGAGTATGATCCCCCTCCAACTGGTCGGGAACCTGCCGGTCCTGGCCGTGGCGCTCTTCGTCGCGGGCCTGGCCATCGCGCCGACGATGGTGACGACGATGGCCCTCGTCGAGCAGCACGTACCGCGCGCGAAGCTGACCGAGGGCATGACCTGGACGAGCACGGGCCTCGCGGTCGGGGTGGCGCTGGGGTCGTCGGCCGCCGGCTGGGTGGTCGACGGGTTCGGGGCGCGGGCGGGGTACGCGGTGCCCGGCGCGGCGGGGCTGCTCGCGGCCGTCGGCGCGTTCCTCGGATACCGCCGGCTGCGGCCGGCGCCTGAGCGGGTGGGGGTACGCGCCGATGCGGGCGACGACGAACAGCAGCTCATCTCGTAACACGTCATCCGGTACCGCCGGAAGCACGGACGGACGCACGACCGGGCGCACGACCGGGCGCGGGCTGCGCGGCGGCGCGTGGCGCAACTGGGCGGGCACCGTCACCGCCCGGCCGGCCCGGACGCTGGCCCCGGCCTCGGCGCAGGAGCTCGCCGAGGCCGTCGCGCGGGCCGCCGCGGACGGCCTGAAGGTCAAGGCGGTCGGCAGCGGACACTCCTTCACCGCCGCGGCCGCCACCGACGGCCTGCTGGTGCAGCCGCAGCGGCTGACCGGCGTCCTGGGCCGGGACAGGGCGGCGGGCACGGTCACGGTCGCCGCGGGGACGACGCTGCGGCAGCTGAACCGGGCGCTGTCCGCCCGCGGCCTGTCGCTGACGAACATGGGCGACATCATGGAGCAGACCGTCTCGGGGGCGATCAGTACCGGCACCCACGGCACGGGCCGCGCCTCGGCGTCGCTTGCGGCCCAGGTCCGGGGCCTGGAGCTGGTGACGGCCGACGGCTCGGTGCTCACCTGCGGCCCGGAGGAGAACGCTGAGATCTTCGCCGCTGCCCGGCTGGGGCTCGGGGCCCTGGGCGTCATCACGGCGGTGACCTTCGCCGTGGAGCCGGAGTTCCTGCTCACCGCCCGCGAGGAGCCGATGCCACTGGACGCGGTGCGGGAGGACTTCGAGGCGCTGGTCGAGGAGAACGAGCACTTCGAGTTCTACTGGTTCCCCCACACGACAAGCTGCATCACCAAGCGCAACAACCGTGCCGCCGGTCCCCCGGCTCCCCTGGGCCGCGCCGCCGGCTGGGTGCAGGACGAACTGCTGTCCAACGGCGTCTTCCGTGCCGCCTGCGCGCTCGGCCGCACCGTGCCCGCCACCGTGCCGGGCATCGCCGCGCTCGCCGGCCGCGCCCTGTCGGCACGTACGTACACCGACGTGCCGTACAAGGTCTTCACCAGTCCCCGCCGGGTGCGCTTCGTGGAGATGGAGTACGCGCTGCCGCGGCAGGCCGCGATGGAGGCGCTGAGCGAGCTGGAGGCGATGATCGAACGGATGCGGCTGCGGGTGAGCTTCCCGGTGGAGGTGCGCACCGCCCCGGCCGACGACGTCCCGCTGTCGACGGCACAGGGGCGCGAGACGGCGTACCTCGCGGTGCACATGTACCGCGGCACGCCGTACCGCGCCTATTTCAGCGCCGCCGAGCGCATCATGACCGCGCACGGGGGCCGTCCGCACTGGGGGAAGCTGCACACCCGCGACGCCGGTCACCTGGCGGCGCTGTATCCGCGCTTCAAGGAGTTCACGGCGGTCCGGGACCGGCTGGACCCGGACCGCGTCTTCGGCAACGACTACCTGCGGCGCGTCCTGGGCGAGTGAGCCGGGCCGCGGGTCAGGAGGCGGCGTTGGCGGACGGGCCCGTGCCCGTGCCGCCGGCGGCCGCCGCGTTCTGACCGCTCTGCCCCGCCTGGCCGCTCGGGCTCTGTCCCGGCTGCGGCGAGGACGACTGGCCGGTGCCCTGTCCCCCGCCCTTGCCGTCGTCGCCCTTGCCGCTGTCCGGGGAGGTGCTGGGGCCGGGCGTCGGGGTGGGCTTGCCGCCGCCGGAGGGGGACTGCGAGGGCCCGGGCGACTGCTTGCCCGTGCCGTCGCCGGGCTGCGACGCGCCGGGGGACGGGGTGGAGCCGCTGTCGTCCTCGTCGCCGGGCGCGGTGGTCCCGTCCGGGGTGCGGTCGTGGGAGGGGCCGTGCTGCTCGTCCTGGCCGCCGCCGCTGTCCGGGCGGAAGAGGCGGCTGACGGTGGTGCCGCCCTTGTCGCCGTCCGCGCTGGAACCGGAGGCCAGCTCCACCGCGGTCACGGTGCCCATGGCCAGGACGAAGACGGCGCCGGCGGCCAGCAGGGAGCGCTTCCAGCCGCGCAGCCGGGTGCCGTGGACGGTGCCCGGGGAATACGCGTCGGAGAACCCTTCGAACGCAGTCGGCGAGTCGTCGAAGCGCGCTCGTTCGTGCGCGCCGGGGTACGCACCGGCGTGCGCCCCGGGCCGTGCCCGACGCGCCCGGTCCACGGCCCGGCCGGCCGCGCCGACGGGGACCTTGCGCAGCTTGGCGGCGGACTGGGCGCCGGTCGCGTCGCGCAACTGCTCGCCCGTACGTCTGAACAAGTGGTGAAAGAGCGTGCCACCCGTGGTGGCCACGATGCTGACGACACCGGCACCGGCGACGGTCCCGTAGACCCCGAGCTTGCCGGCCAGCAGGGCGGCGATCACGGCCGCGAGGGCACTTCCGGCCACCTGTGCGACGCTCAGGTCCACACGCTTGACCTTGGCTTTTTCCTCGCTTTCGGGTTTTTCGTCCATCTCCAGCCTCTGTCGGTGCGTTCCGTCCCTCTTGTAGTGCGAAGAGACATTCGAGCCTAACGAACAGTTCCGGATCCGGCGATTGTGTGAACCACACCACCCGTGGGAAGGGCTACCGGCCGAGGGGTGCGCTCCAACTCCCCTGACGCGGGTGAACTTCGCTGGCGCGCCGATCCACCCCCAGTGGCCCGAATGGAGTACTGTGACGAGCCCTGGCCCCAATATCCCGTCCGGTCGCCCGGATCCGAACGGAACGGACGGAACGGACGGGAGGGGCCCGGGCGGCTCTGGCCCCGTCAACTCGGCAAGGTTGTGGCAGGCTGCTACCCGGGCAGGCCACACTCGACTAGCGGAAGCAGCGACGCAGGTGACGTCGGCAGGCACCACCCGGGAGGTCCCCATGCCCGAACTGCGTGTCGTGGCAGTCTCCAACGACGGCACACGGCTGGTGCTCAAGGCGGCAGACAGCACGGAGTACACGCTGCCGATCGACGAGCGGCTGCGCGCCGCCGTACGCAACGACCGTGCACGGCTGGGCCAGATCGAGATCGAGGTCGAGAGCCACCTGCGGCCGCGCGACATCCAGGCCCGCATCCGGGCCGGCGCCTCCGCCGAGGAGGTCGCCCAGCTCGCGGGCATCCCCGTCGAGCGGGTGCGGCGCTTCGAGGGCCCGGTCCTGGCCGAGCGCGCGTTCATGGCCGAGCGCGCCCGCAAGACTCCCGTGCGCCGTCCCGGCGAGAGCGCCGGCGGCCCGCCGCTGGGCGAGGCCGTCGCCGAGCGGCTCGTGCTGCGCGGCGCCGACAAGGACACCGCCCAGTGGGACTCCTGGCGCCGCGACGACGGCACCTGGGAGGTGCTGCTCGTCTACCGCGCCGCGGGCGAGCCGCGCGCGGCGAGCTGGACGTACGACCCGCCGCGCCGGATCGTTCAGGCGCTGGACGACGAGGCCCGCGCGCTCATCGGTGAGACCGACGACGCGCCCGAGCCGAGCTTCCCGTTCGTCCCGCGCATCGCCCGCCTGCCGCGCGAGCGGGGCCTGGACCGGGACCGGCAGGTGCCGGCCCCCGCGACGGAGCCGGAGGCACCCTCCGGCGAGGCCGCGGAGGAGCCGGTCAAGGAGCGGGACTCCCTGACCAGCCTGCTGGAAGCGGTGCCCAGCTTCCGCGGCGACATGGTGGTGCCCGAGGCGCCCCCGGCCCCCGCGGAGTCCCCGCGGGAGGACGAGGCGGAGATCGCCGAGCCGCCCGCGCCGGCCGCCAGCGCCGGCTCGGCGTACGCGGACGTGCTCATGCCGCGGTCGGTCGCCGGGCACCGCGAGCGCCTGGTCGGCACCACGGACCGCCAGGCCGAGGCGGACGGCGTCCGCCCCGGCCGGCGTGCGGCGGTGCCGAGCTGGGACGAGATCGTCTTCGGCACCCGCCGCAAGAAGCAGGACTGACCGGGCGCCCCGTAGGGGCGCGGGGAACTGCGCGACAAGCCACGACGCGCCCGCAGACAAAGTGCCGGGCTTCGCCCGGACCCCGGGATGGTGCGTCGGCTGCGGGCCGTCGGTGGCCGATCGCGCAGTTCCCCGCGCCCCTTGCGGGGCACCGTGGTGCCCCGTAACGAAGATCCGCCGGGCACGGCCTAGCCCGGCTGGGCTCCCGTGGCCACCGGGCGGGCCGGGTCGGCCACCCACTCGCTCCACGAACCGGCGTACAGGGCCGCGTCGATGCCCACGACCGCCAGCGCCAGCAGCTCATGCGCGGCCGAGACGCCGGAGCCGCAGTAGACCCCGACCTCCACGCCGTCCTTCGCACCCAGCCGTGCGAACCGCTCCGCCAGCTCGGCGGCCGGGCGCAACAGGCCCTGCTCGGTGACGTTTTCCGTGGTGGGGGCCGAGACGGCGCCGGGGATGTGGCCGGCGACGGGATCAATGGGCTCCACCTCGCCGCGGTAGCGCTCCGCGGCGCGCGCGTCCAGCAGCAGTCCGCGCCGGGCCAGGGCGGCGGCGCCGTCCGCGTCCAGCAGCGGCAGCGCGCCGGGCGCGGGCACGAAGTCGCCCTCGGCCACCTCCGGTACGCCGCTCTCCAGCGGCCGGTCCTCGGCCCGCCAGGCGGCGAGCCCGCCGTCGAGCACCCGTACCGAGGGGTGGCCGGCCCAGCGCAGCAGCCACCAGGCGCGGGCCGCGGCCCAGCCGGTGCCGCCGTCGTAGACGACGACGGGCCGGTCCGCGCGGACCCCGGCCCGGCGCATCGCGGCGCCGAACTGCTCCACGTCGGGCAGCGGATGACGGCCCTTCGGCCCGGGCGGGGCGGCGAGCTCGGCGTCGAGGTCGACGTACACGGCGCCGGGCAGGTGCCCGGCCTCGTACTCCGGACGGCCGTTCGGGCCGCCGAGCTGGTAGCGGATGTCCAGGAGCGTGGGCGGCCGTTCGCCGGCGGCCTCGTTCGCCCATTCCGTCACGGTGATGATGGGATCCATACCCCCATCCTGGCGTATCCCCGTTGCGCCGAACGGCCCCCTGGCCCAACTGCGCGATGCTGATCGATACTGGACGGCGCCGCCGCGGGCCCGAAGCCGGCCGCGATTTTGGGGCATTCTCTGCGGGAACCGTGAAGCGCGGCCACCACGACGGTCCGAGGAGAAACTGACGATGACCGATGTACGGGGCTCCTTCGAGCACCGCGAGGCGGAACCCGGGCGGCAGGTGCCGGGCACACCGTGCTGGACCAGTCTCCTGGTGCACGACCTGGAAGCGATCAAGGAGTTCTACGGCAGTCTGTTCGGCTGGACCTACCACAGCCCCGGCATGCGCCAACTGGGCCCGTACGTACGGGCGGCGCTCGACGGCCACGACGTCGCCGGCATCGGCGAGCTGCCGCCGGACCGTCAACACGCCAACGCCTGGACCACCTATCTGGCGAGCGACGACGCCGACGCCTCCGCGGAGTGGGTGCACTGCTCCGGCGGGACGCTGGGCGTGGGCCCGCTCGCCGCCGAGGACGCCGGCCGGCTGGTGCTCGCCTCGGACCCGGCCGGGGCCTCCTTCGGGGTGTGGCAGGGACGCCGGCTGTGGGACGCGCGTCCGGCCGGCCGCCCGGCGGGCCCGGGCCGGCCGGTCTGGCACGAGCTGGTCACCCACGACGCGTCGGCGATGCTGAAGTTCTACCGCGCACTGTTCGGCTACGAGGCCAAGCCGGCCGGCGACGCGCAGACCGACAAGCTCGTGCTGCACGTGGACGGCCGGCCCGTGGCCTCGGTCACCGGCGCGGGGCCCGCACTGCGCCAGCCGCACTGGCTGACGTACTTCGAGGTGGCCGACGTGGATGCCGCGGCCGCGCGGGTGGGCGAGCTGGGCGGCCGGGTGGTCACCGCGCCGCACCGCACGCCGGCCGGGCACACGGCGACGGTCGCCGATCCCGAGGGTGCGGTGTTCGCCCTGCTGTGCCCCGCCTCCGCCCTGTAAGGGGCGCGGGGAACTGCGCGATCGGCCACGACGGCCCGCAGCCGAACGCGCCACCCCCGGGGTCCGGGCGAAGCACAGCACTTTGTCTGCGGACGCGTCGTGACTTGTCGCGCAGTTCCCCGCGCCCCTGCGGGGCGGACAGGCGTTACGCGTCGGGGTCGACCGGCAGCACGTCCGGCGACAGGGCGGCCGCGCGGGCGGCGGCCGACGTCAGGCGGCGGCGGTGGTGGCGCCGGCACAGCACCTCGTACCCGACCACGGTCTCGGGCTGGCCCACGTCTCCCACCACGATCTGCTCGCCCTCGACGACCATGTGGCCGCCGATCGTCCGGGCGTTGTGGGTGGCGCGCGCCCCGCACCAGCACAGCGCCTCGACCTGCAGCACCTCGATGCGGTCGGCCAGCTCCACCAGGCGCTGGGAGCCGGGGAAGAGCCGGGTGCGGAAGTCGGTGGTGATGCCGAAGGCGAAGACGTCCAGCTCCAGGTCGTCGACGACCCGGGCCAGCTGGTCTATCTGCTCGGGGGCGAGGAACTGCGCCTCGTCGCAGATGACGTAGTCCGCCCGGCCGCCCGCGGACAGGTGGGCCACGACGTGCGCGTAGAAGTCGAACCCCTCCCCCGCCTCGACCGAGTCGGTCACCAGGCCCAGGCGCGAGGAGAGCTTGCCCTCGCCCGCGCGGTCGTTGCGGGTGAAGATCAGGCCCTGCAGGCCGCGTGCCGAGCGGTTGTGCTCGATCTGCAGAGCGAGGGTGCTCTTTCCGCAGTCCATCGTTCCGGAGAAGAACACCAGCTCGGGCATGGGGAGGCCAGGGCCTTTCGTCGGTCGGTCCATCGAAGGGGCGCTTGCGGGGGACGCGCAGGTCGGAGGCGGGTCAGGTGCGGACTTCGAGCAGCGGCACGAGCTGCTCGACGGGCGTCATCGAACCGTGCAGGCCGACCATCGTCGACTCGTTCGGCTCGGTCTCGGTGGCGACGATGGCGATGTCGTCGCGGGCGGCCGCGACCACGTCGCCGATGCGGGCGTGCACCCGGTCGTCGACCCCCGCGCCGGGCGGCCCGAACCAGCCGGCCTCGATCGCCTCGTCGCGTCCCGCCACCCACATCTGCTCGCCGAGCACCTCGCGCCACACCGCCAGCACGTCGGCGGCCGCGCCGGGGACGGCGTAGACGTGGCGGGCCCGGGCCTCGCCGCCCAGCAGGGCGACGCCGGCGCGCAGCTCCCAGTCGTGGTCGAAGTCGATCCGCGACTCGGGGTCGAACGGGATGTCGATCATGCCGTGGTCGGCGGTCACGTACAGCGCGGAGCGCGGCGGCAGCTGCTCGGCCAGGCGCCGGGCGAGCAGGTCCACGTACATCAGCTGGCCGCGCCACTCCTCGGAGTCCACGCCGAAGCGGTGGCCCTTGCCGTCCACCTCGCTGTAATACGTGTAGACGAGCGCGCGGTCGGCCGCCGCGAGCCGGTCGGCCGCGAAGTCCATCCGCTCCTCGCCGGAGAGCCGCCCGTGGAAGGTGCCGCCGCTGAGCGCGATCCGCGTCAGCGGGGTGTGCTCGAAGTCGGGTGCGGAGACCTGGCAGGTGGCGATGCCGGCCGCGTCCGCCAGCTGGAAGACGGTGGGGTACGGCTGCCAGGCGTGCGGATCGGTCCACGGCCGCCAGCGCAGCTGGTTCATCAGCTGCCCCGTCGCCGGGTCGGCCACCGTGTAGCCGGGCAGGCCGTGCGCGCCGGGCGGCAGGCCCGTGCCCACGGAGGCCAGCGAGGTCGCCGTGGTGGAGGGGAAGCCCGCGGTCATCGGCTCGCCGGTGCCGTTCAGGGACGTGGACAGCAGCGAGTGCAGGAAGGGCGCCTCGGCCGGGTGGTCGCGCAGCAGCTCCCAGCCCAGGCCGTCGATGAGGAAGACGCAGACCCGGTCGGCGGGCTCCAGGTGCAGCCCGGAGGTGAGCCCGGGCACGCCCAGGCCCGCGGCGACGGAGGGCAGCAGGTCCGCGAGGGAGCCGGTGCCGTAGCGCGGCAGCGGGGCGTCGCGGGGGTCGAGCGGGGCCGGCTCGGGCCAGGCGGAGCCGGCGGCCAGGGGGCCCGGGGTGGATCCGGCCATCACCGGCCGGTCGCCGCGGAGGCCACCGTGGCCTCGGAGAGCGCCTGGGCGAAGTCCAGGGTCTGGCGGACGGTGTCGGGGCCGTCGCCGGCCTCGCTCACCCGCAGGCTGAGGTCGTCGGCCGTGGAGGAGCCGGTGTAGCCGTGGTCGGCGTCGCAGTTCGGGTCGCCGCAGGCGGCCGGCTCCAGGTCGATGCGGGAGACCGCGCCCCAGCCGATGGTGAGGACGACCTCGCGCGGCAGGGTGCCGGGGGTGTACGCCTCGGGGTTGGCGACGACGCGGCTGAGCACGACGGAGGAGATGCGCTCCAGCTTCACGGACTCGGTGGAGGTGGTCGCGTACGGCGAGGGCGAGGTGCCGTCGGCGGCCTGCTCGTCGGTGTGGCTGACGATGAATCGGGTGTCGGTGAGCACCAGCACGGTCACATGGCGGCGCACCTCGTTGGAGTCGAACGTCGTCTCCTGGTGGACCAGGTACGACGCGACCGGCTCCCCGCCCACGGCGGCCTCCACCGCCTCGGCCACGAGAGCCGGGTAGTAGCCGCTGCGCTCGATCGCCGCGCGCAGCCCCTGGGTGGTCGTACCGGTCTTCGCCATGGCTCCCATCCTACGGGGCGTACGGGGCCCGTCCGTCGCCGAACCCCGGCCGCGGCCGGTTGCGGACCGCGCCCGGGCGGGGCCCGCGGCCGGGCTCAGGAGCGGGGAAGACTGCGGGGGCCGAGGTCGCCGCGGGCCGGGGGCGCGGCCAGGCGTATGGCGGCGCCCAGGACGTGCACCCCCTGCTGGGCCACGATCACCGGCTCCAGGTCGGCGCCCACGACCTCGGGGTGGTCGTCCACCAGCCGGGACAGGCGCAGCAGCAGCTCCTCCAGGGCCGGGGTGTCCACCGGGGCCGAGCCGCGCCAGCCGAAGAGCAGGGGCGCGGTGCGCACGGAGCGGATGAGATCGGCCGCGTCGCGGTCGGTGACCGGGACGAGGCGGTGGGCGGTGTCGCCGAGCAGCAGCGAGGGCGCGCCGGCCAGGCCGAAGGAGAGCACGGCGCCGGCGGCGGGGTCGATCACCGCCCGGACGACGGTGTCGACGCCGCGCGGCGCCATGGACTGCACGACCAGGCGCAGCTCCGCGGGCCTGCCGAGCAGCTCGGTCAATTCCGCGTACGCCCTGCGCAGTTCGCTCTCGCCGCCGAGGTCGAGCCGTACGCCGCCGAGGTCGGCGCGGTGCCGCAGGTGGGGGGCGGTGGGCTTGAGCGCCACGGGGAATCCCAGGCGCCGGGCCGCCTGCACGGCGCTGTCGGCGTCGGGTGCCGGCAGCGCGGGCAGCACGGCGATCCCGTAGCGGGCGAGGAGCCGCTGGGTGTCGGCGGCGGAGAGGGTGACGGCCCGGTCGCCGGCCCCGTGGGCGGCGAGCAGCACGGCGATGTCGGCGGCGGCCCCTTCCTCGTCGATGTCCTCGAACTCCGGCACCCGTCCTCCGGCGGCCACCTCGCGTCGCCAGCGCGCGTACCGCACGGCCTCGGCCAGCGCGCCGACGGCCCGCTCGGCCGCGGGGTAGGCGGGGATGCGCACGGCGGGCACGGGGGCGTCGCCGGGCGGGGCGTCGCCGGCGGGGGCGGCGAGGGCCTCGGGGAGGCCGGGGATCTCCAGGTGGACGACGGCCACGGGCTTGGGCGTCGGCGCGCCGGCCACGGCCTCGCGCAGGGCGGCGGCGAGGTCGGGCGCGGAGGCGGCGGGGGCGGTGTCGCCGACCCAGGGGATGGCGGTGACGAGGACCGCGTCGCACGCCCGGTCGGCCAGGGCCTGGGCGAGGGCGGTACGGAAGTCGGAGGGTGTGGCGGCCGTGGTGAGGTCGCGCGGGAGCAGCGGGCGCAGGCCGGCCGTCAGGCAGGCGTCGTAGGTGAGCAGGGTGAGGGAGTCGGAGTTGCCGAGGATGGCGACGCGGGGCCCGGCGGGCAGGGGCTGGGCGGCGAGCAGCAGCCCGGTGTCGGCGAGCTCGGTGACCGTGTCGACGCGGATGACGCCGGCCTGGCGCAGCAGGTCGGAGACGGTGGCGTCGGGGATGCGGGTGGTGGGCACGGCGTGCCCGGCGGGCGCGGCGGCGCCGTGCCGGGCGCCCTTGACGACGACGAGCGGTTTGCGGGCGGCGGTGCGCTTGGCGAGGCGGGTGAACTTGCGGGGGTTGCCGATGGACTCCAGGTACATCAGGGCGACGTCGGTGTCGGGATCGTCGTGCCAGTACTGCAGGAGGTCGTTGCCGGACAGGTCGGCGCGGTTGCCGGCGGAGACGAAGGTGGAGGTGCCGGCGAGGCCGGCGGCGCGCCGGTGCAGCTCGGAGAGCAGGGCGATGCCGATGGCGCCGGACTGGCTGAAGAGCCCGACCCGGCCGGGCGGCGGCAGCTCGGGGGCGAGGGAGGCGTTGAGCCGGACGCCGGGGGCGGTGTTGATCAGCCCGAGGGCGTTGGGGCCGATGACGCGCATGCCGTACGAGCGGGCCTGCCGGACGAGCTCGCGCTGGCGCCGGCGCCCGTCGGCGCCGCTCTCGGCGTACCCGGCGGAGAGGACGACCAGGCCCTGGACGCCGTGCCGGCCGCAGTCGGCGACGACGTCGGGCACGTGGGCGGCGGGCACGGCGACGACGGCGAGGTCGACGGGCTCGGTGATCCCTGCGACGGAGCGGTGGGCGGGGACGCCCTCGGGTTCGAGGCGGGTGAGCTCCTGCGGGAAGGCGCGGTTGACGGCGTGGACGCGCCCGGCGAAGCCGCCGGCCAGCACGTTGCGCAGGACGGTACGGCCCATGCCGCCGGCCTCGCGGCCGGCGCCGACGACGGCGATCGAGCGGGGGGCGAGCAGGCGCTGGACGGAGCGGGCCTCGGCGCGCTGCTCGCGGGCGCGCTGGACGGCGAGGGAGGCGTCGGTGGGCTCCAGGTCGAGCTCGAGGCGGACGACGCCGTCCTCGAAGCTGCGTTTCTGGGTGTAGCCCGCGTCCGTGAACACCTTGATCATCTTGGTGTTGGCGGGCAGCACCTCGGCCGTGAAGCGGCGGATCGCGCGCTCGCGGGCGACGGCCGCGATGTGTTCGAGGAGGGCGGAGGCCACGCCGCGGCCCTGGTGGGCGTCCTGGACGAGGAAGGCCACCTCGGCCTCGTCGGCGGGGGCGGCCGCGCGCAGGCCGCGGGCGTCGACGCGGTCGTAGCGGACGGTGGCGATGAACTCCCCCGCGACGGTGGCCGCGAGGCCCACCCGGTCGACGTAGTCGTGGTGGGTGAAGCGGTGCACGTCCCGGTCGGACAGGCGCGGGTAGGGCGCGAAGAAGCGGTAGTACTTGGACTCGTCCGAGACCTGCTCGTAGAAACTCACCAGGCGCTGCGCGTCGTCGGGCGCGATGGGGCGGATCTGGGCGATGCCGCCGTCGCGCAGCACGACGTCCGCCTCCCAGTGGGCCGGGTACGCGTGCTCGGGCGGCGTCTGCATGGGGCCAGGGTAAGGCCGCCCGCCGACAGCCGGCCCGGGCCGGGCGGCCCCGTGTCCACCGGCCGGACGGCGCAGCCGGGCGGCCGGGCCGGGGCACCGCGGCCCCCGTGCCACAATGGTCTAGACAACCACTGTCGACTCGAAGGGCAACACCATGGTTGAGCGCCGCGTCAACGTCGGCTGGGCCGAGGGCCTGCACGCCCGGCCCGCGTCGATCTTCGTCCGTGCGGCGACCGCCGCCGGCGTCCCCGTGACGATCGCCAAGGCGGACGGCAACCCCGTCAACGCCGCGTCCATGCTCGCCGTGCTGGGCCTGGGCGCCCAGGGTGGCGAGGAGATCGTCCTGGCCACCGAGGCCGAGGGTGCCGAGGCCGCGCTCGACCGCCTGGCCAAGCTGGTCGCCGAGGGGCTCGAGGAGCTCCCGGAGACCGTCTGATCCACGGATCCGACCAAGACCTTCCGCGGCGGGGCCGCGGCGGCCCGCACGCGGCCGCCGCGGCCCCTTCGTCATGCGGCACCATGGCGCCCCGAAGGGGCGCGGGGCAGTGTCGATGTGCGGCTGCCGCCGCGCGGGCGCGATCGGCCACGACGTGCCCGCAGGTCCCGGGGTGGTACGTCGGCTGCAGGCCGTTGGTGGCTTGTCGCGCAGTTCCCCGCGCCCCTTCGGGGCCCTAGGAGGGGACGCCCGTGCTCTGCACGGACTCGCGCACCGGCCGCAGCCGGAACGCGCCGGGCGGGCGCCCGGCCCGGCGGGTGGCGAGCTCCCGGGCCCGCTCGGCGTCGCCGCGGGCCACCGCGTCCACCAGCGCCCCGCAGGTCTCCCACGCCTCCAGCGGACGCACCGGCGGCACCGGCACGTACACCCAGGCGATCTTGCGGCGCAGCTGGGTGAGGAGCGCGGCGAGGCTCGGGCTGCCGGAGGCCTGGGCGAGGGTCTCGTCGAACCAGTCGCCGAGCCGGCACAACTCCCCCACCCGGTCCGCGCGGGCCCGGTCGCGGCCCAGCCGGACCAGCCCGCGCAGCACCTTCAGGTGCGCCTCGGTGCGCCGCTGGGCGGCCCGCGCGGCCCCCAGCGGCTCCAGCAGGGCGCGGACGTCCAGCAGGTCGGCGGCCTCGCGCTCGCTGGGCTCGGCCACGCAGGCGCCCGCATGGCGGCGGGTGGTGACGAACCCCTCGGAGGCGAGGGTGCGCAGGGCCTCGCGCACGGGGACGCGGGAGACGCCGTAGCGGCGGGCGAGGAGTTCCTCGACGAGCCTGCTGCCGGGCGGATGGACGCCCGCGACGATGTCGTCCCGGATGGCGGCGCACACGGCGTGCGCGGACAGCCGGCGGACGCCGTCCCGGCCTCCGCCGCCACCGGCGGGTCCGGGGACGGTCACCGTGCCGGCGCCGTCGCCGTTCACGAACGGTCTCTCATCGCTGTACCTCCGGATGTGCCCCGTCGTCTGACGCCCGTTCAGCGACTCTATGCGAGCCGGCCGGGCATTTCCGATGGTGCCTCCTGCCGCACGGACGCCTTTCGGCCAGCCGGTACGGTGCACGAAGGCCCCGGCCGCAGGGGCCGGGGCCTTGCTCGCGCCGTGCGCGGAAGCGGGAGCCGTCAGACGTTGACGCCGTGCGAGGCCAGGTAGGCGACCGGGTCGATGTCGGAGCCGTAGGTCGGGGCCGTGCGGGCCTCGAAGTGCAGGTGCGGGCCGGTGACGTTGCCGGTGGCGCCCGACAGGCCGATCTGCTGGCCCGGGGTGACCGACTGGCCGACGGAGACGTCGATGGACGACAGGTGGCCGTACTGCGTGTACGTGCCGTCGGCCATCTGGATCACGACGTTGTTGCCGTAGGCGCCGCCCCAGCCGGCCTCGACGATCGTGCCCATGCCGACCGCGCGCACCGAGGTGCCCGTCTCGGCGTGGAAGTCGATGCCGGTGTGGCTGCCGGAGGACCACAGGTTGCTGGAGGCCTTGTACGAGGTGGAGACGTAGGAGCCCTCGATCGGGCTGACGAACGTCCCCAGGCGCTTGCGCTCGGCGTCGCGGGCGGCGCGCTCCTTGGCGGCGCGCTCCTCGTCGAGCTTGCGCTGGGCCTCCTCGGCGCGCTGCTTGGCCTCGGCGGCCAGCCGCTTGGCGTTGGCCTCGGCCTGCTGACGGGCGTTGGCCTCGTCGGCGATGCCGCGCTGGGTCTCGGCCTGGGCGTCGACGTTGCCGGCCATGACGTCACCGATGACGACGGCCTGGCTCAGGCCGGTGTCCTCGGGGCGCTGGGAGTCGTCGGAGGCGGCGAAGGCGGGGGCGGCGACACCGGCGACCACACCGGCGGCGGTCAGCGTGGCGATGCCCGCGACGTTGGCGCCCACGCGCACGGCGCGGCTCGGACGACGGTGCTTCCCGGTGGGACGGGTGAACGACATGGCTGTCGCTGATCCTTTCCTTCCTTCTCGCCTACCGGGTTAGCTGACGGGTTCGGAGCAGGAAGGTCTCCTACGGTCCCCTCGTGAAAGGGAACCGATTCACCCCAGGGGACTTTGGGTCCCCGGCTCCCTGCGGCCCTGGGGGTCGCGTGGGACTCGGCGATGGCTGCCCGGGACCGCGGTTTGCGGCTCCGATCTGACGGACTGCCGAGCTGACGCTAATCGTCGTCAGATTCGATCGGCAAACAGAAGTGGGTTTTTATGACGTACGCCACACGACCAACACGCAACCACCGCCTGAAAGTGGACATAAAGGTGGCGCGTGGGTCCCCTCGGACCCACGCGCCACCTCAGTCGAACTGATGCTCCGTCAGGCGGGGATCACCGTCACCGGGCCGATGCCCAGCGCCTTCACGGGCTCGGCGATCTGCGCCGCGTCGCCGACGAGCACCGTCACCAGCCGGTCCGCGGGGAAGGCGCTCACGACGGCGGCGGTGGCCTCCACCGTGCCGGTCAGCGCGAGGCGTTCGTACAGGTGCCCCTGGAAGTCGTCCGGCAAGAACTGCTCGACCTGGTCGGCGAGCGTGCCGGCGACGGCGGCCGCCGTCTCGTACTTCAGCGGGGCGACGCCCACCAGGTTCTGCACGGCGACGTCGCGCTCCTGGTCCGTCAGCCCCTCGGCGGCCAGCGTGCGCAGCACCGTCCACAGGTCCTCGAGGGCGGGGCCGGTGTTGGGGGTGTCGACGGAGCCGCTGATGGCGAGCAGGGAAACGCCGGTGCCCTCCGGCGAGGACAGCAGCACCTGCCCGAAGGAGCGCACGCCGTAGGTGTAGCCCTTCTCCTCGCGCAGGACGCGGTCCAGCCGCGAGGTGAGGGTGCCGCCGAGGCAGTACGTGCCGAGCACCTGGGCCGGCCAGATGCGGTCGTGTCGGTCGGAGCCGGTGCGTCCGATCAGCAGCTGGGTCTGCACCGCACCGGGACGGTCGACGATGACGACGCGGCCGGTGTCGTCGGCGGTGACGGGCTGCGGGGCGCGCCGCTGCGCCGGCGCGCCCGTCCACGCGCCCAGCGACTGCTGCAGGACGTGGTCGAGGTCGGTGCCGGTGAAGTCGCCGACGACCACGGCGGTGGCCGCGGCGGGCCGCACGTGGGCCTCGTAGAAGGCGCGCACGGCGGTGGCGTCGATGCGCTCGACCGTCTCCTGGCTGCCCTGGCGCGGCCGGGACATCCGGACGTCGGCCGGGAACAGCTCGGCGGCCAGCGCCATGGCCGCCCGGCGGGCGGGGTTGGCCAGCTCGTGCGGGATCTCGTCGAGGCGGTTGCGCACCAGGCGCTCGATCTCGCCGTCGGGGAAGGCCGGGCCGCGCAGGGCGTCGGCCAGCAGGCCGAGGGCCTTGGGCAGCCGGGAGGCCGGCACCTCCAGGGACAGCCGTACGCCCGGGTGGTCGGCGTGGGCGTCGAGGGTGGCCCCACAGCGCTCCAGCTCCGCGGCGAACTCCTCGGCGCTGAGCTTGTCCGTGCCCTCGGAGAAGCCGCGGGCCATGATCGTGGCGACGCCGTCCAGGCCCTCGGGCTCGGCGGCCAGCGGGACGTCCAGGACGATCTCGACGGCGATGACCTGCTGCCCGGGGCGGTGGCAGCGCAGCACGGTCAGGCCGTTGGGCAGCTGCCCGCGCTCGGGGGCCGGGAACGCCCAGGGGGTGGGCAGGCCCGGCTTGGGCTGGGGGTGGAACACCATCGAGGGGCCGGCGGTGTCCGTCGTGCTCGCGGCTACGGCGTCGCTCACTTTGCCGTCTCCTCTTCTTCGATCTCGGTGGCGTTCTTGATGGTGTCCTCGTCGACCGTGGGCGCGGTCTGCGGCGTGGGCTCGTAGACCAGCACGGCACGGTTGTCCCGGTGCAGGCGGGCCTTGGCGATCTGCTGCACCTCCTGCGGGGTCACCTCCAGGACGCGCTGGACGGCGGTGAGCGCCAGCTGCGGGTCGCCGAAGAGCGTGGCGAAGCGGCACAGCTCGTCCGCCCGGCCGCTGACGGTGGCGAGCCGGTCCAGCCACTCGCGCTCCAGCTGGGCCTGGGCGCGCTCCATCTCCTCGGGGGTGGGGCCCTCGGCGGCGAAGCGGGTGAGCTCCTCGTCGACGGCGGCCTCGATGTCGGCCACCTCCACGCCGCCGGACGCCTTGACGTCCAGCCAGCCCAGCGAGGGCGCCCCGGCCAGGCGCAGCAGGCCGAAGCCGGCGGCGACGGCGCTGCGGTCGTGGCGCACCAGGCGGTTGTGCAGGCGGGAGGACTCGCCGCCGCCGAGGATGGTCAGCGCCACGTCGGCCGCGTCCGCCTCGCGGGTGCCGTCGTGCGGCAGGCGGTAGGCCGCCATCAGGGCGCGCGAGGGCACCTCCTCGCGGACGACCTCGCGCAGCTCGCGGCCGATGGTCTCCGGCAGGGCGCCGTCGCGCGGGGGCTGCTTGCCGTCGTGCGCGGGGATGGAGCCGAAGTACTTCTCGATCCAGGCGAGGGTCTGCTCCGGGTCGATGTCGCCGACGACGGACAGGACGGCGTTGCCCGGCGCGTAGTAGGTGCGGAAGAAGGCCCGCGCGTCCTCCAGGGAGGCGGCGTCGAGGTCGGCCATGGAGCCGATGGGCGTGTGGTGGTACGGGTGGCCCTCGGGGTAGGCCATGGCCGTCAGCTTCTCGAACGCGGTGCCGTAGGGCACGTTGTCGTAGCGCTGGCGGCGCTCGTTCTTGACGACGTCGCGCTGGTTCTCCATCGACTCCTCGTCGAGGGCGGCCAGCAGCGAGCCCATTCGGTCGGCTTCCAGCCACAGGGCCAGCTCGACCTGGTGGGCGGGCATCGTCTCGAAGTAGTTGGTGCGCTCGAAGCTGGTCGTGCCGTTGAGCGACCCGCCGGCGCCCTGCACCAGCTCGAAGTGGCCGTTGCCCTTGACCTGCGCGGAGCCCTGGAACATCAGGTGCTCGAAGAGGTGGGCGAGGCCGGTGCGGCCCTGCACCTCGTGGCGGGAGCCGACGTCGTACCAGAGGCAGACGGCCGCCACGGGGGTGAGGTGATCTTCGGAGAGCACCACCCTCAGGCCGTTGGCCAGCCGGTGCTCGGTCGCTGTCAGGCCGCCGGAACCGGCCTGTTGCGTGGCCGTGTGACCCATGGGCATGTACGTCCCTTCGATCTCTTGAGATCTCGCGGTGCCTCGCGACGACTCGCGTGATTGAACAGTGCTGTCACTGTATGCAACCGCGCAGGCTTCCGGCGAAGTTCCCCGGGCGCGGAGGGGGTCCCCTGCACGGGTGGTGACGCGTGGCGGCCGGGTCGCGGTCGGCGTTGTCGGTGGAGCGGTCCACAATGGTCCGCGTCAGATCCAGCCCCGGCAATCGATCGAAGGAGCCGCAGCCGCGATGGCCCGCCGCAGCACGAAGACCCCGCCGCCGGAAGAGTTCGAGGAGCGGATCCTCGACATCGACGTCGTCGACGAGATGCAGGGCTCCTTCCTCGAGTACGCCTACTCCGTCATCTACTCGCGCGCCCTGCCCGACGCCCGCGACGGCCTCAAGCCCGTCCAGCGCCGGATCCTGTTCCAGATGAACGAGATGGGCCTGCGGCCCGACCGTTCGCACGTGAAGTCCGCCCGCGTCGTCGGCGAGGTGATGGGCAAGCTGCACCCGCACGGCGACGCGTCGATCTACGACGCGCTGGTGCGCATGGCCCAGCCGTTCTCGATGCGGCTGCCGCTGGTCGACGGCCACGGCAACTTCGGCTCGCTCGGCAACGACGACCCGCCGGCGGCCATGCGGTACACCGAGGCCCGCATGGCGGCGCCGACGTCGCTGATGACGGAGTCGATCGACGAGGACACCGTCGACTTCTCCCCGAACTACGACGGCAGCGAGCGCGAGCCGGTGGCCCTGCCCGCCGCCTACCCGAACCTGCTGGTCAACGGCTCGTCCGGGATCGCGGTCGGTATGGCGACGAACATGCCCCCGCACAACCTCGGCGAGGTGATCGCCGCCGCCCGGCACCTGATCCGGCACCCGGGCGCCGACCTCGACACGCTCATGAAGTACATCCCCGGTCCCGACCTGCCCACCGGCGGCCGGATCGTGGGGCTCGGCGGCATCCGCGACGCGTACGAGACCGGGCGCGGCACCTTCAAGATGCGCGCGACGGTCTCCGTGGAGAACGTCACCGCCCGCCGCAAGGGCCTGGTGGTCACCGAGCTGCCGTTCACGGTGGGCCCCGAGAAGGTCATCTCCAAGATCAAGGACCTGGTCGGCTCGAAGAAGCTGCAGGGCATCGCGGACGTGAAGGACCTCACCGACCGCGCCCACGGCCTGCGCCTGGTCGTCGAGGTCAAGAACGGCTTCAACCCCGAGGCGGTCCTGGAGCAGCTCTACAAGCTCACGCCGATGGAGGAGTCCTTCGGCATCAACAACGTGGCGCTGGTGGACGGCCAGCCGCTGACGCTGGGCCTGAAGGAGATGCTGGAGGTCTACCTCGACCACCGCTTCGAGGTGGTGCGCCGGCGCAGCGAGTTCCGCCGGGGCAAGCGGCGCGACCGGCTGCACCTGGTCGAGGGTCTGCTGGTGGCCCTCGCGGACATCGACGAGGTCATCCGAATCATTCGATCGAGCGACAACGCGGCGGCGGCCAAGGCGTCACTCGTGGAGCGGTTCTCCCTCTCCGAGGTGCAGACGCAGTACATCCTCGACACCCCGCTGCGCCGCCTGACGCGGTTCGACCGCATCGAGCTGGAGGCCGAGCGGGACAAGCTGACCGAGGAGATCGAGAAGCTCACGCAGATCCTCGAGTCGGACGCGGAGCTGCGCAAGCTGGTCTCCGGCGAGCTCGCGGACGTGGCGAAGAAGTTCGGCACGGAGCGGCGCACGGTGCTGCTGGAGTCGGCCGGTGTGCCGGCGGCGGCCATGCCGCTGCAGGTCGCGGACGACCCGTGCCGGGTGCTGATGTCCTCCACCGGTCTGCTGGCCCGTACGGCCACGGGCGAGGCGTCCGGCGCGGGCGAGGAGAGCCGGCGCGCCAAGCACGACGTGATCGTCTCGGCGGTGCCGGCGACGGCTCTGGGCGAGGTCGGCGTGGTGACGTCGGCCGGGCGGCTGCTGCGGGTGCGGGTGATCGACCTGCCGCAGTTGCCGGAGACGGCGGGCGCGCCGAACCTGGCGGGCGGCGCGCAGGTCGCGGAGTTCGTCTCGCTGGCCGACGGCGAGCAGGTGGTGTGCCTGACGACGCTGGACGAGTCCTCGCCGGGACTGGCGATCGGCACCGAGCAGGGCGTGGTCAAGCGCGTGGTGCCCGACTACCCGGCCAACAAGGACGAGCTGGAGGTCATCTCGCTCAAGGACGGCGACCGCATCGTCGGCGCGGTCGAGCTGCGCACGGGCGAGGAGGACCTGGTCTTCGTCACCGACGACGCCCAGCTGCTGCGCTACCAGGCCTCGCAGGTGCGGCCGCAGGGCCGCCCGGCGGGCGGCATGGCCGGCGTCAAGCTGTCCTCGGGGGCGAAGGTGATCTCCTTCACCGCCGTCGACCCGGCGGAGGAGGCGGTGGTGGTGACGGTCGCGGGGGCCCGTGGCGGGCTGCCGGGCACGGCCTCGCCGGGTACGGCGAAGGTGACGCCCTTCGACCAGTACCCGCGCAAGGGCCGGGCCACCGGCGGTGTGCGCTGCCAGCGCTTCCTCAAGGGCGAGGACTGCCTGGTCTTCGCCTGGGCGGGCCGCTCCCCGGCCCGGGCCGCGACGGCCGCCGGCGCCCCGGCGGAGCTGCCGGCGATCGACCCGCGCCGCGACGGTTCGGGCGTGGCCCTGGCCAAGCCGGTGGCCGTGGTGGCCGGGCCGGTGTAGATCCGGCGGGTCCTACGACCGTACGTACCGCAGGACGCCCCACATGCTGTGCTCGTCGGCGTCCTGCGGTGCGGGGTCCTTGCACTCCTGCAGCCCCTGGTGGAGTGCGGCCGCGTCGATGCCGCTGCCGATCATGACGAGCTGGGTGGCGCGGGTCTCCGAGCGCCCCCAGGGCGAGGGGTGGAAGCGCAGGAAGTCGCCGACCGCGTGCAGGGTGTACTTCTGCCGGTGGCCGGCTATGCCGAAGTGGACGAAGCCCTTGATGCGGTAGAGGCCCTCGGGCCTGCTGTCGAGGAAGGCCATCAGCCGGCGGGGGTTCATGGGCGCCTCTGAGACGAACTCGACGCTCTCGTAGGCGGCGTGCAGGTGCCCGTGATGGTCGTGGTCGTCCTCCTCCCGGCACAGGTCCTCGAAGGAGAGCTGCCTGACGGCCTCGATGTGCTCCTCGCGCGGTGCGCGGTCGAAGAGCATGCCAGGGTCGACGCGCCCGTGGGTGACGGGCAGGACGGGCGTGCCGGGGGCGAGGCCGGTGAGGGTGTCGAGCAGGGCGGCCCGCTCCTCGTCGCCGATCCGGTCGGCCTTGTTGAGCACCACGAGGTCGGCGATGCCCACGTGCCGGTCGAGCTCGGGATGGCGGGCGCGGGTGGCGGTGAACTCCGCCGCGTCGACGACCTCGACCAGCCCGCCGTAGACGATGGACTCGTTCTCGCTGGCGAGGATCATCCGGATGAGTTCCTGCGGCTCGGCCAGGCCGCTGGCCTCGATGACGATGACGTCGATGCGGGCGGCGGGGCGGGCGAGCTTGTCCAGGAACGTGTCGAGCTCGCTGGTGTCCACCGCACAGCACAGGCAGCCGTTGCCCAGGGAGACCATCGAGTCCACCTGGCCGGCGACGCTCATCGCATCGATCTCGATCTTGCCGAAGTCGTTGACGACGGCTCCGATGCGGCTGCCTCCGCTGTGCCGGAGCAGGTGGTTGAGCAAGGTGGTCTTGCCCGCCCCGAGGAAGCCGGCGAGCACGACGACCGGGATCTGCCGCTTGGCCAAGGGAATCCTCCGCACTGTTGTCGTCCACACTGATGTCGTGCGCACGGGCGTCACGCGCACTGATCAGCCAAGTGTCGCACCGGCGCCCAGTCAGGTTAGGCTCACCTACGTGAGTACCTGTGCGACCGCCTCCCGCGAGCTGGCCGAGCCCCTGGCCGGCACGGCCGCGACCGCGCGGACGTGGCTGCTCGTCGAGCAGCCGGGACCGTGGGGCGCCGACGCCCTCGCCTCCAGCCACCTCTCCCCCGCCGTCGGCCGGGCCCTGGCCCGGGCCGTCGAGGGCACCGGCGTGCGCGTCGCGCTGATCCGCCGGCCGGGCCGGCACGCGGACTGCCACGAACCGGCGCTGCAGCGCGTCTTCGCCGCGCACACCGCGCCGGGCCGCTCCTGGATCCGTACGACCGCCCTCGCCGATCCGGCCGCGCTGCCGGAGCTCGACTTCGCGGCGCTCGGGGCCGGTGAGCACGGCGGGCTGTGGGAGGCGTACGAGGGCGATCCGCTCGCCCTGGTGTGCACCAACGGCAAGCGGGACCGCTGCTGCGCGCTGCTGGGCCGGCCGCTCGCCGCCGAACTGGCCGCGTCCGGCGGTACGGAGGTGTGGGAGGTCACCCACATCGGCGGCCACCGTTTCGCGCCGACCCTGTTCGTGCTGCCGTACGGCTACGCGTACGGGCGGGCCACCGCGCACGTGGTCAAGGACGCGCTGGAGGCGGCCCGCGGCGGCCGGGTGCGCATCGCCGACTGCCGGGGCCGCTCGGCGTGGGACCGCCCCGGCCAGGCCGCCGACCTGGCGGTGCGCGCCCTGACCGGCGAGGAGGGCGCGGACGCCCTGGACGTGACCGCCTGCGAGGGGGCCGCCCCGCGCTGGACGGTGACCGTGGCGCACACCGACGGCCGGGCCTGGCGGGTCGAGGTGGCCCAGGGCGCCTCCGCCCCGCCGCGTCCGGAGAGCTGCGGGAAGGCCCTGGGCACCCCGGCCCGGATGGACGTCGTGGCCGTCACCGAGCTGCAGGAGCTCCGGGCGGGGGCCTAACCCGCCTTCTTCACGAACTCCGTGGTGTAGGTCTTCTCGAGGTCGACCTTGGCGTTCTTCAGGTTGGGGTTGAAGGACTTGAGCACCTGCAGCACGGTCTGGGGCCCGTCGGACGGCATCACGCCGTCCTTGGTGAACATGGGCAGCGTGGACTGGATCGACTTCACGTACAGGTCCTTGCCGCCCTTGGCGTAGTCGGCGGGCATCTGGTCGGCGATCTCCTCGGGGGTGTGCTCCGACATCCACTTGAGGGTCTTGACCATGGCGTTGGCCAGCTTCTGGACCGTCTCCTTGTTTTTGTCGACCCAGTCGTTGTTCATGTACAGGCTGGAGGCCGGGTACAGGCCGCCGAGGGCGGCCTTGGAGCCCTCGGGCGTGCGCATGTCGACCAGGACGGTGCCCAGGCCCTTGGAGAGGATCTGGGCGACGGTCGGGTCGGTGGTCATGCCGCCGTCGATGGCGCCCTTCTCCAGCGCGGAGATGAACGTCTGGCCCGCGCCGACGGCGACGGGGGTGATGTCGGCCGCGTCCACGCCGTTCTTCACCGCCAAGTACTTGGTGAGGAAGTCGGTGGAGGAGCCCAGTCCGGTCACGCCCAGCTTCTTGCCCTTGAAGTCCTTCGGCGAGGCGAGCGTGCCGGCGGCGCTCTTGGAGACGATCTCCACCTCGCCCGGGGTGCGGGCCAGTTGGACCACCGACTCCACCTTCTTGCCCTTGACCTGCAGGTCGAGGGTGTGGTCGTAGAAGCCCACCACGCCCTGGACGTCGCCGGAGACGAGCGAGGTGGTGGCCTGGACGCCGGCGGGTTCGCTCAGCAGCTTGACCCGCACGCCCTCCTGCTCGAAGTAGCCGAGCCGCTGGGTGAGGACCGCGGGCAGGTAGATGACCTTGTCCAGGCCCCCCACCATGATCTTGACGACGTCGCCCTGGAGCGGGTCCTTGCTCGTGCTGCTCGCCGACGACTCGTCGGCGCAGCCGCTCAGGGCCAGTGCCATCACCCCGGCGACCGCCATCGCGGTGACCTTGGCCGGTCTTCCTCCGGTCCTGCGGGACGTGCTGTACGTACGCATGATCCGTTTCCTTACGGTGGAGTCGGGGGGTGTGGGGTGGGCGTGGGGCGGTTCAGCGCTCGCTGCCCGGTGCGCCGGGCCGCCAGCGGAAGAGCCGTTTCTCGGTGAAGGCGAGCAGGGCCTCGGCCAGGAGGGCGACGACGGCGAGGACGACCATCGCCGCGTACACGCCCTGGGCGTTGAAGGTGCCCTGCGACTGGGCCACGAGCAGGCCGATGCCCTTCTCCGCGCCGAGGTACTCGCCGACGATCGCTCCGATGAGGGCGAAGCCGAAGCTGACGTGGAGGCTGGTGAAGATCCACGAGGTGGCGGAGGGGATGACGACCTGGAGGGTGACGCGGCGGTTGCTCGCTCCCAGGATCCGGGCGTTGGCGACCAGGTTGCGGTCGACCTCGCGGGCGCCCTGGAAGGCGTTGAAGAAGACCGGGAAGAAAACGAGCACCACGGCGGAGGCGACCTTGGAGGCCATCCCGAGGCCGAACATCATGAGGAAGATCGGGGCCAGGACGATCCTCGGCACCGCGTTGAGCACCTTGACGTAGGGGCCGAGGACGTCGGCGAGGAAGGGGACGCGGCCGAGCGCGATGCCGAGGAGCACTCCCGCGACGACGCCGAAGACCCAGCCGAGCAGCGCCTCCTGCAGCGTGGCCCACACCTGCTCGCCGAGCGAACCCTGCGGGGTGCCGTGCATCGTCCACTGCACCATCTGGTCCCAGATGCGCGAGGGCATCGAGAAGTTGAAGGGGTCGATGGTCTCCGTGCGCGCCAGCACCTCCCAGGCGCCGAGGAGCACCACGAGCAGCAGCACGCGGGTGGTGAGGACGAGGAGCCGGCGGTTGCGGTGGGCGCGGGCGCGGTCGGCCGCCCGGTCCTTGCGTACCCGGCCGCCGGGCAGCAGGGCGGTGGCGGGGACGGTGTCAGGGATCATGTCAGGCGACACGGGCGGCCCCCCTCTCGCGCGTGATGCGGACCTCTTCGCCGAGGCAGGACCAGATCTCGCGGTACAGGTCGACGAACCGCGGCTGCAGCCGCACGTCCTCGACCTTGCGCGGGCGCGGCAGGTCCACGGGGAAGACCTGTTTGACCGTGGCGGGGCCGGCCGTCATCACCACGACCTTGTCGGCCAGCGCGATGGCCTCCTCCAGGTCGTGGGTGACGAAGACGACGGAGGCCGCCGTGCCCGTCCCGGCTCCGCCCCACAGCTCCAGCAGTTCGTCCGACATCAGGGCCCTGGTCTGCACGTCGAGGGCCGAGAACGGCTCGTCCATCAACAGGATCGCCGGGTCGTTGACGAAGGTCTGGGCGAGCGCGACGCGCTTGCGCTGGCCGCCGGAGAGCTGGTGCGGGTAGCGGTCGGCGAAGGCGGCCAGGCCCACCCGGGCCAGCCAGTCGCGGGCGCGCTCGCGGGCCTCGGCCTTCGGCGCGCCGCGGAAGCGCGGGCCGGCCATCACGTTCGACAGCACGGTGCGCCAGGGGAAGACCGCGTCCTGCTGGAAGACGAAGCCGACCTCCGGCCGGATGCCGCCCACCGGCTCGCCGCCGACCAGCACCTCCCCCTCGGTCGGCTCCTCCAGGCCGCTGACCAGGGTCAGCGTGGTCGACTTCCCGCAGCCGGTCGGTCCGACCACCGCGACGAACTCCCCGCGGGCGACGGCCAGGTCGAGGTCGCGCACGGCCGTGTGGGGCACGCCGGAAGGGGTGCGGAAGGTCTTGCTCGCGCCGCGCAGTTCGATCGCCGGGACACCGTCCGGTGGGGTGTGGTGTGTGCTGCCGTGGTTCATCCGTACGCCTCCACCGGGGTGTTGCTGCCCCGCGCTGACGTGCGGGACGACCGGTGGAGGAGGCTAGGAGCGACGCCGGAGGCGACGGCAGTCTTGTGTGCGCTGTGCGACTTGAGCGTACGAAGCCTGTTCTGCTCGTTTTGCTCGCGATAGAACAACAAAAGTGACACGGGAGCTCAACGAACGGCCATCGTCCGGCTACGTTGCGTGCCTTGCACTCCCCACGCTCGGAAACCGAAAGGCTCACGCATGCGCCCCCGGTGGCCCCGGCGCGTCTTCGCCCAGGTCCTGTCCGTCCAGTTATTGATCACCGCCGGCGTCACCGCGCTCACCGCCGGACTGCTGCTCGCACCCCTCGGGCACCAACTGGACGACCAGGCCGAACAACGGGCGCTGGCCATCGCCCAGGCCACCGCCGCCCAGCCCGGCCTCGCCCACGCCGTGCTCGCGGGCGACCCGCGGCCCGACGGGCCCGTCCAGACCGCCGCCGAACGCATCCGCCTTGCCACCGATGCCAGTTACGTGGTGATCGTCGACACCCGCGGCATCCGCTACTCCCACACCACGCCCGCCGAGATCGGCCGGCACGTGAGCACCGACCCGGGCCCCGCGCTGGCCGGCCGCGAGTGGAAGGGCATCGCCAAGGGCACGCTGGGCCGTTCGGCCCGGGGCAAGGTGCCGCTGCGCGACGGCGAGGGGGCGATCGTCGGCGCCGTCTCGGTCGGCATCGCCTACGACGACGTGCGCGACGTCCTGCTGCACGCGCTGCCCGGCGTCCTCACCTACGCCGGTGCCGCGCTCGCGGTCGGCGCCCTGGCGGTGTTCGCCGTCTCCTGGCGGCTGCGCAAGCGCACCCACGGCATCGAACTGTCCGAGATCTCCGCCCTCCTGGAGGAACGGGAGGCCATGCTGCACGGCATCCGCGAAGGGGTGGTCGCCCTCGACCGGCGCGGACGCCTGCGGCTGGTCAACGACGAGGCCCAACGCCTGCTCGGGCTGGGACCCGAGGCCCTGGGCCGGCCGCTGGACGCCGTGCTGCCGCCCGGGCGCACCACCGACGTGCTCGCCGGCCGGGTGACCGGGAAGGACCTGCTCACCGTGCGGGACGGGCGCGTGCTCGTCGCCAACCGCATGGACACCTCCGACGGCGGCACGGTCGCCACGCTGCGCGACCGCACCGAGCTCGAACAGCTCGGCCGCGAGCTGGACGCCACCCGCGGCCTGACCGAGGCGCTGCGCGCGCAGGACCACGAGCACGCCAACCGGCTGCACACCCTGGTCGGGCTGCTGGAACTGGGCCTGTACGACGAGGCCGTGGAGTACGTGGCGGAGGTCGCCGGCGCACACCGGGCCACTGCCGAACAGGTCACCGAGCGTGTGCACGAGCCCCTGGTCAGCGCCCTGCTGGTGGGCAAGGGCGCGGTCGCGGCGGAGCGGGGCGTGGCCCTGCGGGTGAGCGCGGACAGCCTGCTGCCCGACGGCGTGGTCGACCCGGAGGACCTGGTCACCGTGCTCGGCAACCTCGTCGACAACGCGCTCGACGCCGCCTGCGGACACCGCCCGGACGCGTTCGTCGAGGCCGGGCTGCGGACGGAGGGCACCACGGTCGTCGTCACCGTGCGCGACAACGGCCCCGGGGTGCCGCCCGAGCTCCGGGAGCGGGTGTTCGCCGACGGCTGGTCGACAAAGAAGGCCGCCCCGCACCGCCCCCGGGGCCTGGGGCTTCCGCTGGTGCGCCGGCTGGCCGAGCGGTACGGCGGCTCGGCGCGGGTGGACGAACGCGAGGGCGGCGGCGCGCAGTTCACGGTGGAGCTGCCCGAGGCGCTCGCCCCACAGGCCCGGCCGGCACCGGGCCCCCCGCCCGGCCGGCCGCCGCAATCCCTCGAAGGAGTGAGCCGATGATCGAAGTCCTGGTGGTGGACGACGACTTCCGCGTCGCCGAGATCAACGCCGCGTACGTCGCCAAGGTGCCCGGCTTCCGGGTGACGGCGACGGCTCACAGCGCCGCGCAGGCGCTGGCGGTGCTGCAGCGCGGCGGCGTCGACCTGATGCTGCTCGACCACTACCTGCCGGACGAGACGGGCCTGTCGCTGGTGCGCCGCATCCGGCAACTGGGGCACCACACGGACGTGATCATGGTCACTGCGGCCCGGGACGTGGCCACCGTGCAGACCGCACTGCGCTACGGCGCCCTGCAGTACCTGGTCAAGCCGTTCACATTCCCCGGGCTGCGGGTCAAGCTGGAGGCGTACGCGCGACTGCGGCGGACGCTGGAGGACGCCGAGGAGGCGGAGCAGGAACAGGTCGACCGCATCTTCTCGGCGCTGCGCACGGCCGCGGTCGACCCGCCCCTGCCCAAGGGGCACTCGGCGCCGACGGCGGATCTCATCCGCCGGGTCCTGGCGGACGCCTCACGGCCGCTGTCGGCGCACGAGGTGGCCGAGCGATCGGGGCTGAGCAGGTCGACGGCCCAGCGCTACCTCAAGCGGCTGGAGGAGTCGGGCCGGCTCAGCCTGACGCTCCGCTACGGCGAGACGGGCCGCCCCGAACACCGGTACGCCTGGGCGGTGCGCTAGGGCGTGTCCGGTGGATCGTGCAGCGCCCCGTAGGGGCGCCGTGGTGCCGCATGACGAAGATCCGCGGGACAGGCCCTGGCCGCGGCGGCCGGCCGGATCAGCCTTTGACGCGGGCGCAGCGCAGGATTCTCAGGTTGTGGTTGCAGGCGTGGACCTCGGCGAAGCACTGGTTGCTGAACCGTGCCGTGGAACCGTCGGAGAACAGGCACACGACGGGGTCGTAGACCGTGGCGCAGACGCCGGGGCATTCCTGGACGACCGGCACGACGGCCGTGGGGGCGGTGGCGTGGGCGGGTGCGCCGAAGGCGAGTCCTGCTGCGCCGGTCAGCAGGAGGGTGGCGAACGGTGCGACGAGCTTGCGCATGATCACTCCTTCGCTCGGGTGTCGCTGCCGTCTCTACCACTGCCGGCGGGCGAGGAGTGAGATGCCGGTCGGCCGGACAACCGCCGGCGTACGGCCCGTCAGGGGACGCGCTTGCCGGGCGGGGGCGGCGGTGGCACGGCGATGCCCCGCTGGAAGGCGTACCGCACGGCCTGGGCCCGGTCGCGGACGCCCGTTTTGGCGAAGAGGTTGTTGATGTGCGTCTTGACCGTCGCCGTGCTCACGTGCAGCCGCCGGGCGATCTCGGCGTTCGTCAGCCCCTCCGCCACCAGGGACAACACCTCCGCCTCACGGGCCGTCAGCCCGTCGGGCAGCTCCCGGGGACCAGGCGCCGGAGCCCCGGCGGGGGCCGGCGCCGGCGCGGAGGAGGCGGAGAGCCTCTCCAGCAGGCGGCGCTGCACCGTGGGCGAGAGACCGGCCTCGCCCGACATCACGTGCTCGACGGCCCGGACGATCTCCTCGGCCCCCGCGTCCTTGGTGAGGTAGCCGCGCGCTCCTGCCTGGAGAGCCGGGAAGAGGGAGTCGTCGTCGCCGTAGGTGGTCAGGATCACCACCTGGGTCTCCGGGTGCTCGGCCCGGATCCGCCGTGTCGCCTCCACCCCGTCGCAGCGCGGCATCCTCAGATCCATCAGGACCACGTCGGGGCGGTGTTCGGCGACCTGGCGCAGGGCCTCCAGCCCGTCGGCCGCGGAGGCGACGACCTCGATGCCCGGCAGCAGCCCCAGCAGTATCACGATGCCCTCGCGGACCACGGTCTGGTCGTCGGCGACCACCACCCGTGCCGGCCTGCGCCCGCTGCCGCCCTGCGCCGCCAGGTCACCGCCCATGTGCCCCATCGTGTCCGCTCCTTCGCCTCCCCGCCCCGCAGGCGGACCCGCCGCGCCTCACCCGGGCTCGCGACCCTTCAGGCGGGCACCTTCAGCCTCACGTGGAAGCCCGGCCCACCGGCCACGGCCGGCCCGGCCTCCAGGGTGCCGCCGAGCAGCTCGGCACGCTCCCGCATGCCGAGCAGACCGTATCCGGCGCCCGGCACCTCCGGCTTCCCGACCCTGCCCGACGCGCCGCTGTCGCGAACCCACAACTCCACCTCCCGCTCCAGATAGGTGAACGCCATCTCCACCCGGGCGCCCGGCGCGTGCTTGCGCACATTGGTCAGCGCCTCCTGGGCGACCCTGCGCACCGCGAGCCCCGCCTCGGCCGGCAGCGCCCGCGGCTCGCCGGTGACCTCCAGCCGTACGCCCTCCGCCTCGGCGACGTCCCGGAGGTACTCCTCGACCGGCGTCAGCTCCCCGCGCAGCGCGGACAGTGCCTGCCGCGTCTCGGCCAGGCCCTGCCGTGCCATGCCGCGGGCGGCCGAGACCCGTTCGAGGACCTGCTCTCTGGCCTCGCCCTCCGGCACCCCGGCCTCGATCAGCAGCCGGGCCGCCTCCAGGTGCACCAGCTGCGCGGAGAGGCTGTGGGCCAGCACGTCGTGCATCTCCCGGGCGATGCGCGCCCGCTCCGCGAGCGCCGCCGACTCCGCCTCCGCCTGCCGGATCGCCCGTTCCTGTGCGAGGAGCCGGAAGCCCGCTCCCCGGGCCTCCTCGTCGAGCCGGAGCGCATAGCCGATGAGCAGCACCGCGGCCACCGTCACGGCGGTCGCCGCGGGCGCCTTGCCGCTGGTGCCGGCGTAAGCACCCAGAGGAAGGGCCGCCGCGGCCAGGCCGGGCCCCAGCGGCAGGCGCTCCACCGCGACGGCTGCGCCGACGCACCACAGACCGGAGGAGGCGACGTGGGCACCGGCCGCCTCGGCGGCGGCGCCCAGCGCCGCGGGCACGGCGAGCAGGGCTATGGAAGGCGACAGCCGCTGGGCGAGCGTGGTGCGGTAGTAGCCCCACACCGCCGCCGCGCCCAGCGCGAATCCGGTGGCGAGCGCGGCGTACCCCCATCCGTGGAAGGCGCCCTCCCGCAGGACGCCCCACACGAACCAGGCGGACAGCACGACCCGCACCACCCACGTCATGACCAGGCGCCGCCGGGGCACTCCCACCTTGGCGAGCGCCTCGCGTGCGGGCCATTCGGTCCAGTTCTCGATCGGCACGCCCACCACGCTACGGAGCGGGGCGGCGGGCGCGAATCGGAGCACGGGTGGATTCAGGGTGGAGCGGCCCGTCCACCCCGGGTCCACCCCCGGGTGGAGGTGCCCTTACGCGTCGATGCGCGAGCGGTCCAGCGTGGCCGCGGAGTTGGTGATGAACTCCTTGCGCGGCGCCACCTCGTTGCCCATCAGCAGCTCGAAGGCGCGCTCGGCGGCCTCCAGGTCGCTGATGTTGATGCGGCGCAGAGTGCGGTGGCGCGGGTCCATCGTGGTCTCCGCGAGCTGGTCGGCGTCCATCTCACCCAGACCCTTGTAGCGCTGGATGCCCTCCTTGTAGCGGACGCCCTTGCGCTCCAGCTCCAGCAGCGTCTGCCGCAGCTCGTTGTCGGAGTAGGTGTAGATGTACTTGTCCTGCCCCTTCTTGGGGTTGATGAGCTCGACCCGGTGCAGCGGGGGCACGGCCGAGAAGACGCGGCCCTGCTCGACCATCGGGCGCATGTAGCGCTGGAAGAGCGTCAGCAGCAGGCAGCGGATGTGCGCGCCGTCCACATCGGCGTCGGCCAGGAAGATGACCTTTCCGTACCGGGCCGCGTCGATGTCGAAGGTGCGGCCCGAGCCGGCTCCTATGACCTGGATGATGGCGCCGCACTCGGCGTTCTTCAGCATGTCGGAGACCGACGACTTCTGAACGTTGAGGATCTTGCCACGGATCGGCAGCAGCGCCTGGAACTCGGAGTTGCGGGCGAGCTTCGCCGTGCCCAGCGCCGAGTCGCCCTCGACGATGAACAGCTCGCTGCGCTCGACGTCGTCGCTGCGGCAGTCGGCCAGCTTGGCCGGCAGCGAGGAGGACTCCAGGGCCGTCTTGCGGCGCTGGGCCTCCTTGTGCTGGCGGGCGGCGATGCGGGTGCGGGCCGCCGCGACGACCTTCTCCAGGACCGCGCGGGCCTGCTGCTTGGTGTCGCGCTTGGTCGACGTCAGGAACGCCTTGAGCTCCTTGGCGACCACGTTGGCCACGATCCGGGAGGCGGCCGAGGTGCCCAGGACCTCCTTGGTCTGGCCCTCGAACTGCGGCTCGGCCAGGCGCACGGTCACCACGGCCGTGAGCCCCTCCATGGCGTCGTCCTTGACGACGTCGTCCTCGGCCACGCGCAGCAGCTTGGCCGAGCGCAGCACCTCGTTGACCGTACGGGCCACGGCCCGCTCGAAGCCGGCCACGTGCGTGCCGCCCTTGGGGGTGGCGATGATGTTGACGAACGACTTCAGGGTCGTGTCGTAGCCCGTGCCCCAGCGCAGGGCGATGTCCACGCCCAGCTCGCGGGTCACCTCGGTCGGCGTCATGTGGCCGCGGGAGTCCAGGACGGGCACGGTCTCCTTGAAGGTGCCCTGCCCGGTGAGCCGCAGCACGTCGCACACGGCCTTGTCGGGGGCCAGGAACTCGCAGAACTCGCTGATGCCGCCGTCGAAGCGGAAGACCTCCTCGGTGGCGCCCTCGCCGTCCAGGTCGCGCTCGTCGCGGACGACGATGGTCAGGCCCGGCACCAGGAAGGCCGTCTGCCGGGCCCGCGCGTACAGCGTCTCCAGGGAGAGCTTGGCGTCCTTGAGGAAGATCTGGCGGTCCGCCCAGTAGCGGACGCGGGTGCCGGTGCGCGCCTTGGGGATCTTCTTGCCCTTGAGCAGGCCGCTGGAGGGGTCGAAGGGGGCGTCGGGGCCCGGCTCGGTGAAGATGCCGGGCACGCCGCGGCGGAAGCTGATCGTGTGGGTCCGGCTGTTGCGGTCGACCTCGACGTCCAGGCGCGCGGACAGCGCGTTGACCACGGACGCGCCGACGCCGTGCAGACCGCCGGAGGCGGCGTAGGAGCCGCCGCCGAACTTGCCGCCGGCGTGCAGCTTGGTCATCACGACCTCGACGCCGGACAGGCCGGTCTTCGGCTCCACGTCCACGGGGATGCCTCGGCCGTTGTCCCGCACCTCGACGGACCCGTCGTCGTGGAGGACCACCTCGATGCGGTCGCAGTACCCTCCGAGGGCCTCGTCGACGGAGTTGTCGATGATCTCCCAGAGGCAGTGCATCAGGCCACGGCTGTCCGTGGAGCCGATGTACATGCCGGGTCGCTTGCGGACGGCCTCCAGGCCCTCCAGGACGAGCAGGTGCCGCGCGGTGTAGTTGGATCCGTCCCGGTCTGCCCCGGTCAGCAACGCAGTGGACGGCACGGACGTCTCGGCGGTCACGCGGTTCGCTCCTCGCTGAATTTCTGGCTGGCCCGGATGGGGGCACATGAGTGGCTCGGTCGCCGTTCAGAGGGTACCGAGGCCTGATAGAGCCTTTGTGCCGCCACCCTTGAGAACGCCCATGCTAATCGAGCATCGATCAAACGTTCGATAGCTCGTAGGGGTGACATGCACATCACGTTCCCTTCGAGGCATGAACCATCTAGGCTCCGGGCACGTCCTCAAGAACAACCCGGCAGCCAGCCGGGGGGACGACAACCCCCAGCGATGTGAAACCGTAAGCCCACGCACTACGGCTCATTCGCCGCCAAATCGTCAAGATCCGGCTCACTCGGAAGGAAGTTTCGAGAAAAAGCCTCGAGCGGGAACGTTTTCGGCCTGGTTGGATGTTGACCCTGGTACGACAGCTCGTCGAGCTAGAGAAGAGGCGACGTGACTACTGTTCTGACCCCCGCGAGCCCGCTGACGGCCGCTGACCGCTGCGACCGGTGCGGCGCTCAGGCGTACCTGCGCGTCGTGCTCATGAGCGGCGGTGAACTGCTCTTCTGCGCCCACCACGGTCGCAAGTTCGAGCCGGAACTCAAGAAGATCGCCGCGGAGATACAGGACGAGACGGAGCGGTTGACGGCCGTCCCGGCGTCCGCGACCGACGAGGACCACTGAGTCCACTGTTGGAACGCTGACACATCGCATCCGACGACGAGCGAGGTCCGGTCCGTACGACCGGGCAGCCGCGGGCGGCCGCCCCTGTGGGGGAGGCCGCCCGCTCTCGTACGCCCGCGCCCCTCAGGACGGGCGTACGGGACGTGCACCCACCGGCTGCACGGAGCCGGGTGGCACGGGCGGGGCGGCGGGTGACTGCACCGCGGGCGGCGCCGGTGCCGCCGGGGGCTGAGCCACCGGGGGCTGGCCCGCCGGGGGCGGCTTGAGCAGCGGCGGTACGACCGGCTGGGCGGCCGGGGGCGGCAGCAGCGGCGGAGCGACCTGCGGGGGCGCCGGCTGACTGGATTGCGGTGGCGCGGCCGCCGGAGGCTGTGCCGGCTGCGCCGGCGGTTTCGGCGGCTGCTGAGGGTTCTGCGCGGGAGGCGGAAGCGGCGGAGTGGCCACAGGAGGCCCTCCCGTCACAGGGTCGGCACTGTGTGCCCGCACCAGGGCCGCAACGGCGGAGATCCGCGTATAGACCCCCGGACGGCCCGGCTGGGCGCAGCCGCTCCCCCACGACACCAGGCCGACGAGCTTCCCGCGGGCCACGAGCGGGCCGCCGCTGTCCCCCTGGCAGGCGTCCCGGCCGCCGAGGGGAAGGCCGGCGCAGAGCATGGTCGCCGGGCGGTACGTCCCCTCGGGGCCGCCCTGGTACGCCCGGCGGCACAGAGTGTCGTCCAGAACGAGGATCCGGGCGGCGCGCAGCGTGTTCGAGTACAGGCCGGTGCCGCGGGTGTCCCCCCAGCCATAGACGCCGGCGGCCGTGCCGGTTGCGTAGCCGGGGTCCCCCTGCCCCGCCATCGCGATGGGCGCCACGTCGGCGACCGGCTCCGCCAGGGTGATGACGGCCACGTCCCCCTCGTTCGTGTCCGCGTCGAAGGCGGGGTTGACCCAGCTGCCCTTGAACGGGATCTCCTTGCCCGCGTTGCCGCGCAGGTCGTCGCGGCCGACGATCACCCGCAGGTCCTTCGCCTCCGTCGCGTCGACCCCCAGCACCTCGCGCGTCAGGCAGTGCGCCGCCGTGACGACCGTCGACCGCCCCACAAGGGCGCCGCCGCAGAACTGCCCGGAGCGCACGGGACCGAAGCGCTCGCGGCTCGCCAGCGCCACCGTCCAGGGGACCGTCGCGACCTTGACGACCTGTCCGCCGACGATGCCGCGGTCGACGGCACCATTGACCGCGCCCGCGGGAAGAGGGATCGCCAGCAGGAGCGCGAGCGCCACGACCAGCGGATACCTCAGGGCGCGCATGGGACCTCCTGACGCAGTGCAGTCGCTTCCTTACCAAGCGTCAGGTGGTATGCGGCCGCGCGCATCCTGAGCGCGGCAGGGCCCGGTTCCTCGTGAGGAACCGGGCCCTGCCGCAAGGGGACGGTGACGAGCCGTCCGGACTAGTCGAGGTAGTCCCGAAGCACCTGGGAGCGCGACGGGTGACGCAGCTTCGACATCGTCTTGGACTCGATCTGACGGATGCGCTCACGCGTCACGCCGTAGACCTTGCCGATCTCGTCCAGCGTCTTGGGCTGGCCGTCGGTGAGGCCGAAGCGCATGGAGACCACGCCCGCCTCACGCTCGCTGAGGGTGTCCAGCACGGAGTGCAGCTGCTCCTGCAGGAGCGTGAAGCTGACCGCGTCGGCCGGCACGACCGCCTCGGAGTCCTCGATGAGGTCACCGAACTCGCTGTCGCCGTCCTCACCCAGGGGGGTGTGGAGGGAGATCGGCTCACGGCCGTACTTCTGGACCTCGATGACCTTCTCCGGGGTCATGTCGAGCTCCTTGGCCAGCTCCTCCGGGGTGGGCTCGCGGCCCAGGTCCTGGAGCATCTGGCGCTGGACGCGCGCGAGCTTGTTGATGACCTCGACCATGTGCACCGGGATGCGGATGGTGCGGGCCTGGTCGGCCATCGCGCGGGTGATCGCCTGGCGGATCCACCAGGTCGCGTACGTGGAGAACTTGTAGCCCTTGGTGTAGTCGAACTTCTCCACCGCGCGGATCAGACCGAGGTTGCCCTCCTGGATCAGGTCCAGGAAGAGCATGCCGCGACCGGTGTAGCGCTTGGCCAGGGAGACCACCAGACGGAGGTTGGCCTCCAGGAGGTGGTTCTTGGCGCGCCGGCCGTCCTCGGCGATGATCTCCAGCTCGCGCTTGAGCTTCGGTGCCAGCTTGTCGGCGTTCGCCAGCTTGTCCTCGGCGAACAGACCGGCCTCGATGCGCTTGGCGAGCTCCACCTCCTGCTCGGCGTTGAGGAGGGGGACCTTGCCGATCTGCTTGAGGTAGTCCTTGACCGGGTCGGCAGTGGCACCGGCCACGGCCACCTGCTGTGCGGGCGCGTCGTCCTCGTCCTCGTCGGACAGCACGAAGCCCTTGTTCTCGCCGGCCTCGTCCTCCTCGTCGACCTTGCCCGGCGCCGGGGTCTCGTCGAGCAGCTCGTCCTCGAGGAGCTCGTCGGCGTCCTTCTTGCCGGCGGTCTTCTTGGCCGTCGTCTTCTTCGCGGCGGTCTTCTTGGCCGTCGTCGTCTTCTTCGCGGCCGTCTTCTTGGCCGCGGTCTTCTTGGCGGGCGCCACGGCCTCATCGGCCTCGCCGTCGTACGCGCCCGCGGCTGCGGACGCGGTGGACGCCGGGGCGGACGACTGCCGGGCCGTGGCCGTCTTGGTGGAAACGGCCTTGGTGGCGGTGCGCTTCGCCGGGCTCTTCGCTGCGACGCTCTTGCGGGTGCGCTTGGGCGCCTCTGCGGCACTGACCATCAGCGTCACACCCTCCTCGTCGAGGACCTGGTTGAGGCTGCGCAGTACGTTCTTCCACTGGGTTGGCGGAATCTGGTCAGCCTCGAAGGCCCGACGCACGTCGTCGCCGGCGATCTGCCCCTCGGCCTTTCCCTGCTCGATGAGCGCCATCAGAGACTCGGATTCGGCGATCTCCGGCGGGAGCGTACGGGATGTGCTGGCCGACACGAACAACCTCTCGGAACGATGGAAACGGCTTCCGGCCACGTCCGCGCTGGACGGGGCCGACGACCGTCGGCAAGGATGAACCGACGGCGCGGGCAGTGGTGCAGAGCAACACAGCGCCTCGAACGAGGCCCGTATTCCCTCCGCGGCCACCACCTCTTTAGTCATCGCGCTGCCCGGACGAGCGTTACGCCCGATCACCGTGGCCCGAGTCACACCGCATAGCGGGGTGAATGGCCCCCGAAGTGGACAGATCGCCGACTCCGCTGCCGTCGGCGGTCGCACGGAACCACCCGTCCTGCTCGCGCGTACGGCCGCACGCGCGCGCTGGACGAGCGGTCCCGCACGTACCGCTTCAGTCCGTACGGTTGCGGTCCGCGGTCAGTGTTCGCGCGGCGCGGGCACCACGCGCTCGACCTCCGGGTGGGCCACCAGCAGCTGGCGCATCGCCGCCTCGGCCGCCGCGGCGTCGCCGGTGGCCACCGCGTCGACGATCCGCAGGTGCTGCCCCACGCCGGCCTCGGTCGGGCGGTCGCACCCCCCGCCGGAGACACCGGAGACGTGCAGGGCGGCGGTGACGATGCCCGAGAGGTGCTCGAGCATCCGGTTGCCCGCGACCTGCAGCAGCAGGGAGTGGAACTCGGCGTCGGCGCGCGTGAAGGTGAGGGAGTCGCCCTGGGCCAGCGCGTGCCCCATGATCTCGGCCATGTCGGCGAGGCGCTGCTGGACGTCCTCGCGGCCGTGGCCGGCGGCCAGGCGGGCGGCCAGCGGCTCGATCGTCCAGCGCAGCTCGCACAGCTCCCGGCGCTGGTCGTCGCGCTGCGGCCCGAAGGCGCGCCATTCGATGATGTCGGGGTCGAGCAGGTTCCAGTCGCTGACGGGACGGACCCGGGTGCCCACGTTGGGGCGGGCGCTGACCAGGCCCTTGGCCTCGAGCACGCGCAGGGATTCGCGGACGACGGTGCGGGAGACCTCGAAGCGCTGGCCGATCTCCTCGGGGACCAGCGGGCGGTCGGCCCCCAGGTCGCCGGAGACGATCATCTGGCCGAGCTGCTGGACGAGCTGGCCGTGCAGGCCTCGGCCGCGGCTTCCGGCGGCGCGGCGGCCGGCACGGCTGAGCTCCGCGTCGCCGTCCCAGGCGGACGAGGCGCCGCGGTCGGTCCCGGGGGCCTCCGCGTAGGAGTAGCGGTCAAGCTCGCCCGGGCCGGCGAGGCCGGAGTCTGCGGGGCGAGCCGCGGTCATCATGGTGTGCGCAAGGGTACTCACGCTTCCTTTGTCGGCGACACCTCCAGGCCCCTTGAGGTCTTTGGTGAAAAGCACACGAAAGGGTGATCGCCCATTACCTCGCAATTGACGCCCAAACGGACAGAATCGGGCACCCCCCGAGGGGGTCGACTACGGAAGGTAAGGGAGGCGTGAGCGTTCCCGCAGCACCCTTCGGCCTATTGTCACTCTGCGTTCGCTCCCTTCCGGACCGGCGCAATAGCACAGCCCTCACCTCGGCCGGCCACGGAACACGGTGAGCACATAGGCGGCGAGCAGCCCCGACAGGGACAGGGCCAGCGCCCACCCCACGGGCTGGGACACCAGGCGCAGCGCGGCCGAGACACCCTGGTCCAGTTCGTGCGGCCACCGCACGTCGGCGGCGTCGCGCAGGCGTTCGGGCAGCCCCATCAGCGAACGCGCCGCGGGCCGTCGCGCCAGCGCTGCCAGGAGGGGGACGACCACGGCCGGCACCGCGAGGACGGAGACGAGGCCGAGCGCAGTGGAGCGGAAGAGCCCCGCGGCCAGCAGCCCCGCCCAGCCGCACCCGACGACCAGGGCGATCCAGCCGGCCAGCGCGGCGCCCCAGCCGTGCGTCAGGAGCGTGGCCGGGTGCGGGAACTCCCCGAGCGCCAGGTGCACGACGGCCAGGTCGAGCACGGGCACGAGCAGTGCCAGGGCCAGCGCGGCCACCGAGGTGACCAGGAGCTTGGCACCCAGCAGCCCGAGCCGCCGGGGCACCGTGCCCTGGTCGGGGGCGAGTGCCGGGTAGCGGAACTCCTGGCCGAAGGCGTTGGCGCCCAGCAGCCCGGCGGCGCACGCCGCGGGCGGCAGCGGCAGCCACTGCGGCCAGCCGGTGAGCAGGCGCGGCACGGTGGCGGCGCCGGTGCGGGCGAGCAGGAGGGAGGCGGCCACGGACACGATGAGCGCCACCGCGGCCACCACCCATCCGGTCTGTACGCCGGCGACACGGCGCAGCTCGTACAGCAGCGGCCACGCCGGGCCGGGGGCGGTCAGCCGGCGCCGCACACCCCCCGGCGGTGGCACCTTCGCATTGCTCGGGGTGTCGCCGTCCTGCTTCTCCTCCTTGGCTTTTACCTGCTCCTGTGCGGGGGTTTCCTCCTCCGGCACGGATCGGCCGTCGGCGCGGTCCAGCGGGGCGACGGGGCCGGTGTCCCCGCTCTCCTCGGCCAGGCGGTGCACGAGGATGCCGTTGCGGTACGCCGTCTCGCCGACCTCCGCGCAGCTGCTGCCGTAGACCGCGATACGCGTACCGCCCTCGCGGATCACTTCGACGCTCGCGGCTCCGGGGCGCCGGCCTCCCGTGTCGGTTTCGGCGGTCAGGACGTGCGCGAGCCGGCCGGCGAGAGGCGACTGGACGACGACGCGCGGCCGCAGGCGCGTGCCGGCGAAGGCCGCCGCCTCCTGGTCGGCCACGAGGCGACCCTGGTCGATGGTGACCACTTGGTCGGCGATGCGGGCGGCCTCGACGGCGTCGCCCGAGGTGACGAGAACGGCACCGCCCTGGGCGGCGTAGCCGCGCAGCAGCCCGTGGAGCCAGGCGGTCTCACGAGGGGACAGGCCGCGCGCGGGTTCGTCCAGGACGAGGGTGTGCGGGTCGCCGAGCAGCGCAGAGGCCAGGCCCAGGCGGCGGTCCATGCCGAGCGAGAAGTCGCCCAGGCGCTGGTCGGCGAGACCGGCCAGACCCACGACCTCCAGCACGTCGTCGGCCCGCTCGGCGGGGACGCCGGCGGCGGCGCACAGCATGCGCAGATGGCTGCGGGCAGTGCGGGCGGGGTGGCCGGGGACGTCGCCGAGGAGGACGCCGATCTCGCGGGTGGGCCGGGGGATCCGGTCGAGGGTGCGGCCCCGGAAGAGGGTGACGCCGCGGCCGGGGTCCAGGCGCAGCATCAGGCGCAGGGCGGCGGTCTTTCCCGCTCCCGGTTCGCCGAGCAGCGCGGTGACGCGGCCGGGGCGGGCCTCGAAGGTCAGGTCGTCGACGGCGGGGGGCCGGTTGCGGCGGGGGGCGCTGGTCAGTCCGATGGCCTGGATCATGGGCTCACTCGCGGGACGGCGGGAGGGACCGTACCGCAGCACCGTAACCCGGTATGTCTTATTTGCTACGCAATGCGGCCATCATCGATCAGGGCGTGTCATTTTCGATCACGGCAGGCACCGGGCACGCGGCTGGCCGGCGGCTCAGGCCTCGGGGCGCAGCATGGGCGGGTTGAGCAGGGTGGCACCGCCGGCCCGGAACAGCTGGGCGGGCCGGCCGCCCTGGCGGGTCGTCGTCCCGCCGGTGGGCACCAGGAAGCCGGGCGTGCCGGTCACCTTGCGGTGGAAGTTGCGCGGGTCCAGCGCCACGCCCCACACCGCCTCGTAGACCCGGCGCAGCTCGCCGACCGTGAACTCCGGCGGGCAGAAGGCGGTGGCCAGCGAGGAGTACTCGATCTTGGAGCGGGCGCGCTCGACGCCGTCCGCGAGGATGCGGGCGTGGTCGAAGGCCAGAGGTGCGGCCTGCTCGTCCTCCCGTCCGTAGCCGTCCTGGTCGAGCAGCTCGTCGACGGGTGCCCAGCGCACACTGCGCGCGTCGCCGCCCGGCCGGGGCGCCGGCAGGTCCGGGGCCAGCGCGAGGTGGGCCACGCTGACCACGCGCATGCGCGGGTCGCGCTTGGGGTCGCCGTAGGTGGCCAGCTGCTCCAGGTGGGCCGCGTTGGGCCCGCCGGGCCCGGCGGCGTCGGCCGCCTGCAGGCCCGTCTCCTCGGCCAGCTCGCGCGCGGCCGCCGTGGAGAGGTCCTCGTCGCCGCGCACGAACCCGCCCGGCAGCGCCCACCGGCCCTGGAACGGAGGCTCGCCGCGGCGGACGGCCAGCGCGCACAGCGCATGCCGCCGCACGGTGAGCACGACCAGGTCGACGGTGACTGCGAAGGGCGGGAAGGCCGACGGGTCGTAGGGCATGTCGTGATCATAGTCGTCTGCCTGACGATAAACAGGCTCTTCGGCGCTCCGGGCCGCCGCCCGGGCCACCGGTGCGCTGCGCACCTCCCCTCACACCCCCAGCTGCAGTCCGGCGGCGGCCTCCTCGACCATGCCGAGGCCGAGCCTGCTGACGCGCACCGCGAACGGCTGCTCCGCCACGCGCAGCCCGGTGAACCTCAGCTCGCCCAGGGGCGCGGAGCGCGGCGGACGGACCGTCACGGCGCCCGCGGGCACGTCCGGGCGCACCCCGGCGAGCGCGGTCAGCAGCTGGACGACGCCGGCCGCCGCGACGGCCGCGGGCCGGCAGGCCGCCGGGTGCGGCAGCGGTGCGCTGCCGGCGGTGCGCTGCTCCCCGGCGTACATCTCCGGGAGCCGGTGGCCGAAGGTCTCCGCGGCGTCCAGCACGCCCTTGAGCAGCCCGGCGGCCTCCCGCTCGTAGCCCGCCACCACCAGACCGGCGACGGCCACCGCCGTCTCGTGGACGCGGACGGCTCCGTTGCGGTGCCCGAACGGGTTGTGCCCCGCTTCCTTGGCGCCGAGGCTGCGCAGGCCCCAGCCGCAGTCGAGGGCCGGGCCGCCCAGCAGCCGGGCGAGCTGCTCGGTCTGCACCTTGTCCAGCAGCCCCGGGGCGTACTCCCCCTCTCCTTGCAGTCCGGTGTCCAACAGGTGCGCCGCGGCCGAGCCCAGGTGCACGACCCGGCGGCCGTCGGGCCAGCGCGCCGCGACGGGCCGGCCGCCACCGAGGTCCTCCGCCCAGAACTCCTCCCGGAAGCGCCGTCGCAGCCCGGCCGCCCACGCGAGCAGACCGTCGGCGCCGGGCCGGCCGTGGGCCCGCAGCAGCCCCGCGCCGAGCACGGCCGCCCGGTGGGCGTGGGCCTGGACCTCGCAGCGGTACGGCCCTCCCGGCGCGGGATCCGGAAGGTAGCCGGTGTCCTTCGTGGCCCCCATGAGCCACTGCAGGCACCGCTCGGCGACCGGCAGCAGCCCGGCGACCTCCGGCGCGGGCAGCCCCCACCGCCATGCCTCGGCCAGCACCGCCGGGAACAGCAGCGTCGCCTCCACCCCCGTGCACCCCGGCGGCAGATGCGCCCCGGAGTGCCGCAGGGCACCGGGCAGCCGGCCGGCGCCCGGGCCGGGGCCCGTCAGCTGGGCACGGGCCAGCGTGCGCAGCGTCCCGCCGGCGAGCCGGACGCCCAGCGGCAGCGCCATGCGTGCCGCCCACAGCGCCTCGGCGGGGGCCGTCCTGTCGCAGCGCCAGGGAACGCCGGCGGCCAGGTGCACGTCCGCCGGGTGCTCCAGGTCGCGCACGAGCAGGGCCCGCAGGTCGTCGAGGGCGGCGGCGAGCAGGGCCCCGGCCCTCGGGTCGTCGCCCTCGGCCACGGCCTCCCCCCACGGCGGTGCCGCCCCGCCACGGCTCGGGGCGACGGGCTCGGCCGCCCGGGTGCCGCCGTTGCCGCCGGGCTGCTCGGCCCTGATCGTGAGCTCGATGCCGTGCGTGCCCCCGGGAGGCAGCCGTATCTCCCAGCAGAGCAGGCCCGCGGACGCCAGGACGTCGTCCGGCGGCGGCTCCGCGGTGACCACCGCGTGGGTGCCGGGTGCCGCCCAGCGCAGCCCTGAGGCGTGCACTCCGGCCGGGAGCTCGGGCCCGGCCCGCCCGGCGGCGATGGCACCCAGGCCGGCGAGGTCGGTGCCGAGCGCCACCTCGACCGTCAGTCTCAGCTCACGGGACGCCGCGCTGCGCAGCACGATGCGCTCCTTGCCCTCGGCGTCCCGCAGCCGCTCGACGGTGACGTCCGGGTCCGGTCCGGTCTCCGCCGGGGTGCGCACGGTGCCGACGAACCGGGCCCGGTCGGCGCCGAGCATCCGGCCCTGGACGGGCACGGGCTCGACTCCGTCGACCCGCAGCCGGCACGTCGCCAGCAACCGGCGACCTGACCGGTAAAAGCCTTCGAGCCCCTGGCCGGTGAGCTGGCCGTGCCGCGCAGAGATCGCGAGCGCGGGCAGCGCGACGCAGATCAGCGCCTCGTGCACCGAGTGCGGCGCCGGGGGCCGGGAGGGGCCGGTGCGGCGCTGCTCGGGCGGTCGGCGCACCTGCTCCGGCGGGCGGCGGGTCGAAGGACCGTGGGGGGCGATGCCTTGCACTGTCTCTGCGCTCCCTGGGGACGTCCCGGCCGTGGCCGGCCGACGACGATTGCGGGCCACTCAGGTGAACGGCACCGGCCCCGGCGAGGTCACGGGAGAGCGAAGTGGCCTGGGTCACTGCCGCCCCCGAACACCCTTGTGACCGCCGCGGCGGCGCGTACGTGCCCTTCCCGCGGGCGCCTTGGGCCCCGCGGGCCCACCACGGCCACCCCGACCCGCCCGGCCCACCGTCTCTCCCCGTCCCGCGCCTTCCGCTCTCGGGCCCGTCTCCTCCGTCGCCCCGGCCATCGTGTCCTGCGCGGTGAGGGTCGAGGCGGCGGCGTCCGCCGCCGCGGCGCGCTCCGCCTCGGCGTGGACGGCGGCCTGCAGGGCGCGGTCCGCGCGTTCGCGGCGCAGGCAGCGGCGCAGCAGCTCCGGGTCCAGGCCGTCGTTGCAGGCCCGGTGCAGGAGCTGGGCGAAGAGGTAGTCCGGGTCGGCGCTCAGGGCCCTGGTCAGGGCGACGCGCGCCTCGGGGTGGTCGCCGCTCGACCAGGCGACCCAGCCCGCCAGGGCCAGGGGCGCGGCCGCGTGCTCGGTGTACGGCGGCACGCAGCGGCGGGCGAGGGCGCGCCAGACGCGCAGCACGGCCGGGGCCTGGGGTCCCTCCATCCATTCGGCGGCGTGGTCGCGGGTGGTGCGGTCCTGCAGGCCGAGGACGACGGCGGCGGCCTCGTCGGCGGCCAGCAGGGCGTCGTCCATGGCGTCGGCCTCTGCGCGCACCGGTGCGGGCGGGGCGTCGTGGAACCGCCCGATCAGCAGGCGCAGCAGGTCGAGCGTCTCCTCGCGCACGGTCCGGCCGGGCGTGCCACCCAGCAGGCGTGGGACGAGGTCCGCGGCGGCGGCGTCGAGAGCCGTCTCCTGCTCCACGGCCCGTTCGCCGTCGACGGGGGCGTAGCGGGCCTCCATCTCGCGCAGGGTGCCGCGGACCTGGATGCCGGCGTAGGCGGCGGCAGCGGCCATCACCGAGGTGCCGGGCGGGGCGAGGACGGTGCCCTCGGCCGGACAGCAGCGTTCGTCGGGGCAGCAGTAGGACCAGTACCGCCCGCCGGAGACGCACAGCGCCTCGTACACGGGCACGTCCAGCTCTCCGCAGGCCAGGCGCAGGCTCTGGGCGAGGGGGCGCAGGCGCTCCATGACGCCCCGGCCGGTGTCGCTCCCGGCGGGGTCCTGGCAGAGGAAGAGGACGATGCCGTCGGGCCGGGTGCCCCGGCGCTCGCAGCCGTCGATGAGCGTCTCGGCAAGCTGTTCGCTGACGCCCTCCCACTCGGCCGGGTCCTCCGGAATGCCGAGCCGGAGGCGGCCGCCGAAGCGGCCGCGCTCTCCGTGCAAAGCGAGCAGGACGATGCTGTCGCTCGGATGGAAGCCGAGCAAGTAGGGCAGGGCGTCGGCGAGTTCGCCCGGGCTGCGCAGGGTGACCTGGGTCTGTGACGCGTCGCGCGCCGCGGTCGTGGCGGGGGTGGACGGGCGGGCCGGTTCGTTGTGGTGGCTCATGGCCCCGAGACTCCCGCGCCGCCGCCGAGGCCCGCCAGGCCTGTGGATAACTCCGGGATATTGTCGTACTAGTCCTGTGGATCAGGGCGCCGCCCGCGTTTTCCACAGGCGCCGCGGCCGGGTTCGCGCGTTGTCGGTCCCCTCGTGTTGCATGGGGGCATGACCAACGAAGCCCTCCGCGTCTCGGCGGACACCGTCCTCGCCCGTCTCGTCGGCGACACCACGGGCACCGCGCGGCTGCGCGAGGACCAGTGGCGTGCCATCGAGGCCCTCGTCGCCGACCGCCGCCGTGCGCTGGTGGTGCAGCGCACGGGCTGGGGCAAGTCGGCCGTGTACTTCGTGGCCACTGCGCTGCTGCGCGAGCGCGGCAGCGGCCCGACGGTGATCATCTCCCCGCTGCTGGCGCTCATGCGCAACCAGGTGGAGGCGGCCGCGCGGGCGGGCATCCACGCGCGCACGATCAACTCCTCGAACACCGAGGAGTGGGAGACCGTGCAGGAGGAGGTCGCGCACGGGAAGGTGGACGTGCTCCTCGTCTCGCCCGAACGCCTCAACAATCCCGACTTCCGCGACCAGGTGCTGCCCAAGCTCGCCGCCGCGACCGGGCTGCTGGTCGTCGACGAGGCGCACTGCATCTCGGACTGGGGGCACGACTTCCGCCCGGACTACCGCCGGCTGCGCACCATGCTGGCCGACCTGCCGCCCGGTGTGCCCGTGCTCGCCACGACCGCCACCGCCAACGCCCGCGTCACCGCCGACGTCGCCGAGCAGCTCGGGACGGGCGAGGGCGGTGAGGCCCTGGTGCTGCGCGGGCCCCTGGACCGGGAGAGCCTGAGCCTGGGCGTCCTCACCCTGCCCGACGCGGCCCACCGGCTGGCCTGGCTCGCCGATCACCTCGGCGACCTGCCGGGCTCGGGGATCATCTACACCCTCACCGTGGCCGCGGCCGAGGAGGTCGCCGCCTACTTGCGCCGCTGCGGGCACACCGTCGCCTCCTACACCGGCAAGACCGAGAACGCCGACCGGCAGCAGGCCGAGGACGACCTGATCGCCAACCGCGTCAAGGCCCTGGTGGCCACCTCGGCGCTGGGCATGGGCTTCGACAAGCCCGACCTCGGCTTCGTGGTCCACCTCGGCTCGCCCTCCTCCCCCATCGCCTACTACCAGCAGGTCGGCCGCGCGGGGCGCGGCGTCGAGCACGCCGAGGTGCTGCTGCTGCCGGGCCGCGAGGACGAGGCGATCTGGAAGTACTTCGCCTCGCTGGCCTTCCCCTCCGAGGAGCAGGTGCGCCGGACGCTGGACGTGCTGGCCGCCTCCGACCGCCCGTTGTCGCTGCCCGCCCTGGAACCCCTGGTCGACCTGCGGCGCTCGCGGCTGGAGACCATGCTCAAGGTCCTCGACGTGGACGGTGCCGTGCGCCGGGTGCGCGGCGGCTGGACGGCCACCGGCGAGCCGTGGACGTACGATGCCGAGCGTTACGCCTGGGTGGCGCGACAGCGCGAGGCCGAGCAGCAGGCGATGCGCGAGTACGCGTCGACCACGCAGTGCCGGATGGAGTTCCTGCGCCGGCAGCTGGACGACGAGCAGGCCGCGCCCTGCGGGCGCTGCGACAACTGCGCGGGCCCCCGCCACACCGCCGGCGTCTCGGACGGGGCCCTGGACACCGCACGCGGCGAGCTGGGCCGGCCCGGGGTGGAGGTGGAGCCCCGCCGGATGTGGCCCACGGGCATGCCGGCGGTCGGGGTGGACCTCAAGGGCCGCATCCCGCAGGGCGAGCAGGCCGCCGTGGGGCGGGCCGTCGGGCGGCTCTCCGACATCGGCTGGGGCAACCGGCTGCGCCCCCTGCTCGCGCCGCAGGCACCGGACGCCGCCGTTCCGGACGATGTGACGGACGCGGTGGTCACGGTGCTGGCCGACTGGGCACGAGGGGCGGGCGGTTGGGCGTCCGGCGCTCCGGACGCCCCGCAGCGCCCCGTGGGCGTGGTGACCCTCCCCTCGCGCACCCGCCCGCAGCTCGTCCGCTCGCTCGGCGAGCGCATCGCGGCCATCGGCCGGATGCCGCTCCTCGGCAGCATCGCGTACCGCGACGAGGAGGCCGGGATGCGGGCGCCCCGCAGCAACAGCGCCCAGCGGCTCAAGGCGCTGGACGGCGCCCTGACCGTGCCGCCCTCGCTCGCGCAGGAGCTCGCCGCCCACCCCGGGCCGGTCCTGCTCGTCGACGACATGGCGGACACCGGCTGGACCCTGGCCGTCGCCGCGCGGATGCTGCGCCGGGCCGGCGCCACGGAGGTGTTCCCGCTGGTGCTCGCCGTGCAGGGGTGAGAAGGGGCGCGGCAGTGGTGCCCGCACCACTGCGGAGCCGCCGATACCGGTCAGTGGCCTCAATTGATCGTTGCTGCGCGGGCGGTGGCCCGCGAGAATTGGGGCACCGGTTCCCGCTCCCGTGCGTCCACGGCCGTGCTGTGCCGTCGGCGCGCGGTGCGCCCTGCCCGGCCTCCGCCCGGGGGCCCGGGTGCGCAGACGAAGGGAGAATCATGGCCTTCGGCTTGGCTCCCCAGGCGTCCACCGGCTCCGCTTCGCGTCTGGGCAGGCTGCTCGAACCCGCGGAGTGGACCGCCTGCGGCGTCCCCGCGCTGCGCGGTGCCCGCGGTGTCGTCGAGGATCTGCACGCCCGGCACCTGCCGGCACCCTCCACTGCCGTCATCGCGGTCTTCCACCCCGACGAACGGATCGCGGCGAGCGCCTCCTTCAGCGGGCGCCCGGGCAGGGCGGGGCCCGTGGACGGCTGGGAGCTGCGCAACGAGCTGCTGTCGGTGCTGCGCCGGGTGATCCCGCACGACCTGCGCAGACGCGCCCCCGTCCGGACGGCGGTGCTGCTCTACTGCCGCGAGGGCAGCACCCGTTGGACGCCGGAGGACGGGGCGTGGATGTGGGCGCTGCGCGACGCCTGCATCCTGCACGGGCTGCGGTGCGGGGCGTACATCGTCCTCACCCCGGCCGGCTGGCACGTCGTCGGCGAGGGCCGCGGCGGGCGCCGGCCCCGCGCGGCGCCCTGCCGTGCGGAGTGGTTCGGCTCCGGCGGCGGGGCACCGGAGGCGCACCGCCGTACGGCCGCCCGCTGACGGGGCGGCACGGCGGCCGAGGTGCCCCTTCGGCGAAGGGGCCGGCCACCGTGATCACACGTCAGGACGTGCTCGACACCAGGGCGTTGACACGTTGCGGGTCGCCGCAGACCACCAGCAGCGCACCGGCCCGCGTCATGGCGGCCGGCAGCGCCGCGGCGACGGCGGCGTCGGAGCCGCCGTTGACGGCGATGACGACCACGGGCCGGCCCTTGGCGCGGGCGGAGTCAGCGGCGGCGTAGAAGACGTCGTCGCCGGCGTCCTGCTGCGCCCAGTAGGACGCATCGCCGAAGGACAGCTCGTGCGCGGCCCAGGGGTGCGGGTCACCCGTGGTCAGGACGAGGACGTCGCCCGGCGCGCGACCGCTGTCGAGCAGCAGGTCGACTGCTTCGTCGGCGGCGTCCAGGGCACCGTCGGCGGCCGCGGGGATCAGCTGGATCTGCGGCGCGGCCGGGGCGTCCGCCGCCGTCCCGCGCGCGGTGCGCTGGGGCGGGACCGAGCCGCGGTGCGGGCTGGGGGTGCCGGGACGCAGGGGCGCCGGGCGGGGACCGGGTACGGGACGAGGGGTCGGCGCGGTGCGGCCGGCGGCCGGCACTGCGCGGGGACCCGGGACACTCTCGTGAATCTGAGGCTCCTCGGGGATGAGAGGCATAAGTCGATGTTTATCAAACGCCGGTGCGAGTCGCGTCGGCGGGTGGCGTTGTGGGTCGTTCAGAAGTCGAAGCCGAGCTGGCCTGCGGCCTCCAGAGCCATGTCCTCGGGGCTGATGCGGGGACGCTTCAGATGCTGCCACTTGGGCAGCGCGTCCAGGTAGGCCCAGGACAGCCTGTGGTGCGGGGTGGGGCCCAGCTCCTGCAGCGCGGCCCGGTGGACCGGCGACGGGTAGCCGGCGTTGTCACCGAAGGCGAAGTCGGCGTGGACGGCGCCGAGTTCGGCCATCAGCGCATCGCGTCGCACCTTGGCGATCACCGACGCCGCCGAGACGGCGACGCACGACTGGTCGCCCTTGATGACCGTACGGACCCGCCACGGCTCGCCGAGGTAGTCGTGCTTGCCGTCGAGGATCACCGCGTCCGGCCGCACCGGCAGCCCTTCCAGGGCCCGGGTCGCGGCCAGCCGCAGGGCCGCCGTCATGCCCATCTCGTCGATCTCCTGCGGGGAGGAGTGGCCGAGGGCGTAGGCGGTCACCCAGCTCTCCAGCTCCTCGGCGAGCTCGGTGCGCCGCTTGAGGGTGAGGAGCTTGGAGTCGGTGAGTCCCACGGGTGGGCGGCGCAGTCCGGTGACGGCCGCGCACACGGTGACGGGACCGGCCCAGGCTCCCCGGCCGACCTCGTCCACACCGGCGACGATCTTTGCTCCGGTCGTCGCCCGCAGGGAGCGCTCGACGCTGTGGGTAGGCGGTTGGTAGGGCATGGCGCCAGTAAGATTACGCCCCTTCGGCCCGGCTGTCCCGCCCCGCCCCCGCTCCGTCCGCTCCGCTCAGCGCGTGGTGACCGGGAGCCAGTCCGGAAGGGCCTCGGCGGACTCCAGCCAGGCCGCCGGCGGAGCGCCTCGTTCCGCAGCGGCGACCACGCCCGAGGCGATCGCGGAGGTGGTGTCCACGTCCCCGCCGGCCCGTGCGGTGGTCCAGAACGCCTCCTCGAAGGAGTCGAGATGGCGGGCAGCCGCCCACAGGGCGAAGGGCACGGTGTCATGGGCACTGGTGCGCCGGCCGCAGCCCAGGACGGCGGCGACGGTGGTGACGTCCGCGTAGTCGAGCATGTCGCGGGCACGGCGCAGACCCGCCTGGACGGCGCTGCGCGGCACCAGCGCGATCACCCCGTCCAGCAGGGACTCGGGGGTGACGCCCCCGGCGGGTGATCCGGCGATGGCCGCCGCGGCGGCGACGGCCATGGCGCCCATCACCGCCTCGCGGTGCTGGTGGGTGGTGTAGGCGGAGATCTCGGCCTGATGGGTGGCCTGCTCCGGGTCGTGCGCGTACCACGCGCCCAATGGGGCGATGCGCGTGGCGGCCCCGTTGCCCCAGGAGCCCTGGCCCTTGAACTGGGCGGCGGCCAGTTCGCGCCAGTCGCCGCCCTCCCTGATCAGGCGCAGCATGCGGTTGATCGCCGGGCCGTAGCCGCGGTCGAAGTCGTGGCGCTCGGCGAGCGAGCGGGCCAGGGCGTCCTGGTCGATGCGGCCGTGCGCGGCCAGGACGGCCACCACCGAGCAGGCCATCTCGGTGTCGTCCGTCCACTGCCAGGGCGCAGGCGGCAGCTCACGGCGCTGGAGGTGGGGATAGTTGGCGGGGACGAAGAACTGGGAGCCGAGGGCGTCACCCACGGCCAGCCCCCGCAGGCTCGCCAGGGCACGGTGGAATCGGTCAGCTGTCATCGCTGCGAACTCTAACCGGTGAAGCCGTACGACTCGGGTGTACACCAGCGCTCGAACGGCCGGTCGAGGTGGTAGCGGCCGTCGGCCCCCAGCAGCAGCATCCGGGACTCCCCGTTGCCCGGGTTGGACAGGCACTCGAACTCCGCAACGCTCCAGTGCAGCCATCGCATGCAGAACAGCCGCATGGTCAGCCCGTGCGTGACGAGCAGGACGTTGGGCGGGTGGCCGGGGTCCTCGAAGCTGCGCCACAGGCTCTCCAGGAAGGCCCCCACCCGGTCGTAGACGTCGGCGCCGGACTCGCCCTGCGCGAAGCGGTAGAAGAAGTGGCCGTAGGCGTCCCGGCGGGCCTTCTGGCGGCGCACGTCGTCGCGGTCCTGCCAGTTCCCCCAGTCCTGCTCGCGCAGCCGGGGCTCTTCGCGCACCCTGATGCGGGTCGGGTCGAGCCGCAGGGCGTGCAGGGTCTCGTGGGCGCGGCGGTAGGGCGAGACGTAGACCGAGACCCGCTCGTCGCCGAAGAGCTCCCGCAGCCGCTCCCCCGCCTCCTCGGCCTGCCTGCGACCGCGCGCCGTCAGGCTCAGGGCGTGGTCGGGCTCGCGCTCGTAGACGGAGTCGTCGACGTTGCCCTCCGACTCTCCGTGCCGGAGGAGGACGATGCGCCGGGGCCGTGCCATGCCGCCACCCTAGATCGGCTGCAGGACGCGTGCCTCACCGGTCTCGCGAGCGCTGCTTTCGGCCACCGCCCGGCCGTCGCGTATCTCCACGGCACGCCCGGTGAAGCGCCGTCGCAGCGCGCGGTCGTGGGAGACGACGACCACGGCTCCGGGCCACTGCTCCAAGGCCTCCTCCAGCTCCTCCACGAGGCCGAGCGCGAGGTGGTTGGCGGGCTCGTCGAGCAGCAGCAGGTCGGCGGGCCGGGCGAGGAGGCGGGCGAGGGCGAGTCGGCGCTGCTGGCCTGCGGAGAGGGATCCGACGGGCACGTGCAGGTCGCGCTCGCGGAACAGGCCGTAGGAGAGCAGCAGGGCGCGCTGGTCCTCGTCGCTGCCGGGCAGGTCGCGGCGGAAGGCGTCCAGCAGGCGCTCGGCAGGCTGCCGGACGGCGACGTCCTGGGGCAGGTAGCCGGTGCTGCCCCGCCTGGTGAGGGTGCCGGTGTCCGGGCGGGTGAGGCCGGCCATGAGCCGCAGCAGGGTCGACTTGCCCGCGCCGTTGCGGCCGTGGACCAGCAACCGCTCCCCCGCCGTGACCTGCAGGGCGTCGACGGCCAGGCGGCCTGCGACGCGGACGCCGTCGAAGGTGACGAGGGCGCCGCCGGTGGTGCCGTTCCGGGGGCGGGCGGTGAAGCGGAGGGGATCGGGCGGGCGCGGCACCGGGTCCTCCTGGAGCCTGCGCAGCCGCTCCCGGGCGTTGCGGACACGGCCGGCAACGGACGCCTGGACGCGGCCGCCGGCGCGGTCGTAGGCCATCTTGTTGCCGTCCTTCATGGGCCGCCCGGCGGCGACCGCCCGGGCCGTCGTCCCGGCGGCCTCCTCCAGGGCGGCCGTCTGCTCGCACCACTGGGCGTACGCCTCCTGCCGCCGCCGGCGGACAGCGGCGCGCTCCTCGACGTAGCCGGCGTAGCCGTTGCCGTAGCGGGCCAGGGTGTGGCGGTCGGCGTCCACTTCGACGACGGCGGTGGCGACGCGTTCGAGGAAGACGCGGTCGTGGGAGACGGCCACGACGGTGCCGGTGTGGGCCCGCAGCGTCTCTTCGAGCCAGTCGAGGGCGGGGCCGTCGAGATGGTTGGTGGGCTCGTCCAGGAGCATGACCTCGGGTGCCGCGGCGATCAGGCAGGCCAGGCCGAGCCGGGCCCGCTCACCGCCGGAGAGGCTCTCCCAGGCACGGTCCCGTCCGATGTGTCCGAGGCCCAGGGCGTGCAGGGCCTTGTCGACGCGGGCGTCGGCGTCGTAGCCGCCGCGGGCCTCGAAGGCGGTGAGCAGGTCGCCGTACTCGGTGAGGGCTTCGGGGCCGGCGGTGCCGAGATCCTCCTCGAGTGTGCGCAGCCGCCGTTCCATGGCCCGCACGTCGGCCAGGGCAGCGTCGACGGCGTGGGCGACGGTGGTGCCGCCGGGCGGCGGGCCGGGGTTCTGGGCGAGGTACCCGATGCCGCCGTCGGCGTGGGCCACGACGGTGCCGGCGGCGGGGCGCTCGATCCCGGCCAGGACCGCGAGCAAGGTGGACTTGCCGGCTCCGTTCTCGCCGACGATGCCGATCCGTTCGCCCGGCCGCACCGAAAGGGAGACGCCGTCGAGGAGGAGACGGTCGCCGCGGGAGAGCGACACGTCGTGCAGGGAGAGCTGGCTGGGCATGCGAACCTCCGAGCAAATGCAACGCGAGTTGCGTTACGCTCAGCATGACAGGTTCGACCCCTCTAACGCAACCGGAGTTGCAATTGTCTTCGCAGCCGTCCCCGCCTCCCACCCCCGGCACCCGGCGCCCCGGCGGGCGTACCGCGCGCACCCGGGCCGCCGTCCGCGACGCGGTCCTGACCGGTCTGGTCGAACACGGCTACCCGGGCCTGACCGTGGAGTACGTCGCCGAACGCTCCGGCGTGCACAAGACGACGCTCTACCGGCGGTGGGGCGGGGTCGAAGGGCTCGTCGCGGACGCCCTGGACCTGGCGGGCGAGGACTCCTGGACACCGCCCGACACCGGCTCCCTGCAGGGCGATCTGCGCGCCCTGGCCCGGGAGGTCGTCGAGGCGTTCGCGGATCCGGCGGCCGCCGCCGCGCCGACCGCGTTCATCGCGGCCGCGTTCCAGTCCGAGAGGGCGGCGGACGCACTGCGCGGCTTCTACACCGAGCGCTTCGCGCGCTGCGGGGCGCTGATCGCCCGCGCCGTCGAGCGGGGCGAGGCCCCCGCCGGCACCGACGCCGCGGCCGTCGCACGGGCCGTCTCCGCGCCGCTGTACTTCCGTCTGTTCGTCACCCGGGAACCGGTCGACGCCGCTGCCGCCGAGCAGGCGGCCGACGCCGCGCTCGCCGCCGTACGGGCGGGCGCGTACGCCGCGGCCGAGCCGGAGCGCGCCTGAGGGGCGGGGGGGGACGGGGCGGCCGGCGCCGCGCGTCAGACCGTCCAGGCCTGTTCCATCTGCACGACGTCGCCGGTGATCGCGGCGACGTCCGCCTCGGTCTGTGCCCGCAACCCCAGTCGCTCGACCCGGTCCTGGCGGTACTTGCCGTGCTCGGCCTCGGAGTTCCACATCGACAGCACCAGGAACTCCGGGCCGGGCGCCTCGCCGAAGACACCACGCAGCATGCCGGGCGAGCCGGCCATCGCCGGGTTCCACACCTTCTCCTGCATGAGCACGAAGTGCTCGACCCGCTCCTCGTGCACCCGGCAGTGCGCGAAGCGCACCACGTCGGCGTCGGTGAACTGCGGCCGGAATCCGACCTTCACATCGAAGCGGTGCTCGAACAGCCGCACTTGGGCGTCCTTGTACGTGCCGGCCTGGGCCGCGGCGAGCCGGTCGTGGGAGCGCGCCATGAAGGAGTCGTAGAACGCCCGGGTCTCCCAGAAGGCGAAGAGGTGGACCACACCGGGGCGCGCCCGGCTCCACCCGCCGCCCTGCCCCCGGAAACCCGGCTCACCCAGCAGCCCCGCCCACTTCCGCTGCCCCCGCTCGAAACCCCGTCGGTCGACCACCGTGCAGCGAATCCACTTGACCAGCACCGACCCATCCTACGGCCCCGTCAGTGGCGTGGGTCACGTACGCCGGCAGTCCACCCGGAGGGGGCGGGTACGCCGATGGGGAGCCGGCAGCGGCCGGCTCCCCATCGTTCACTCAGTTATGCGTGGTGCTCAGCTGCAACCGCTGGTCGAGCCACAGCCCTCGCACAGGTAGCAGCTGCCCGCGCGGCGCATCTTGGTGCCGCACGAGAAGCACAGCGGGGCGTCCGCGTTCAGGCCCAGGCGCATCTCCGCCAGTTCGGTGGAGTTGTGCGCCTGCTTGGGCGCCGGGGCCGCGACCGGCTGGGCCGGGAGCTCGGGCTTGGCGGGCTCGACGTGGCGCGGGGCGGACTGGGCCAGCCCCTCGACGTCGACCTCCTCCTCGATCGGCTCGTAGGAGCCGGTCTCCAGGTGGCGCTGGCGCTCCTCGGCGGAGTGGATGCCCAGGGCCGAGCGGGTCTCGAAGGGCAGGAAGTCCAGCGCGAGGCGGCGGAAGATGTAGTCGACGATCGACTGCGCCATCCGCACGTCCGGGTCGTCCGTCATGCCGGCCGGCTCGAAGCGCATGTTGGTGAACTTCGAGACGTAGGTCTCCAGCGGGACGCCGTACTGCAGGCCGACGGAGACGGCGATCGAGAAGGCGTCCATCATGCCCGCGAGGGTCGAGCCCTGCTTGGACATCTTCAGGAAGACCTCGCCCAGGCCGTCGTCCGGGTAGGAGTTGGCGGTCATGTAGCCCTCGGCACCGCCCACCGTGAAGGAGGTGGTGATCCCCGGGCGGCCCTTGGGCAGGCGCTTGCGGACCGGGCGGTACTCGACGACCTTCTCCGCGGCGGCGGGGGCGGCCGTCGCGGCCTTGGCCTCCTCCTTCTTCTTCGCGGAGAGCGGCTGGCCGACCTTGCAGTTGTCGCGGTAGATCGCGAGGGCCTTCAGGCCCAGCTTCCAGCCCTCGAAGTAGACCTCCTCCACCTCCTCGACCGTGGCCGACTCCGGCAGGTTCACGGTCTTGGAGATGGCGCCGGAGAGGAACGGCTGCGCGGCGGCCATCATGCGCACGTGGCCCATGGCGGAGATCGCGCGCTCGCCCATGGCGCAGTCGAAGACCTCGTAGTGCTCGCGCTTGAGGCCCGGGGCGTCGATCACGTTGCCGTGCTCGGCGATGTGGGCGACGATCGCCTCGACCTGCTCGGCCTGGTAGCCGAGCCGCTTGAGCGCCTTGGGGACCGTGTTGTTCACGATCTGCATGGAGCCGCCGCCGACGAGCTTCTTGAACTTGACCAGGGCCAGGTCCGGCTCGACGCCCGTGGTGTCGCAGTCCATCATCAGGCCGATGGTGCCGGTGGGGGCCAGCACGGAGGCCTGGGCGTTGCGGAAACCGTCCTTCTCGCCGAGCCGCAGGACGTCCTGCCAGGCCTCGGTGGCCGCGGCCCACACCGGGGTGTCCAGGTCGTCCATGCGCCGGGCGGCGGCGTTGGCGTCGGCGTGCTGCTTCATGACGCGCTTGTGGGCGTCGGCGTTGCGGGCGTAGCCGTCGTACGGGCCGACGACGGCGGCCAGCTCGGCGGAGCGGCGGTAGGACGTACCGGTCATCAGCGAGGTGATGGCACCGGCGAGGGCGCGGCCGCCGTCGCTGTCGTAGGCGTGGCCGGTGGCCATCAGCAGGGCTCCGAGGTTGGCGTAGCCGATGCCCAGCTGGCGGAAGGCGCGGGTGGTCTCGCCGATCTTCTCGGTGGGGAAGTCGGCGAAGCAGATGGAGATGTCCATCGCCGTGATGACGAGCTCGACGACCTTGGCGAAGCGCTCGGCGTCGAACGACTGGTTGCCCTGGTCGTCGTCGCGCAGGAACTTCATCAGGTTCAGCGAGGCGAGGTTGCACGAGGAGTTGTCCAGGTGCATGTACTCGCTGCAGGGGTTGGACGCGGTGATCCGGCCCGACTCCGGCGAGGTGTGCCAGCGGTTGATCGTGTCGTCGTACTGGATGCCCGGGTCGGCGCACTGCCAGGCGGCCTCGGCCATCTTGCGGAAGAGCGCCTTGGCGTCGACCTCCTCGATGACCTCGCCCGTCAGGCGGGCGCGCAGGCCGAACTTCGAGCCGGTCTCGACGGCCTTCATGAACTCGTCGTTGACGCGGACGGAGTTGTTGGCGTTCTGGTACTGGACGGAGGTGATGTCGTCGCCGCCCAGGTCCATGTCGAAGCCCGCGTCGCGCAGGGCGCGGATCTTCTCCTCCTCCTTCACCTTGGTGTCGATGAAGGCCTCGACGTCCGGGTGGTCGACGTCGAGCACGACCATCTTGGCGGCACGGCGGGTGGCGCCGCCGGACTTGATCGTGCCGGCGGAGGCGTCGGCGCCGCGCATGAAGGAGACCGGGCCGGAGGCGTTGCCGCCGGAGGACAGCAGCTCCTTGGAGGAGCGGATGCGGGAGAGGTTCAGGCCGGCGCCGGAGCCGCCCTTGAAGATCATCCCCTCTTCCTTGTACCAGTCGAGGATCGACTCCATGGAGTCGTCGACGGAGAGGATGAAGCAGGCGGAGACCTGCTGCGGCTGCTTGGTGCCGACGTTGAACCAGACCGGGGAGTTGAAGCTGAAGACCTGGTGCAGCAGGGCGTAAGTCAGCTCGTGCTCGAAGATCTCCGCGTCCGCCGGGGAGGCGAAGTAGCCGTGCTCCTCACCGGCTTTGCGGTACGTCTTGACGACGCGGTCGATCAGCTGGCGGAGGCTGGACTCGCGCTCGGGGGAGCCGACGGCACCGCGGAAGTACTTGCTGGTGACGATGTTGACCGCGTTCACCGACCAGAAGTCGGGGAACTCCACGCCGCGCTGCTCGAAGTTGATCGAGCCGTCGCGCCAGTTGGTCATGACGACGTCACGACGCTCCCAGACCACCTCGTCGTACGGGTGTACACCGGGGGTCGTGTGGATGCGCTCGATGCGCAGCCCCTTGGCACCCTTGTTCCCCTTGGAGCGGGAACCTCGCGCGGAGCCGCTCGTCGTCTCGGTCATGCCGCCTCCCTGTTACGGGCAAAACGCCCTCATGCGCCCATTTCTTCCGGACGCGAAGTGTGTCTGTTCACCCGGCCGCGCTGCGCGCGCCGAGCAGGTCTGGTCGTCGCCGCCGGCTAGTCGGCGGCAGCAGCGGGCGCCGGCACCGCGGCACCTTCCCCGGCGCTGCCGGCCGGGTCCCCGGCGGCCGCGCCCTCGGCGCGGCGCAGGCCCTCGCGCAGTTCCGCGACGGCGGCCTCGAAGTCCTCGAGCGAGTCGAACGCCTGGTAGACGGAGGCGAACCGCAGGTACGCCACCAGGTCGAGGTCCTTGAGGGGGCCGAGTATGGCCAGGCCGACGTCGTGCGTGGAGAGCTCCGCGCTGCCGGTGGCGCGCACCGCCTCCTCCACCCGCTGGCCGAGCTGGGCCAGCGCGTCCTCGGTGACCGGGCGCCCCTGGCACGCCTTGCGCACACCCGAGATGACCTTGTTGCGACTGAACGGCTCGGTGACCCCGCTGCGCTTGATCACCATGAGTGACGCCGTCTCCACGGTCGTGAACCGGCGGGAGCAGTCGGGGCACTGGCGGCGTCTGCGGATCGAACAGCCGTCGTCGGTGGTCCGGCTGTCGACGACCCGGCTGTCGGGGTGCCTGCAGAAGGGGCAGTGCATGGCTCTCCACCTTCCTTCACCCTCGGGAAACCCTCACAACGGCCGCGCTCGGAAAAAGCGTGCGCAACATCGGCTCCGACAGGCCCTGGAAGGGGCCCTCGCCGAGCAGCCACCAGCATAGGCGATGACTTCCTCCCCGGAGTGACCGGGGCCGGCGTCGACCACAACTTGTGGGTAGCTGCCGCCATCAAACCACTAGATCTGGTGTCGAGCGGTCAATGAGGCACAGCGCGTGTCGCGCCGCCGCAGCGGGACACGACCTTGCGCGGAGCGCCCCGCGGCACGTCCGGGAGCCCGCGGATGACACACTGGCACCACGGCGGCGAGCGCCCGGGCGGTCGCCGTACGGGCTCCTGCGAGGGCGGCGCGAAGCGCCGTGCGGGGCCCGCGTCCGGTCGCACCGAAGGGCCGTCCGGCCCGGCGGTCCACTCGGAGCAGGACGCACGAAGAGTACCGCAATGGGGCGAATTGATCTCCGTCCGTACACCCTCAACCTTGATCAAGTCAGCCGAACCCCGATATTTCACTCGAACGTGTGTTTGGCGCAACCTTTCGAAAGCAACTACCGTTGTCCAGCTAGGGAGAACATCAGAGAGGGGCCGACGTGACCACCACCGCAGACAGCGCCACCATCACCGCCCAGGACCGCTCCCAGACCCGACTCGACCAGGCACACCCGCAGGCACACCCCATGAGCGACACAGCCATGAACGCGGAGGGGCAGAAGCCCGCCCGCTCCCTTCCCGGACGGCCCCCCGGCATCCGGGCGGACAGCTCGGGGCTCACCGACCGGCAGAGGCGCGTGATCGAGGTCATCAGGGACTCCGTCCAGCGCCGCGGCTACCCACCATCCATGCGCGAGATCGGCCAGGCGGTGGGGCTGTCCAGCACGTCCTCCGTCGCCCACCAGCTGATGGCCCTCGAACGCAAGGGCTTCCTCCGGCGGGACCCGCACCGTCCCCGCGCCTACGAGGTCCGCGGCTCCGATCAGCCCAGCACCCAGCCCACCGACACCACCGGCAAGCCCGCGGCCTCCTACGTGCCCCTCGTCGGCCGGATCGCCGCCGGTGGCCCCATCCTGGCCGAGGAGTCCGTCGAGGACGTCTTCCCCCTCCCCCGCCAGCTCGTGGGCGACGGTGAGCTCTTCGTCCTCAAGGTCGTCGGCGACTCCATGATCGAGGCGGCCATCTGCGACGGCGACTGGGTGACGGTGCGCCGCCAGCCCGTCGCGGAGAACGGCGACATCGTCGCCGCCATGCTCGACGGCGAGGCGACCGTCAAGCGCTTCAAGCGGGAGGACGGCCACGTCTGGCTGATCCCGCACAACTCCGCTTACCAGCCGATCCCCGGCGACGAGGCCACCATCCTGGGCAAGGTCGTGGCCGTGCTGCGGAGGGTGTGACACCCGGGTGTAAGACCACCCCGGCTCGTGACGGGCCCCGGAACCACTGCCGTGGTTCCGGGGCCCGTCTCCGTTGTGTCCGCTGTGTCCGCGTACGGACGTGCCGAACGCGCCGCTGCCCGCGTCAGCGACCCTCCGCCGTGGCAGCCGCGTCGATGGCCGCCAGCGAGCGGCGCACCTGGTTGCGGTCGGTGGTGTACCAGAAGTCGGGCATGGACGACCGCAGGAACGACCCGTAGCGAGCCGTCGCCAGCCGCGGGTCGAGCACCGCCACCACGCCCCGGTCCCCGGAGGCCCGCACCAGGCGCCCCGCGCCCTGGGCCATGAGCAGGGCCGCGTGCGTGGCGGCCACGGCCATGAAGCCGTTGCCGCCGGCGTCCTCCACGGCCCGCTGCCGGGCGCTCATCAGCGGGTCGTCCGGGCGCGGGAAGGGCACCCGGTCCATGACGACCAGCTGGCAGCTCGCCCCGGGCACGTCGACGCCCTGCCACAGGGACAGCGTGCCGAACAGGCAGGTCCGGGGGTCGGCCGCGAAGTTCTTGATCAGCTCGCCGAGCGTGTCCTCGCCCTGCAGCAGGATCGGCGTCTCCAGCCGTCCGCGCAGCGCCTCCGCGGCGGCCTGCGCGCCCCGCATGGAGGAGAACAGCCCCAGCGTCCGGCCGCCGGCCGCCTCCACCAGCTCGGCCAGTTCGTCCAGCATGTCGGTGCGGTTGCCCTCCCGCCCCGGCTGGGACAGGTGGCGGGCGACGTAGAGGATGCCCTGCTTGCGGTAGTCGAAGGGGGAGCCGACGTCGACGCCCTTCCACTCGGGGCAGTCCTCCCCCTCGACGCCCTCCGGGGCCAGCCCGAGCGAAGCCCCCACCCCGTTGAAGTCGCCGCCGAGCTTGAGCGTCGCCGAGGTGAGCACCACCGAGCGCTCGGCGAAGAGCTTCTCCCTCAGCAGCCCGGACACCGACAGGGGCGCCACGCGCAGCGAGGCACCGTAGCGGTCGTGCCGCTCGTACCAGACGACGTCGTACTCCGAGCCCTGCAGGATGCGCTCGGCGACCGTGTGGACGTTCTCCACGGCGGCCAGGGCCTGCTTGCGGACCGCGTCCTCGTCCTGCACCGACTTGTCGCGCGTGTTGCCCAGGGCCGTGACCACCGTGCGGGAGGCGTCGCGCAGGGCCATCAGGCAGTGGCCCAGGTCCTCCGGGAGCTCCTCCAGCCGGCCGGGCAGGGCCAGCTCCATCAGCCGCTCGAAGCTCTCGGACGCCGTCTGCAGGGCGTCCGCGGCCTTCTCGTCGACGAGCTTGGCCGCCCGGCGCACCGCGCGGTTGACCTGCCCGGGCGTGAGCTCGCCCGTGGCCACGCCGGTGACGCGGGAGACCAGCTCGTGGGCCTCGTCGACGATCAGCACCTCGTGGCTCGGCAGCACCGGCGCGCCCTCGATCGCGTCGATGGCCAGCAGCGCGTGGTTGGTGACGACGACGTCGGCGAGCTTGGCCCGCTCCCGGGCCGCCTCGGCGAAGCACTCCGCCCCGTACGCACACTTCGAGGCGCCCAGGCACTCGCGGGAGGTGACGGAGACCTGCCCCCAGGCCCGGTCGGAGACGCCCGGGGTCAGGTCGTCGCGGTCACCGGTCTCGGTCTCGTCGGCCCAGTCGCGCAGCCGCAGCAGGTCCTTGCCCAGCTTGCTGGTGGGTGCGGCCGCCTCGAACGGGTCGAAGAGCCCCTCCTCCTCTTCCTGCGGCACGCCCTCGTGGAGCCGGTGCAGGCACAGGTAGTTGGAGCGCCCCTTGAGCATCGCGAACTCCGGGCGGCGGCGCAGCTGCGGATGCAGCGCGTCGACGGTGCGCGGCAGGTCCCGCTCGACGAGCTGGCGCTGCAGCGCGAGCGTCGCCGTGGCGACGACGACGCGCTCGCCGTGGGCGAGGGCCGGCACCAGGTAGCCGAGCGACTTGCCGGTGCCGGTGCCCGCCTGGACCAGCAGGTGGGAGCCGTTGTCGATGGCCGCCGCGACGGCCTCGGCCATGGCGACCTGGCCGGGCCGCTCGGTGCCGCCGACGGCGGAGACGGCCGCGTGCAGCAGGTCGGTCAGGGTGGTCGATGAGGAAGGCGCGGTGGCAGTCATAGCGTGGCCAGCCTACGGGGCGGCACTGACATCGCGGGCCGTGATCCCGTACGAAGCCCCGGCCTCCCCGCCCGAAGGCGCCGTACCCGGGGACGCCTGCAGGAAAGACGGGCAGGAAGGAACCGGTCGTTACAGGACCGTCCGCAGCGCGCGGTCGCGGATCATCAGGGCGGCCCGTTTCCCGGGCAGCTCGATCTCGGCCGTCAGCCGGAACCCGGCACCGAGGAAGGCCGCGGTGGAGGGGGTGTTGCGCAGGTCCGGCTCGCCCACGACGCGGCCGCACAGCGGGCGGCGGTCCAGGACGAGGTCGGCGACGGTGCGCAGGAGCAGCGTGCCCAGGCCGCGGCCGCGGTCGGCGACACGGCCGATGAGGAAGTGGAGGCCGGTGTCATGCGGCCGGGCCGGGTAGGAGCGGGCGAGGGCGTCCAGGTCGGCGCGGTAGATCTCCCAGTAGCTCATGGGCACGCCGCCGAGCGTCCCGAGGCAGGGGATGCTCCGCCCGTCGCCGTCGAGCTGGGGACGCAGGTGTGCGGCGGTGACGGTGTCCGGGCCGTCGAGCTCCCAGAACGCGGCGACCGCCGGGTCGTTCATCCAGAGGGTGATCAGCGGCAGGTCACGGGTCATCCGTACGGGGACGAGCTGGAAGGTGCCGGCCGGGGTGGGCACGGGCCCCCAGCCGGGGACGCCGTCCAGCAGGTCGTCCGGAGGAAGCCTTGCCTCTTGGAGAAAACTTGCGTCTTGGAGAAACCCTGCCTCCTGCGCGAACCCTGCATCCTGGGAAAACCCGACGTCCTGCGGAAACCCTGCGGCAGCCGCCGGGTATCCGGCGGCCAGGGCCGCCTCCAGGTCGTCGGACAGCCGCAGTTCGACGGTGTCCACGCAGTCCGTGCCGCCCCCGGACACCGTCCACCCGTCGGGGAACCGTCCGCCGTCCTGCCCGCCGTCGGGTGCCGTCGTGCCGTCGTACCCTTCCGCGTCCAAACCTGGCTCATCCTCCCCCCGCTGCCAGCGGGTTGGCGATCGTGACGTACACGGACTGGGTGTCGACGGGGCCCACGAGCTCGTCCAGGCCCCGCAGGCGGGTGAGCATGTTCGCCTTGCAGCGCAGGGTCGCCGATTCCAGCAGGTGACGCGGCAGGGCGGAGCGGCGGGTGGCGGGTGCGGTGGCGGCGTCCTGGAGGAAGCGGCGCAGGGCGGCGATCAGGACCTGTTCGTCAGCGAGGCGTTGGGAGCCGAAGGCGCCGATCAGCCCGAGGACGTTGTTGATGCCGAGGTAGTAGGCGAAGCGCTCGTCGGCGACCTCGTCGGCGACGAAGGTGTCGCTCTCCTTGCCGATGCCGGGCAGGCGTTGCTCGAGCGCGGCGCGGTGGGATTCGCGGTAGTAGTAGCCCTGGTTGTCGCGGTAGCGGCCGCCGACCGGCCAGCCGTCGTCGTCCAGCAGCACGAGGGTGTTCTGCTGGTGGGCCTCCAGGGCGATGCCCGCCTCGCCGTCGAGCCACAGGACGGGCCGCACGACGGCTTCCAGGTAGCGCAGCAGCCACTCCGCGGCGACCGCGCCGGCGGGCCGGCCGGTGCGGTAGGCGAGGCGGCCGACGGTCTCGGCGAGCCGGGAGGACGTCGCCGGCACCCCGGCCGGCCCCGGCCGGCCGGGCCAGGGGCGCGGCGAGGTGAGGCCGGCGAGGCAGACGGCGTCGTCGCCGGGGCCGAAGGGGTTGTGCCGGATGACGACGTCGGCGCCGGTGAGCGGGGGGCCGTCGGGGGTGTCCACCGCGATCCAGGCGGGGTCGCGGACGATGTCGAAGCCGAGCCCTCCGGGGCAGGCGGCGCGCCAGCGCTCGGCCAGGCCGCCGCGCAGCAGGCGGTGCATCTCGACGCCGCGGTGCAGTTCCTTGCGGAGGTTCTCGCGGCGGGAGTTGGTGATGCGCAGGCCGAGGGAGAGCTTGAGCATGGCGGGGGCGCCGGGCCGGTGGAGGGTGCGCACGGAGGACGTGGGGTACCAGGGGGCGCCGTGGGCGCCGAGGTCGTGCAGCAGGCCGGCCTCGAAGAGGGACGCCGCCTCGGGGCGGTGGGCGAGGTCGTGGGCCTGCCAGGGGTGCACGGGCAGGGCGACGGTGCCCGGGGGCAGGGCGCGCTCGAGGTCGGCGCCGGCGAGCCGGGCGGCGAGGGCGGCGGCGTCGACGGGGCGGCCGCGCTCGGTCCAGGCGGAGTCGCAGGCCACGACGGAGCGGTCGACGGCGAGCCAGTGCAGCTGCAGGTGTCCGCGCAGCTCGGGCGAGCAGCCGGGGGCCTGGGCGTCGGACAGGCCCTCCCGGCTCTTGGGCGCGGGGTGGAAGGGGTGGCCGAAGAGGAGCGACTGTTCGCCGTAGAGGAAGAGCTCGCCCGCGTCGGGGTCGGCGGGCCGGGCGCGCCGGTCGGTCAGGAAGGCGGTGGTGCGCCGCACGGAGTCGGCGACGCGGGCGGCGAGGTCGGTGCCGTCGCCGGCCGGCCGGTGGCCGGCCGGGGCGTCGCGGTGTGCGGCCTCGCGGCCGAGGAGGGCGGCGAGGGTGACGGCGTCGAAGGGCGGGGCGTCGTCGGGCCCTCCAGTGAGGGTGGCGGGGCCGAAGCGGTGGTGTCCGGTGGGCGACCAGTAGCGCACGGGCACGCTCAAGGGGATGCCGCTGGCGTTGAGGGGCAGGTAGAGGACGTCGCCGTCGGGCCGTTCGATGCCGTGCTCGCGCACCCAGCAGCGCAGCAGGTTCTCCACGGCGGCGGCGTCGGCGGCGGTGTGCGGGTCGGGGTGGTCCAGCGGCTCTGCGGGGCCGAGGGCGCCGGCGGCCCGGAGCCCGGGGAGCGCGCCGTGCCGGGGCTGTTGTGCGGGGATGCCGTCCTGGCCGGCGGGGGACGCACCGAGGGGGAGGGACACGTTCATGCGGTGTACGGCGCGCGGCTCACGGGGTCGGGGCCGGGGCGCCTGCCTCCTTCGGTGTGCGCGGGACGGGGAAGCGGTGGCCGGGGCGGCAGACGGCGGCGACGGCGTCGGAGAGCCGGTCGAGGACGGCCTCCGCCTGGCCGTCGGTGAGCGTCAGCGGCGGCAGCAGGCGCAGCACTGCGGAGCCGGGGCCGCCCGGTCCGACGATGAGGCCGCGCCGCAGGCACTCCTGCCGTACGGCGGTGGCCAGCTCGCCCGCGCTCTCCCGCGCCTCGGCATCCCTGCGCCGCCGGTCGGCGGGCGCCTCGCCGGGTGCGGTGAACTCGAGGCCGATCATCAGCCCTCGCCCGCGCACGTCGGCGAGGCACGGGTACGCGCGGGCGAGCTCGCGCAGGCGCCCGAGCAGGCGGGTGCCGAGGCCGGCGGCCCGCCGGGCCAGGTCGTTCTCCCGGACGTGGCGCAGGGTGGCGGTGCCGGCGGCCATGGCGAGCTGGTTGCCGCGGAAGGCGTCGGGGGCGTCGCCGTCCGGTGCGCCGGTGTCCAGGCCGTCGTGGTGGACGACGACGGACAGCGGGAGGCTGCCGCCGATGGCGCCGGAGAGGACCATGACGTCGGGGACGACGCCCGAGTGACCGACGCCCCAGAAGGCCCCGGTGCGGCCGAGGCCGGTGCGGGCCTCGTCGGCGACGAGCAGGACGCCGCGGGCCGCGGTGTCGTGGCGCAGGCGGCGCAGCTGCTCGTCACCGAACGCGCGCACGCCGTCGCCCTGCACGGGCTCGACGACGATCCCGGCGGGCGCGGGTGCCCACGCGCACTCCGCTCCGCCGGGGGCGAGGACGGTGACCGGCTCGCGCCCGGTGGCGGTGCGCACCAGGCGCAGCGCGGTGTCCATCGCGTCCGTGCCGCCGGGTGCGCAGAAGCGGATCCGGGCGTGGGCGGCGAGGGCGGGCGGCAGCGTGCGCAGCAGCTCCCCGGCGAAGGCGTCGGCGACGGGGGTGGCCAGGCCGGGGACGTCCAGCGGTGCGCCGGAGTCGAGGACGGAGCGGATGGCCTCCAGCACGACCGGGTGGTTGTGGCCGAGGGCGAGCGTGCCGCCGCCGGAGAGGCAGTCGAGGTAGCGGCGGCCGTCGGCGCCCTCGATGGTCAGGCCCCGGGCGCGCACCGGCACGACGGGCAGCGACCGGGCGTACGTGCGGGCGGCGGCCTCGCGGGCCGACTTGCGCCGCAGCCGGCCCAGGACGCCCTCGTGGCCCGTCCGGGACGTCCTCGGACGGGTCGGCGACGGTGGTCGGGTCGGGAGCATGGCGCGCTTTCCTCCTCCTGCCGTGGAACGACGACCGGCCTCCGTGAACGATGGCCGGGCTTCCCCCGTACGTACCAACGACGCAAGGGGCTTCGGATCACGGCCCGGTTGCAAGATCCTTCGTTCCGGAACCGAGGACCCGCGCGCGTCCGTCTCCGCTGGCACCGGCATAGTGGGGGCGACCCGGCCCCCGCCGGATCGGTGCATGACAAAACCACGCGCCGACGCAGCGGGCGCCGGTGCCCGACACAGCCGAAGAATCACAGGGGGAGCCCACTCCATGCCATCCACCAGGCGTCCGGCCCTCGCCGCGGCCGCGCTGACCGCCGTGCTGGCGCTGACCGCGACCGCGTGCGGTCCCAGCGACGACAGCGCCGCCGGCGACACGAAGCCGAGCGCGTCCGCCGGCAAGAAGGGCGACGACTTCCCCAGCCTGCCGAAGGGGATCTCCTCCCAGGACGTGGAGAAGTGGAAGAAGAAGTGGAAGGAGGGGGCCTGGAAGAACTGGGACAAGGACCAGTGGATGCGTGAGGCCCGCGACTTCATCAATCCCATCATCGAGGGCCACTGGAAGCCCGACACGATGAAGGACGCCCACTCCAGCGACAAGACCCTGGCCACCCAGGCCGCACCCGGCACGGTGCCCGGCGGCGGGAGCGCCGACCAGGGCGTCACCGATCCCGAGCCGCGTCCGGTCGACGCCAAGGCCGTCGCCCTGCCGTACCACAACAACGCCGCACCGGTGGGCAAGCTGTTCTTCGACAGCCCCGAGGGCCACATGGTGTGCTCGGCGACGGTCGTCAAGGACCCGGCACACCCGGGCAAGTCCAACACGGTCTGGACGGCGGGCCACTGCGTGCACGCCGGCCAGAAGGGCGGCTGGTACCGCAACATCGCCTTCGTGCCGTCCTACAACGACAAGGGCGTTCCCGCCGCGCAGATCAACACCGCGCCGGTGCAGGACGTCGCCCCGTACGGCGTGTGGTGGGCGGACTGGGCGCAGACCTCCGCCCAGTGGATCAGCCAGGGGGCCGAGACCGGCGGCGCGGGCGCCCCGTACGACTTCGCCGTGCTGCACGTGAAGTCCGAGTCGGGCACCGGCAAGTCGCTGGAGGAGACGGTGGGCAACGCCCTGACCGTCGACTTCACCACCCCGCAGGTGAAGTCCATCCGCAGCATGGGCGCCTGGGGCTACCCGGCCGCGCCGCCGTTCGACGGCCAGAAGATGTACGACTGCGTGGACCGGCCCGGCCGGCTGACGATCGACCCCGCGCAGCCGACGATGTACCGCATCGGCTGCCGGATGACCGGTGGCTCCTCCGGCGGCGGCTGGTTCGCCCCCGGCCCGGACGGCAAGCCGGTGCTGATCTCCAACACCTCGATCGGCCCGTCCAACAGCACCTGGCTGGCCGGCCCGCGCCTGGGCCCGGAGGCCAAGGGCGTCTACGACGCGCTCAGCCAGAAGTTCGCGGGCAAGCAGTAGACGGTCGAGCAGTAGCTCGCTGGGCATGACGACACAAGGCCCGCCCCCGGTGAGGGGGCGGGCCTTCTTGCGTGCGTGACGACTGCCGTGCGTGACGACTGCCGTCTGTTACGACTGCGCGGCGGGCACGTACCGCTGGAGCTCGGCGGCGAGCTCCTCGTGGACCCGGGCCCTGAGCAGGGTGCCCTCGGGCGTGTGCTGCTCGGAGAGCACCTCGCCGTCGGCGTGCACCCGGGCGACCAGGGAGCCGCGCGTGTACGGCACGAGGGCCTCGACCTCGATCGCGGGCCGCGGCAGCTCGGCGTCGATCCGCGCGAGCAGCTCCTCGATGCCCTGGCCCGTGCGCGCGGAGACGGCGATCGAGCGCTTCTCTATGCGCAGCAGCCGCTGCAGGACGAGCGGGTCCGCCGCGTCCGCCTTGTTGATCACCACGAGCTCCGGCACGTCGACCGCGCCGACGTCCCGGATGACCTCGCGCACGGCCGCCAGCTGCTCCTCCGGCGCCGGGTGCGAACCGTCGACCACGTGCAGGATCAGGTCGGCGTCGCCGACCTCCTCCATCGTGGAGCGGAACGCCTCGACGAGGTGGTGCGGCAGGTGCCGGACGAATCCGACGGTGTCGGCCAGGGTGTACAGCCGCCCGCCGGGCGTCTCCGCCCGTCGCACGGTGGGGTCGAGGGTGGCGAACAGGGCGTTCTCCACCAGCACGCCCGCCCCCGTGAGGCGGTTGAGCAGCGAGGACTTGCCGGCGTTGGTGTAGCCGGCGATGGCCACCGACGGCACCTTGTTGCGCCGGCGCTCCTGGCGCTTGATGTCGCGGCCGGTCTTCATCTCCGCGATCTCCCGGCGCAGCTTCGCCATCTTCTCGCGGATCCGCCGCCGGTCCGTCTCGATCTTGGTCTCACCGGGGCCACGGGTGGCCATGCCGCCGCCGGACGAGCCGGAGCCACCACCACCCATCTGCCGCGACAGCGACTGACCCCAGCCGCGCAGCCGGGGCAGCATGTACTGCATCTGGGCCAGGGAGACCTGCGCCTTGCCCTCGCGCGACTTGGCGTGCTGGGCGAAGATGTCGAGGATCAGGGCGGTGCGGTCGACCACCTTGACCTTGACGACGTCCTCCAGGTGGATGAGCTGGCCGGGGCTGAGCTCGCCGTCGCACACCACGGTGTCGGCGCCGCTCTCCAGGACGATGTCCCGCAGCTCCTGGGCCTTGCCCGAGCCGATGTACGTCGCCGGGTCCGGCTTGTCGCGGCGCTGGACGACGCCGTCGAGCACCATCGCACCGGCCGTCTCGGCCAGCGCGGCCAGCTCGGCGAGCGAGTTCTCCGCGTCCTGGACGGTGCCGGAGGTCCACACGCCGACGAGCACCACGCGCTCCAGGCGCAGCTGGCGGTACTCGACCTCGGTGACGTCCTCCAGCTCGGTGGAGAGCCCGGCCACCCGGCGCAGGGCCGCGCGCTCGGAGCGGTCGTACTGATCGCCGTCGCGCTCCCCGTCGATCTCGTAGCTCCAGGCAACGTCCTCTTCCATCAGGGCGTCGGCCCGAAGGCTCTCCGGGAGGGACTGCCGGTCCTGCCGGTCCTGGGGAAGGGAAGAAGAGGAGGTCATTTGATCCTTTACGTCGTTGGGAAGTGCTGTCGGGCGGTCGCCCCGCCGGGGCTCCCACAGTGCCGACAACGTTCTGCGCCGCCCGGGGATTCCCGGGGCCGCCGCCGTGCCGGCCCGTCGATGGTCCCATGCCCCCGCCCGGGCGTCACGCGGGTTTCGGGGCCGCCTTCCAGTCCGGGTGGCCGGGCATGGGCGGGGTGGTCTGCCCGTACAGCCAGGGCTGCAGGAAGGCCGACTGGTCCTGGCCGGAGACCTCCGTGGCCAGGGCGACGAAGTCGGCAGTGGTGGCGACCCCGTCGTGGTAGCGCCGCACCCAGGTGCGCTCCAGGCGGTCGAAGGCGGTGGCGCCGATCCGCTGCCGCAGCGCGTACAGCACGAGCGCTCCCCCGTCGTAGACCACCGGCCGGAAGATCCCGGTCTTGTGGCCCGGGGCCGGGGCCTTGATCGCGGCGGGCGGGCCGCCGTCGGCGCGCATCTGGTCGGAGAGCTGGTAGGCCACCCGCATCCGGTCCTCCAGCTTCCGGCCGCCGCGCTCCTCGGCGTACAGCGACTCGTACCAGGTGGCGTGCCCCTCGTTGAGCCACAGGTCGGACCAGTAGCGGGGGCTGACGCTGTCGCCGAACCACTGGTGGGCCAGCTCGTGGACCATGACCGACTCCAGGTACCACTGCGGGAAGCCGCCCTTGGTGAACAGGTCTCGCTCGAAGAGCGAGAGCGTCTGCGTCTCCAGCTCGAAGCCCGTGGAGGCGTCGGCGATCAGCACGCCGTAGGCCTCGAAGGGGAAGTACCCCACCTTCTTCTCCATCCAGGCGACCTGCTCCGGCGTCTTCGCCGTCCACGTCTCCAAGGCCTGCTGGTCCGCGCCGGGCACCACGTCGCGCAGCTTGAGCCCGTGCGGGCCCGCGCGCTCCGGCACGGCGGAGCGGCCGATGGCGACCTGCGCCAGCTCGGTGGCCATGGGGTGCAGGGTGCGGTACGTCCAGGTGGTGCTCGCGCCCTCGGTGCTGCGCCCGGCGGGCAGGCCGTTGGCGACCACCGTGAGCTCCTTGGGGGCGGTGACGCGGAAGGTGAACAGCGCCTTGTCGGAGGGGTGGTCGTTGCCGGGGAAGACGCGGTGCGCGGCGTCCGCCTGGTTGGCCATCACCAGGCCGTCCGTGGTGGGCACCCAGCCGCCGTTGCCCTCGCCGCCGCGCGGGTCGCTGGTGTGGTGCACGATCACGCTGAACGCGGCGCCCGACGTCACTGCGCGGGCCGGTGTGACGACCACGTCCTCCCCCGTGGGGGTGAACTGCGCGGGCGCCCCGTCGACCTCGACCGAGGAGATCGTGCCGTGGGTGAAGTCCAGGTTGAAGCGCTCCAGGCGGTCGGTGGCCCGGGCGAGGATTCTGGTGACGGCGTTCAGCGGCTGGTCGTTCGCCCGGTAGGTGAACGCGATGTCGTAGGCGGCCACGTCGTAGCCGGGATTGCCCAGCTCGGGGAAGATCCGGTCGCCGATCCCCTGGGCGACGGGCGCCGGAGGTGCGGCGGCCCCCAGGACCAGGGCGGCCGCGGCCGCCAGCAGGGCGGCACGGTGGCGCGGACGGCGACGACGCTCAGCGCGGCGCTCGGTGCGGCGCTCTTCCGGGGCGGGTGAGTGCGACATGCGTCCACCGCTATCAGCGCCCGGCGCGCCACTGGTGGCGGCACGACGCCGGCCCACTCGTATGAGCGTCTCGCCTGTTGGTACGAGTGTCGTATCAGCAGGTTGTCCGGTGGGCCGCCGCGTGCTATCGGGTCACAGCGGCGCCGCCACCGAGCGGCCCGCCCGCTCCACGTCGTAAACACCCGGCACGCGGCGCATGGCCCGCATCAGCTCCGGCAGCTGGGCCGCATCGGCCAGCTGCAGGGTGTACGTGTGCCGCACCCGCTGCTCGTACGGCGGCTCGACCGCGGCGGAGACGACGGCCGCGCCGGTGGCCGCGATGACCTCGGTCAGGTCGGCGAGCAGCCGCGGCCTGCTGAACGCCTCGGCGCGCAGGGTGACGCGGTAGTCGCCGCAGCCGGCGCCGTCCGCCGTGTGCCAGCGCACCTCCACGGGCTGCCGCCCCGAGGTGATCATGCGGTGCACGGCGGGACAGGGCGTGCGGTGCACGGTCACCGCGCCGCCGCGCACGGGGAAGCCGGTCACCTCGTCGGGCGGCACGGGTGTGCAGCAGCCCGCCAGGCGCACGCTGGCGGCGGCCCGGTCGGCCACCACGGCCACGGGCCCACGCGGGCGCTCCGCGCCGCGGGGCGGGCCGGCGGGCACGGGCGGCCGGGTGCCGGCGGCGGGGTCGGCGGGCGGGTCGGGGACGGCGGGGTGGGCGGCCAGCCAGCGGTCGATGGCGATGCGGGCGGCGGGCGTGCGGGCGTGCTCGCGCCACTCGGGCGAGGGCCCGCAGGCAGTGACGTCGGCGTCCGGCGACATCAGCAGCTGGACGGTGTCGCCGTCGTGCAGGATCGTGCCGAGCGTCGCCAGGCGGCCGTTGACGCGCGCGCCGAAGCAGTGGTGGGCACCGTCGCCGTACTGCGCGTACGCGGCGTCCACACAGCTGGAGCCGGCCGGCAGGCCGATCGTGCCGCCGTCGGCGCGGAAGACGGTCACCTCGCGGTCCTGTGCGAGCTCGTCGCGCAGGGACGTCCAGAAGGTGTCGGGGTCAGGGGTGGCCCGCTGCCACTCAAGCAGCCGGCTGAGCCAGCCCGGGCGCGTGGGGTCGACGCGCTCGCCGTCGGCGCTCTCGCAGGCCTCGGGGGCGGCGTAGGGGTTGCCGAGGGCGATGACGCCGGCCTCGGCGACGCGGTGCATGCGGTGGGTGCGGATGAGGACCTCGGCGACCTGGCCGTCCTCACCGGCGACGGCGGTGTGCAGCGACTGGTAGAGGTTGAACTTCGGGACGGCGATGAAGTCCTTGAACTCGGAGATGTAGGGCGTGAAACAGGTGTGCAGCTCGCCGAGCACCGCGTAGCAGTCGGCGTCCTCGCCGACCAGCACGAGCAGCCGGCCCAGGTCGGAACCGGTGATCTCGCGGCGCTTGAGGCGCACCCGGTGGACGGAGACGAAGTGACGCCGCCGGACGGCGACTTCGGCGGCGATGCCCGCCTCCCGCAGGACGGCGCGCATCCGTCCGGCGGTCGCCTGCAGCGGGTCGGGCCGGCCGGCGTGGGCGAGGACGAGCTCGCGGGTGCGGGCGTACTCCTCGGGGTGCAGGACGGCGAAGACCAGGTCCTCGAGCTCGGCCTTGAGCGCCTGGACGCCCAGGCGTTCGGCGAGCGGGATCAGCACGTCGCGGGTGACCTTGGCGATGCGGGCCTGTTTCTCGGGGCGCATGACGCCGAGGGTGCGCATGTTGTGCAGGCGGTCGGCGAGCTTGATGGACATCACCCGGACGTCGTTGCCGGTGGCCACCAGCATCTTGCGGAAGGTCTCCGGCTCGGCGGCGGCGCCGTAGTCGACCTTCTCCAGCTTGGTGACGCCGTCGACGAGGAAGCGCACCTCGGCGCCGAACTGCTCCCCCACCTGATCGAGGGTCACCTCCGTGTCCTCGACGGTGTCGTGGAGCAGAGAGGCGGTCAAGGTGGTGGTCTCGGCGCCCAGTTCGGCCAGGATCAGCGTGACGGCGAGCGGGTGGGTGATGTACGGCTCGCCGCTCTTGCGCGTCTGGCCGCGGTGGGAGGACTCCGCCAGCACGTAGGCCCGGCGCAGGATGTCCAGGTCGGCGCCGGGGTGATGGGCGCGGTGGACCTTGGCGACGTGGTCGATGGCATCGGGGAGCCGGCCGCGGGCGCCGGAGCCGGCGAGCGCGGCGCGACCGAGCCGTCTGAGGTCGATGCGGCGGCCGCGCCAGCGGCCGGGAGCACCGGTGTTCGTGGCCTCTGCGCTCATGGGCACCTCCGGCAGCGTCGACCGGCGGTCGGCTCACGCCTCAAGGCCGGTGCTTGATGCTACCGACCCCATCACGCACCGCTCACCCCCTCTCGCCCAGAGTGAACCGGATCACCCATTCGAGGGAGCCGGGGCGCGCCGGGTGACGCCCGGGCGGCCGGTCAGACGGCGGTGCCGGCCAGGAAGGAGGCGTCGATGGTGCCCTCGGCGACGATGACGGCCGGTCCGGTCATCTCCACGGTGCCGTCCGGCATCTCGCTGATCACCAGGCGGCCGCCGGGCAGGTCCACGGTGTACGTGACGGGGTGGCCCAGCACGGCCGGGTCGGCGCCGTCGCGGCGGGCCGCGGCGACCATCACGGCGCAGGCGCCGGTGCCGCAGGAGCGGGTTTCGCCGGAGCCGCGCTCGTGGACGCGCAGGGCCACGTGGCCGGGCCCGCGGTCGACGACGAACTCGACGTTGGTGCCCTCGGGGTAGGCCGCGGCCGGGCTGACGCCGGGCGCCTCGTACAGGGTGCCGGCGTCGGCGAGGTCGCCGACGAAGGCGACGGCGTGCGGGTTGCCCATGTTGACGTTGCGGGCGGGCCAGCTGCGCTCGCCCACCGTGACGGTGACCTCGCCCTGGGGCAGCCGGGCGCGGCCCATGGCGACGGTGACGTCGCCGGGCTCGCCGCCGGGGCCGGTCTTGGCGATGTGGGCACGCCGGATGCCGGCGCGCGTGGCGATCGGCAGGTCGCCCTCGCCGGCCAGGCCGGCCTGCTGGAGGTAGCGGGCGAAGACGCGGACGCCGTTGCCGCACATCTCGGCGATGCTGCCGTCGCTGTTGCGGTAGTCCATGAACCACTCGGCCTCGCCGGCCATCTCCCGCGCCTCGGGGTGGGCGGCGGAGCGCACCACGCGCAGCACGCCGTCGGCGCCGATGCCGGCCCGGCGGTCGCACAGGCGGGCGACGGCTGCCGCGGACAGCTCCAGGCGGCCGTCGGGGTCGGGGACGATCACGAAGTCGTTCTCGGTGCCGTGACCCTTGAGGAAGGCGATCTGCGCGGTGCTCACCCTTCGATGGTACGGGTGACCTGTGACAGGCCCGGTCACGGGTCTGCCGGCCCGGTCCCGGCGGCACGGCCGGGGCCTGTCCGGCGGATCCTCGTCACGTCGCACCACGGCGCCCCGTCAGGGGCACGGAGCCCTGCACGATCCGCCGGCCACGGGCCTATCGCAGGCGGGCGACGCGCCAGACGGCCAGCACGGCCACCAGCGTCACGACGGCGGTGTACGAGGCGACGTACCGCCAGTCGGGGCGGCGCCCGGAGCCGCGCGGCGGCAGGCCGGGCCAGGTGTAGCCGACGCGGCGGGCCGCCATGACGCCCCAGCCGGCGGCGCAGCAGCTCAGCAGCAGGCCGAGCATGGCGACGACGGGGCCGCCGTCACCGAACTCGAAGGCGAGCGGGAAGGCGAACATCAGCGAGCCGAGGGCGGCGAGGACGACGATGGGCGCGAGCTGCCAGGCGCGCAGCCTGCGCTGCGGACGCAGCTCCCGGAAGGCGGCGGGCTCCGCCGCCCCGGGCTCGCCGTCCTCGGTGGTGTCCGGGCCGTCCGGGGTCAGCGCGCCGGACTCGCCGGACGGCTGCTGCTGCCTTGTGTCGCGAGGGCCGGCCTCCATCGCCACGCGCCCTCCCAACTCGGACTTCACGGCTCGATCGAAGTTTGATGATGGCACGTCGCGGGTGGCCGGGGCCGCGTGCGGAGCGTCCCGATGCCATCACGTGATCAGGCTGTAATAGCCCGTTCGACCAACGCCAGCGCCTCCTGGGTGAGTTCCGCCTGCCGGCCGGCGGTGCCGCTCAGCCAGTTCACCCGTGAATCCCGGCGGAACCACGAATCCTGACGGCGCGCGAAGCGCTTGGTGGCGCGTACGGTCTCGGTGCGCGCCTCGTCCTCGCTGCACTCCCCCGCGAGGAAGGCGAGCACCTGCTGGTACCCAAGCGCGCGGGAGGCCGTGCGCCCCTCGCGCAGACCCTCGCACTCCAGGGCGCGCACCTCGTCCACGAGCCCCGCCTCCCACATGCGGTCCACCCGCAGGGCGATCCGCTCGTCCAGCTCCGGGCGCTCAACGTCGACGCCGATCTGCAGCGCGTCGTACACCGGCTCCTCGCCGGGCAGGTTGGCGGTGAAGGGCTTGCCGGTGAGCTCGATGACCTCCAGGGCGCGCACGATGCGCCGGCCGTTGCCGGGCAGGATGGCCCGCGCGGCGGCCGGGTCGGCCGCGGCCAGCCGGGCGTGCAGGGCGCCGGGGCCGGCCTCGGCGAGCTCGCCCTCCAGCCGCGCCCGGACGGCCGGGTCGGTGCCGGGGAAGTCCATGGCGTCGACGGTGCCCTTGATGTAGAGCCCGGAGCCGCCCACCAGGACGGGGGTGCGGCCGGCGGCCAGCAGGCGGTCGATCTCGGCGCGGGCCAGCCTCTGGTACTCGGCGACGCTCGCGGTCTCCTTGACGTCCCAGATGTCGAGCAGGTGGTGCGGCACGCCCTGCCGCTCCGCCAGGGTCAGCTTGGCGGTGCCGATGTCCATGCCGCGGTAGAGCTGCATGGAGTCGGCGTTGATCACTTCGCCGCCCAGGTGCTGGGCGAGGGCGACGCCGAGATCGGACTTGCCTGCCGCCGTGGGACCGACGACGGCGATGACCCGGGGTGCGGGAGCTGCGTTTCTCACCGCTCCAGTCTCCCAAACCTCGGCAGTGCCCCACGAACGAGCGACGTGACGCGACGCACCCGGCGTCGTTGCCTGTTGCGAGGTTCCGAGAGCCGGTTCACGGACCGGTGTCCGTGAGCGGCCCCGCTGGGCGCCCCGGACGACGCGGGATTTCGCTCACATCAGTAAGGTAATGGAGTAGATATGGGCGTTTTTTCAAGGATTCTCCGTCGGTCGTCGTCGACGTCAACGGAAGAGGCCGCGGCTGCCACCCAGACGGCGGAATCCACCGACGCCGCGGAGACGGCCGAGGCGCAGCCGGAGGAGGCCGCCGAGGCCAAGGCCGAGGAGACCACGGACGAGGCGGGCGAGGGAGTCGACATCCCCAAGCAGCAGTCCGCGGCGAAGGCGGCCGACAGCGAGGCCGGTGAGGGCGCCCGCAAGTAAGGCCGCACGCGGGTGCGGCGAGGACGAGGGGCGGTCACCGACCGGCCCGCCGGGCACCGGGGCTTCCCGACCTGACCGGCGGCTGCCCTTCTCGTCCGCGACCGGCCGTGGAGGAAGCTCCACGGCCGTCGCCGTACCGGGCCCGGGCCCCTAGGACCAGGCGGCCACGAAGTAGCCCACCCCGTAGGGCGCGTCCTCGTACAGCAGCGCGCCCCGCAGCGCGGCCTCGCCGGCCGCGCCCGCCAGCACCTGCCACGGCGCCCGGCCGGCCGCCTGCAGCTCACCGGCTAGCTCCGCGTCCAGGCCGGCCAGCGCCGCCGTGTCGGCGGCGCCCAGAGCCCGTGCGGCCAGCTTGTCGAAGGGTTCGGCCCGCTCGTCGAGGTAGCCCGGCGCCTTCACGGTGCGGCACGCGCTGCCGTCCCCCATGACCAGCAGGGCGACGCGTTCGCCCGTCCCCACCAGCGCACGGCCGGCGGCCAGGCACTCGTCCGTTCCCAGCGACTGCGCGACCCCCAGGCCGGTCACCGGCGCGGCCGACCAGGCCGTGCGCGTGAGCAGCCAGGCGGCCACCGTCAGGGACTGCGGCAGCCGCCGCTCCCCCGCCGGGCCGCCGTCACCGAGCCGTACGTCGAGGTCGACACCCAGCCCGCGGAAGGAGCCGGGAGCGCCCTGCGGGTACGTCCCGGCGGCGTCGGGGCCGGCCGGGCCCACGACGACCAGCCGCTCGGGGCGGGCGGCCGCCAGCACGGCCACGGCGTCGAGGCAGGCGGCCCGCAGGGCGTCGAGTTCGGGTGCGGCCCCCTCGGCCACCTCGGGAACCAGCAGGGGCGGACTGGGGCACACGGCAGCGGCGACGAGCATGCGGGAACGATACGCCCCGCCCCGTTCCCGCTGCGTGAGCGGGCCCGGGACGGGGCGGAAAAGAGAGGGGGCGAAAAGAACGGGCCGTGGGCCTGCGGCTCAGTCGCAGCCGCAGCCCGCGGACGCCGGGGCCGGGCTCGGGGCCGGGGCGCCGATGGTCGGGATGCCCAGCATCACGCCCTGGGGCTTGGCGGCCTCGGCGGCGTTGCGCTTCTCCCACGCGTCGCCCGCCCGCGTACGGCGCACGGCCCGGGTGGGGCCCTCGGCCAGCAGGTGGTGCGGGGCGGCGTAGGTGATCTCGACGGTCACCACGTCGCCGGGGCGCACGGGCTCGGCGGGCTTGGTGAAGTGGACCAGGCGGTTGTCGGGGGCGCGGCCGGACAGGCGCTGGGTGGCGTCGTCCTTGCGGCCCTCGCCCTCGGCGACCATGACCTCCAGGGTGCGGCCCACCTGCTTCTTGTTCTCCTCCCAGGAGATCTGCTCCTGCAGGGCGACGAGCCGCTCGTAGCGCTCCTGCACGACCTCCTTGGGGATCTGGCCGTCCATCTCGGCGGCCGGGGTGCCCGGGCGCTTGGAGTACTGGAAGGTGAAGGCCTGCGCGAAGCGCGCCTCGCGCACGACGTGCAGGGTCTGCTCGAAGTCCTCCTCGGTCTCGCCGGGGAAGCCCACGATGATGTCGGTCGAGATGGCGGCGTCGGGCATGGCGGCGCGCACCTTCTCGATGATGCCGAGGAAGCGCTCCTGGCGGTACGAGCGGCGCATGGCCTTGAGCACCGTGTCCGAGCCGGACTGCAGCGGCATGTGCAGCTGCGGCATCACGTTCGGCGTCTCGGCCATCGCGGCGATCACGTCGTCGGTGAAGTCGCGCGGGTGCGGGGAGGTGAAGCGGACGCGCTCCAGGCCCTCGATCTTGCCGCAGGCGCGCAGCAGCTTGGAGAACGCTTCGCGGTCGCCGATGTCGGAGCCGTAGGCGTTGACGTTCTGGCCGAGCAGGGTGATCTCGCTGACGCCCTCGGCGACCAGCGCCTCGACCTCGGCGAGGATGTCACCGGGACGGCGGTCCTTCTCCTTGCCGCGCAGCGCCGGGACGATGCAGAAGGTGCAGGTGTTGTTGCAGCCGACGGAGATCGACACCCAGGCCGCGTACGCGCTCTCGCGCCGCGTGGGCAGCGTGGAGGGGAAGGCCTCCAGGGACTCGGCGATCTCGACCTGCGCCTCCTCCTGGATGCGGGCGCGCTCCAGCAGCACGGGCAGCTTGCCGATGTTGTGCGTGCCGAAGACGACGTCGACCCACGGCGCCTTCTTCACGATGGTGTCGCGGTCCTTCTGCGCCAGGCAGCCGCCGACGGCGATCTGCATGCCGGGACGCTGCGCCTTGACCGGGGCGAGGCGGCCGAGGTTGCCGTACAGCTTGTTGTCGGCGTTCTCGCGCACCGCGCAGGTGTTGAAGACGATGACGTCGGCCTCGCCCTCGGTGGCACCCTCGGGCGCGCGGACGTAGCCCGCGTCCTCCAGCAGGCCGGACAGCCGCTCCGAGTCGTGGACGTTCATCTGGCATCCGTAGGTGCGGATCATGTAGGTGCTGGTAGAACGCACGTCGGGGCTCCGGTCGCTGCTGGTCATGCCACAAGGGTAAAGGGGCTCGCGGACATATCCCTCACCGAGCGCCGGAGCCTCCCGCGGCTCCGGCAGCACCGGCGGCTCCCCCGTGCACGGACCGATTGGTCCGTGCACGGAACCTGGCCGACCGCGGTGACGGCTGGCAGGATCCGCCTGTGCTTGCCGGAATACCGCAGGACCACCGGCCGCGCGGGCGCCGCCTGCTGCGGGCGGGGGCCGTCGCCGCCGTGGTGCTGGGGCTGCTCGTGTGGTGGCTGCTGCCGCAGAGCCCGGGCCCGACCCCGCACGGCAGCATCGCCATCGCCACCGGCATGCCCACGGGCGTGTACGCGCAGTACGGCAAGCTGCTCAAGCGGGACCTCGCGGCGGACCTGCCCGCCCTGGAGGTGCGGCTGCTGCGCAGCGAGGGGTCCATGGACAACCTGCAGCAGCTCAGCACCGGCCGCGCCGACTTCGCCCTGGCCACCGCGGACGCCGCCGCGACCTACGGCTACCGGGGCGAGCCGGGCGCGGAGCACCTGCGGGCGTGCGCACGGCTGTACGACGACTACATGCAGCTCATCGTGCCGCGGAACTCCCCGGTGCACGCCACACGTGACCTCAAGGGCCTGCGCGTGGCGGTCGGCGCGGACGGCTCGGGCGTGCAGCTGATCACGCGCCGGCTGCTGCAGGCGGCCCGGATCGGCTTCGACCACGACATCGTCCCCGTACGGGTGGGCATCGACCGGGCGCCGGCGATGCTCCAACGGCACGAGATCGACGCCTTCTTCTGGTCCGGCGGGCTGCCCACGGGAGCCGTCCAGACCCTCAGCGAGCAGCTGCAGGTCCGGCTGGTCCCGCTCGGCGACCTGCTGGAGCCGCTGCACGCGATGGGCTGGCAGACGTACTACTACCGGGCGGCGGTGATCCCGACGGACGCCTACCCGGACATGCACGCCGCGGAGGCCGTGAAGACCATCGCGGTCGCCAACCTGCTGGTCACCCGGGACGACATCGACTCCGACCTCACCGAGAGCATCACCCGCACGGTGATAAGGAATCGCGACAGCATCGGCACCAAGGTGCACGCGGCCCAGAAGGTCGACTTCCGCACGGCGATCTACACCAATCCGCTGCAGCTCCACGCGGGGGCGCGACGCTACTACGTGTCGGCGAAGCCTTAGGGCCTGGCCGGCAGATCATGCAGCACCCTGTAAGGGCCGCGGGGCCCTGTCGATCTGCGGCTCCGCCGCGCGGGCGCGATCGGCCACCGACGGCCCGCAGCCGACGCACCACCCCGGGGCCCGGGCGAAGCACGGCATCCTGCCTGCGGGCGCGTCGTGGCTTGTCGCGCCCGCGCGGCGGAGCCGCAAATCGACACTGCCCCGCGCCCCTTACGGGGCGCCGCGCATGGTGCGGCGCGGTCACCCGGCGTCGCGGGGGACGGATATGGTCGCGCGCAGCCCTGTGGGGCGGTTGTGCTCGTACGCCAGCGTGGCGCCGCCGGGGGCGAGCAGGGCGCGGGTGATGGACAGCCCGAGGCCGGAGCCGGAGACGTTCTGGTGCCGGTTGCTGCGCCAGAACCGGTCGCCGACGCGGGTGAGCTCCTCGTCGGTCAGGCCCGGGCCGCCGTCGGCGACAGTGATGCGCACGCGGGGGCCGGCCACTTCGACCAGGACCTCCACGCGGGCGCTGGACGGGGTGAACTTCAGGGCGTTGTCGACGACGGCGTCCAGGGCGCTGGAGAGGGCTATGGGGTCGGCCCAGCCGGTGGCGGCGCGCGGTCCGCGGTAGGTCAGGGCGACGCCGTTGCGCTCGGCGACCGGCAGCCAGGCTCCCACCCGGTCGGTGACGAGCTCGGCGATGTCGGTGAGCTGCGGCTCGGCGGCGGCGTGCTCGGCCTGCGCGAGGTCCAGCAGGTCGTCCAGGACGCGGGCCAGGCGCTTGCCCTCGGTGCGCACGGACTCGATCTCGGTGTGGCCGTCCGGCAGGTCCAGCGCCATCAGGTCGATGCGCAGCAGGAGGGCGGACAGGGGGTTGCGCAGCTGATGCGAGGCGTCGGCGACGAAGGCCCGCTGCTGTTCGAGGACGTCCTCGACGTTGTCGGCCATCTCGTTGAAGGAGCGGGCCAGGCGGCGCAGTTCCGGGGGGCCGCTGTCGGCCGCGACACGGGACTTCATGCGGCCGGTGGCGATGTCGTGGGCGGCTGCGTCGAGGGTCCGTACGGGCCGCAGGACCCAGCCGGTCAGCCGGAAGGCCGCACCGACGGCGACGAGCATCGCGGCGAGCTCACCGGCCGCCAGCAGCAGCCAGCTGTGCAGGATGCGCGAGCGCAGGGCCCCGGTGGGCGACTGGGTGACCACGACGCCCACGACGTCGCCGTCGCGGACCACGGGCGAGGCGACGGTGAGCCGGTTGCGGGCCCAGGGCCAGATCTGCGCGGGATCGTGGCTGCGGCGCCCGGCGAGGGACTCCTGGAACGCCTGGCGCGCCTCGCCCTCGCGCGGCAGCGTCCAGTCGGGGGCGACGGCCAGGGGCCTGCCGTCGCGGTGGAAGACGCCGACGCGGATGTCGTAGAGGTCCTCGTACCGCCGCAGTTCGGTGTTGAGGGTGGTCAGCGGTTCGGCCATGGACTCGGTGCGATCGGCGGGCCTGGCCGTGACGTACTGGGCGAGCGAGGCGAAGCGGGCGGTGTCGTCGATGCGGTCGACGACCACCCGCTGCTGCTCGACGGCCGCCATGCCGGCGGCGAGCGGGAAGCCGAGGGCCAGCAGGACGCCGGCCATCAGCACGATGAGCAGGGGCAGCAGTCGGGTGTGCACGGCGCGTCGCGGCCCCTCAGACCGGGGCGACGATCTTGTAGCCGACGCCCCGCACGGTCTCGATGAGGGCGGGCATGCGCAGCTTGGCGCGCAGCGAGGCGACGTGCACCTCCAGCGTGCGACCGGTGCCCTCCCAACTGGTGCGCCAGACTTCGCTGATGATCTGTTCCCGGCGGAAGACGACCCCCGGGCGCTGGGCGAGCAGGGCCAGCAGGTCGAACTCCTTGCGGGTCAGGGAGACGGGCTCGTCGTACACGAAGACGCGGCGGTTGGGCAGTTCGATGGTGACCGGGCCCAGCCGCAGAGCGTGCGGGCCCTCCGGCTCCTTCGGCCGACCCGGAGCGCCGCGCCCGGCGGGCGTGCGGCGGGCGACGGCGTGGATGCGCGCGAGGAGCTCGCCCGTGTCGTAGGGCTTGACCACGTAGTCGTCGGCGCCCAGGTTCAGCCCGTGGATCTTCGACCGGGTGTCGGAGCGAGCCGTGACCATGATGACGGGCGTGGTGGTGCGCTTGCGGATCCTGCCGCAGACCTCGAAGCCGTCCTGGTCGGGCAGGCCCAGGTCGAGCAGGACGACGCCGAACGGCGCGCCCGCTGCGGGCAGCAGCGCCTGCAGGGCCTCCTCGCCGCTCCGGGCGTGGGTGACATCGAAGCCGTGCCGGGCCAGGACGGCCGACAGGGCCGCGGCGACATGGTCGTCGTCCTCCACGAGCAGCAGTCTCATCGGCCTCCTCCGGCGGCTGGTGCGGCACACCGCATTGGCAACACCGCATCCACGCCGATGGATGGCCGGTACGTCAAGGGGTACCGGCTCGTCCATCGGCTTCCGTTATGCAGCCGGTACGCCGTACGCGGCCGCGCGTCTCGTTGACGCTCAGTGTCCACTTGAGTCCGGATCGTTATGCTCAATTTCAGCTCAGATGTAATGACGCTGGTCGTTGCGGCTCATTAGGGTCCTCCCCAACCGAGGAGGACGGAGCGAGGAACGCCGATGAGCGAGGTATCGGTGACCAAGGACGCGGCTGACGCCGCGGACGCACTGGTCGTCCTGAAAAAGGTCAACAAGCACTTCGGCGCGCTGCACGTGCTCCAGGACATCGACCTGACCATTGCGCGCGGCGAGGTCGTGGTCGTCATCGGCCCCTCCGGGTCCGGCAAGTCGACGCTGTGCCGCACGATCAACCGTCTGGAGACGACGGACTCCGGCTCCATCGCCATCGACGGCAAACCGCTTCCGCAGGAGGGCAGGGAACTGGCCCGGCTGCGCGCGGACGTCGGCATGGTCTTCCAGTCCTTCAACCTCTTCGCGCACAAGACGGTGCTGGAGAACGTGGTGCTGGGGCAGGTGAAGGTCCGGCGCAAGGACCGCGCGGCGGCCGAGACGAAGGCCCGCGCCCTGCTCGACCGGGTCGGCGTCGGCGCCCAGGCGGAGAAGTATCCGGCGCAGTTGTCGGGCGGCCAGCAGCAGCGCGTGGCGATCGCCCGGGCCCTGGCCATGGACCCGAAGGTGATGCTGTTCGACGAGCCGACCTCGGCCCTCGACCCGGAGATGATCAACGAGGTGCTGGAGGTCATGCAGCAGCTGGCCCGCGACGGCATGACGATGGTCGTCGTCACGCACGAGATGGGCTTCGCCCGCTCGGCCGCCAACCGCGTCGTCTTCATGGCCGACGGCCGCATCGTCGAAGAGGCGCGGCCCGACCAGTTCTTCAGCAACCCGCGCAGCGACCGGGCCAAGGACTTCCTCTCCAAGATCCTGCACCACTGAGCCGTCGCCGGCCGTGCCGTATCCACGCGCATTCCCTCTCCCACGGTCCGCCCGTTCACCTCGAAGGATGTCCACATGAAGCTCCGCAACACCGCCGCAGCGGCCGCCGTCGTGGTGGCCCTCGCCGTGACCGCGACCGCCTGCGGCAAGTCGGGCAGCCCCGACGACAAGGCCGGCCAGGGAGGCGAGAGCAGCTCGGCGCAGGCGCTGCCGTCCTACAAGGTGAACACCGCGGCGGACGTGAAGGATTCACCCGTCTTCGCACGGATCAAGGGCAAGAAGATCACCATCGGCACCAAGGCCGACCAGCCCGGCCTCGGCTACGAGAACCCCGGCACGAAGAAGCGCTCGGGCTTCGACGTGGAGATCGCCCGGATGATCGCCGCCGACCTCGGCTTCGACGAGGACCACATCACCTTCAAGTCCGTGCCCTCCGAGGCCCGCGAGACGCAGATCGCCAGTGGCGGCGTCGACCTGTACGTGGGGACGTACACCATCAACGACGAGCGCAAGAAGCAGGTCGGCTTCGGCGGGCCGTACTACGTCGCCGGCCAGGACCTGCTGGTGAAGGCCGACAGCTCCATCAAGAGCGTGGACGACATCAAGGGCAAGAAGGTCTGCTCGGCGACCGGCTCCAGCTCGCTCAAGCGCATCAAGGACCCGAAGTACGGCGCGGCCGAGGTCAAGGCGCAGCAGGGCTACCAGCTGTGCGTGCAGGACCTGGTCAACGGCTCGGTCGACGCGGTCACCACGGACGACGCGATCCTCAAGGGGTACGCGGCCGAGAACAAGGGCCTGAAGCTGACGGGCAACCTCTTCTCCAAGGAGCCCTACGGCGTGGGGCTGAACAAGGACGACAAGGCGCTGCGCGAGGCGGTCGACAAGGCCCTGGAGGCGCACGAGCAGAACGGCGACTGGAAGAAGGCGTACGACGCCACGCTCGGCCGCTCCGGCGCCCCCGCCCCGACCCCGCCCGCCGTCGAGCGCTACTGACCGTCGGACCGGTGCCGGATGACCGCCTCGCGATACCCGGAGACGCAACGTGAACGTTCTGTCTGACAACTTCGCGATGTTCCGCGAAGGTTTCGTCGGAACCGTCGAACTGACGGCGCTCAGCGCGCTGCTCGCCCTGGTGCTGGGCACCCTCGTCGCGGCGTTCCGCGTCTCCCCGGTGCCCGCGTTGCGCGCCTTCGGCACCGCCTGGGTGACGCTGCTGCGCAACACCCCGCTGGTGCTGCTGTTCCTGGCCGTCACGCTCGGCCTGCCGGCGCTGGGCCTGAAGGGCTGGAGCTCCTTCTGGCTGGCGGTGCTGGCACTGGGCTGCTACACCTCGGCGTTCATCTGCGAGGCCGTCCGGTCCGGCATCAACACGGTGCCGGTGGGGCAGGCGGAGGCGGCGCGGTCGATCGGGATGACGTTCGGGCAGACGCTCGGGCACATAGTCCTGCCGCAGGCGGTCCGCACGGCGATCCCGCCGATCGGCAGCCTGCTGATCGCGCTGGCCAAGAACACGGCGATCGCCTCGGGGTTCAACGTCACCGAGCTCGGTTCGGTGCAGAAGACCCTCAACGCCGCCTCCGGCTACAACATCTTCGTGATCTTCCTGTGGATCGCGGTCTGCTACATCCTCATCACGTTTTCGATCAGCGGTCTGTTCCGGCTGCTGGAGAACCGACTGGCGGTGGCCCGATGAGCGGCAGCGTCCTGTACGACGTCCCCGGCCCGAGGGCCCGCGCCCGCAACCGCGCGTACGGCGTCGTCTCCGTCCTCGCCATCGCCGGCCTCCTCGGGTTCGTCGTCTACCGGTTGGACGCCACGGGGCAGTTCCAGGCGGGGCTGTGGGACGACTACGAGTACACCGAGACCCAGCAGCGCATCCTCGACGGCCTGCTGACGACGGTGCGCACGTTCGCCATTGCCGCCGTGCTGTCGCTGGTGCTGGGGGCCCTGCTGGCCACCGCGCGGCTGTCGGACCACAGGCCGGTGCGGTGGGCGGCCACGGCGGTGGTGGAGTTCTTCCGGGCCATGCCACTGCTCATCATGATCTTCCTGCTGTACGCGGCGGTGTTCACCTCCGACCCCATGTGGGCGCTGGTGATCGGGCTGACGCTGTACAACGGCTCGGTCCAGGCGGAGATCTTCCGGTCCGGGATCAACGCCGTGCCCAAGGGGCAGAGCGAGGCGGCCTACGCGATCGGGCTGCGCAAGACGCAGGTGATGGCGAGCGTGCTCGTTCCCCAGGCCGTGCGCTCCATGCTGCCGTCGATCATCAGTCAGCTGGTGGTGACGCTGAAGGACACCTCGCTCGGCTTCATCATCCTGTACGAGGAACTGCTGTTCGTGGGCAAGGCGTTCGCCCAGCAGACCCCTCCGGTGAACGGCGTCTACGCGTTCATCCCGATGGTGATCGTCTTCGGCTCGATCTACATCCTGCTGTGCCTGGCCCTGTCCTCGCTCGCCACCTGGGTCGAACGGCGCACCCAGCGCTCCCGCAAGGGCCGGCCCCCGGCCCTTCCCGCCGCGAGCGCGGCGCTGGGCACGGAGTCCACCGCCGGAGCCACCGGCGCGAACGAGGCGCGCGGCGACTGACCGGCCGTCCGTGACGCCCCGTCCGCCACCCGGTGCCGACGGGGCGTACGCGTCCGGCGCACCCTGACGGGGCCTCTGATCACTTGACGCACGCTGCGGCAGTGGGTTGCATACGTTCTGTGATCGCGCACCGTTTTTCCCCTGCCAGTCCCCGTACGTCCCGTACGCACCACGCGCGCGGGGGCGAGGGAGCAGTGCCGTGGACCCGGTGATCGTGGTCGGGGCCGGCCCGGTCGGTCTCGCGCTGACCCTGGCCCTGGCACGGTACGAGGTTCCCGTGACCGTCCTGGACGAGGCGCCGGCCGGCGGGCCGGGGCAGGACGAGCGCCGCCCGGCGCGCACGGCCGTGCTGCGGCCGGAGACCGTCGCGATGCTCAGGCGGCTGGGCTGCGCCACCACGGAAGGCACCGGCTGGACGGGCTGGCGGACGCTGCGCCGCCGCGGCGAGGTGCTGCGGGTGCCGTTCGCGCCGCCGGGGGACGGCGGGAAGGCGGGCCTTCCGGACGACGGCACGCACGACGCCCCCGAGGACGACACGGTCGCCGGCCCGGCCGAACCCTCCCCCCTGCACCTGCCGCAGCACGCCCTCACCCGCGAACTCCTCGCCGCCGTCGGCGAGGAGGCGGACGTGCGCGTCGTGCGCGACAGCCGGGTCACCGTGCTGGGGCAGGACTCCTCCGGCGTGACCGTGCACACCCGTGGCGACAACGGAACGGTCTGGCGCGGCAGTTACCTCGTGGGCTGCGACGGCGCGCGGTCGGTGGTGCGCAAGCTGCTGGGCGCCCGGTTCCCGGGCCGCACGGCGGTGGAGCGGCACGCGGTCGCCGCGCTGCGCGCCGAACTGCCGTGGCCGGGCGAGGCCGTGCTGCACCGCTCGCCTCCCCGGGGCGGCGAGGTGACGGCCCGCCCGCTGCCCGGCGGCACCTGGCGGCTGGACTGGGTACTGCCCCCCGACGGCGCCCTGGTCACCCCCGAGGCGCTGCTGGCGCGGGTGACGGACTCGCTGGCCGCCTGGTGCGGGGACGCACCGCCGTACACGCTGCTGGACACCGGCGTGTACGCCGTGCACCACCGCCTCGCGCGCCGCTGGCGCAGCGGGCGCGCCTTCCTCGCGGGGGACGCGGCGCACCTGCTCGGGGCCCTGGGCACGCAGGGGCTCGACGAGGGCCTGAAGGACGCGGAGAACCTCGCTTGGAAGCTGGCGCTCGCCTGGCACCACGGTGCCTCCGACGCCCTGCTCGACAGCTACCAGGCCGAGCGGCGCGGGGCGATCGCCGCGCGGTTGCGCGCGGCGGACCGCGCGCTGCCGGTGGTGCGGGGGGAGGGTGGCTGGCGCAGCGTGCGCCGCACCCTGGTGCCGGGCGCCGCGCGGGCGCACGACGCGCTGCTGACCGATGGCCACTTGGGGCGCGGGCTGCTGGGCGCGCCGGCGGTGTACACCCGTACGCCCCTGACTCCGGCCGCGCCCCCGGCCGGTTCCGTCCTGGTGGGCACGGCGGTGGGGGCGCTGGTGACGGATGTGCCGGTGACGGCCCCGGACGGCTCGGAGGTCCGGCTGCACGACCGGTTCGGCGGCGACCTGCTGGTGGTGCTCGTCGCCCCGGGCACGGGCGTGTGGGAGCGGCGGCACTGGCTGGGCGCGGGACTGATGCCGCGGCTGGCGGCGGCGGTCTCCGCCCTGCCGATGCGGGCGGAACTGCTGGTGACCGAGGGCTATCCGGGCGCGGACGCGCACACTGTGCTGGTGGTCCGCCCGGACGGACGCCTGGTGGCCGCCCTGGCCGGGGTGCGGCCCGCCGAGCTGTACGCCTGTGCCGATGCGGCCCGCGGGAGCGCGGCACACGCGGCACGGGAGGCGGCGGAAGAGGCGGCGGAAGCGGATGCCGACGGTGCGCCGGACGAGGACGAGCCGGCCGCCGCGGGGCGGCCCGGTCCGGCCACCAGTGAGGCTACGGCCAACCGTTGACCACGTCCGAAGCAGCGTGGTTGACTCCGGAGCGTGACTGACAACGGCGCCCGGTTCTGGCGGAGGGTCCATCTCGACCTCGTCCGCTATGCGGGCTGTGTCTGTCGCCCGTCCTGCTGATCCGCACTTCTCTCACGCGCCGCCCCTTTCTGCGGGCCTGCGCGCTCCTTCGCGATCACTCACAGGACGGTCCGTCGTGTCATCGTTCCCGCACACCCCTGCGCCCCTTGCGTCTTCCGCCCCTTCCTCCTCCCCCGGCTCCGTCGGCGCCTGCGTACCGCCACCGTCGGAGGCCGACCTGCTGGCCTTCGTGCGCCGTACGGCCGCCGACGCCGCGCTGGTCGCCTCACTGCCCCTCGACCCCGAGGGCCGCACCTGGATCCGGCTGCAGGGGCCGGGCGGCAGCGAGGCGTGGCTCATCGGCTGGCCTCCGGGCAGTGGCACCGGCTGGCACGACCACGGCGGCTCGCACGGGGCCTTCGCCACCGCCACGGGGAAGTTGACCGAACAGTCGCTGGCCGCACGCCTGCCCACGGAGGGGTGGCGGATGCTGGAGCTGACGGAGGGGGTGGACCGGGAGCGCACCCTGTCCGCCGGGCGCGGCCGCTCCTTCGGCCCGCATCATGTGCACCAGGTGCTCAACGCCTCGCGGGAGGCGCACGCCGTGTCGGTGCACGCCTATTACCCGCCGCTGCCGATGATGCGCCGGTACAGCCGCAGCGGTCAGGTGCTGCGGCTGGAACTGGTCGAGTGGCCTCAGGAGTGGGCATGAGGGTCGAGGATCTGCTGGCGACCGCGCGCGGGGAGCTCGACCGGCTGGGCCCGGCGGAGGCCGCCGCCGTCCAGGCGGACGGCGGGCTGCTCGTCGACATCCGGTACGCGGCGCAACGCGAGCGCGACGGGACGGTCCCCGGGGCGCTGGTGGTGGAGCGCAACGAGCTGGAATGGCGGCTCGATCCGGCCTGCGCCCACCGTTCGGCCCGGGCGACGCATCACGCGCTGCCGGTGGTGGTGTTCTGCGACGAGGGCTACGCCTCGTCGCTCGCCGCGGTCTCCCTGCGCCGCCTCGGCCTGCGGCACGCCACGGACCTGGTGGGCGGCTTCCAGGCGTGGCGGGCGGCGGGGCTGCCGGTGGACACGCTGCCGGTGGACGCGGCGACGCAGGAGGCGGTGGACACCGCCGTCGAGGCGGTGCCGGCCGGTCAGTCGTCGGGGAGGAAGGCGCCGAGGACCTCGGGATCCTCGCCCTCCTCGGCCAGCGCCTGCCGCACCACCCGCAGGGCCAGCCCCTCGGAGTAGCCCTTGCGCGCGAGCATGCCGGCGAGGCGGCGCAGCCGCTTCTCGCGGTCCAGGCCCCGGGTGGCGCGCAGCTTGCGCTCGACGAGCTCGCGCGCGGTGCGCTCCTCCTGGTCGGCGTCGAGCTGCCCGACCGCCTCGTCGATCAGGGCCGTGTCCACGCCCTTGGTACGCAGCTCGCGGGCCAGGGCGCGGCGGGCCAGGCCCCGGCCGTGGTGGCGGGACTCGACCCAGGCCCCGGCGAACGCCGCGTCGTCGATGAGGCCCACGTCCTCGAAGCGGGAGAGCACCTCCTCCGCGACGTCGCCGGGGATGCCGCGTTTGGCGAGCGCGTCCGCGAGCTGCTTGCGGGTGCGGGCCGTTCCGGTGAGCAGGCGCAGGCAGATGGCCCGCGCCTGCTCCTCCGGCGGTGGTGGCGCTCCGCCCCCGGCCCTCGACGGGGAAGGGGCGCCCTCACCGGTCCAGCGGTCCGGCCGTGCGTCGGACACGGTGCGGCTCAGCTCTTGGCAGCGGCCTTCGCCGCCTTGGCCGTGGCCTTGGCCGGGGCGGGCACGGACTTGGCCGGCTCGCCCTCGCCGCCGGCGGCGTCGGCGCCGGGCTCGGCCGCCGGGGCCTCGGGCCGGATGCCCACGCCCAGCTTCTCCTTGATCTTCTTCTCGATCTCGTTGGCGAGGTCGGGGTTGTCCTTGAGGAAGTTGCGGGCGTTCTCCTTGCCCTGGCCGAGCTGGTCGCCCTCGTACGTGTACCAGGCGCCGGCCTTGCGGATGAAGCCGTGCTCGACGCCCATGTCGATCAGGCCGCCCTCGCGGCTGATGCCCTGGCCGTAGAGGATGTCGAACTCGGCCTGCTTGAAGGGCGGCGCGACCTTGTTCTTGACGACCTTGACGCGGGTGCGGTTGCCGACCGCCTCGGTGCCGTCCTTGAGGGTCTCGATGCGGCGGATGTCCAGGCGCACGGAGGCGTAGAACTTCAGCGCCCGGCCACCGGTGGTGGTCTCCGGCGAGCCGAACATCACGCCGACCTTCTCGCGCAGCTGGTTGATGAAGATCGCGGTGGTCTTGGACTGGTTGAGCGCACCGGTGATCTTGCGCAGCGCCTGGCTCATGAGGCGGGCCTGGAGGCCGACGTGGGAGTCGCCCATCTCGCCCTCGATCTCCGCGCGGGGCACGAGGGCCGCGACGGAGTCGATGACGATGAGGTCCAGGGCGCCGGAGCGGATCAGCATGTCGGTGATCTCGAGCGCCTGCTCGCCGTTGTCCGGCTGGGACAGGATCAGGGAGTCGATGTCGACGCCCAGCTTCTTGGCGTACTCGGGGTCGAGGGCGTGCTCGGCGTCCACGAAGGCGACGGTGCCGCCGGCGCGCTGGGCGTTGGCCACGGCGTGCAGGGTCAGGGTCGTCTTACCGGAGGACTCCGGTCCGTAGACCTCCACCACGCGGCCGCGCGGCAGGCCGCCGACGCCGAGGGCGACGTCGAGAGCGGTCGACCCGGTGGGGATCACCTCGATGGGCTCGTTCGGCCGCTCGCCCAGGCGCATCACGGCGCCCTTGCCGAATTGCCGTTCAATCTGCGCGAGCGCGGCGTCGAGCGCCTTCTCGCGGTCGGTTCCTGCCATGGGTTCCACCCGGTTTGCTTGAGTCGATCGCTTCACGTCCACGACGCTAACGCCTGCCACTGACAATGCGCCCGGGCGTCGGCCCGGCCTGTGGATAACTGGGGTCCGTCGGGCCGGGACACCCATAAGAATGGATGTTCGATTTTAGTGTCAAGCGCGCCACTCCGGCCCCGGACGGCGGCCGGCAGCGGCCGCGAGTCAGCGCCTCCGCAGCCGCTCCCGCACCCTGCTCCACAGCGGGACCCGCCCCTCGCCGCGTCCCTCGCCGCGCCCTTCGCGTCGCCCGCGCCCCGCCTCCGCGTCGGCCCGGGCCACGTCCGCGTCCGTGCCCGTCGCCGGCTCGCCCACGACCTCGTACCGCCGCACGTACGCCCCGAGGAACGCCTGCAGCGTCGCCGTCACCGGAATGGCGATCAGCGCCCCCACCGCACCCAGCAGCGCGGTGCCGGCGATCACGGACCCGAAGGCCACGGCCGGGTGGATGTCGACGGTGCGGGCAGTGATGCGTGGCTGCAGCAGGTAGTTTTCGAACTGCTGATACACGACCACGAACGCCAGCACCCACACCGCGTACCAGGGGTCGACGGTGAAGGCCAGCAGCATCGGCAGGGCACCGGCGAGGTAGGTGCCGATCGTCGGGATGAACTGCGAGACCAGGCCCACCCAGACCGCCAGTGCGGGCGCGTACGGCACGCCCAGGACCTGCAGCACCACGTAGTGCGCGAGGCCCGAGACCAGCGCCATCAGGGCGCGCGAATAGATGTAGCCGCCGGTCTTGGAGACCGCGATCTCCCAGGCGCGCAACACCTCCGTCTGCCGCTGCGGGGGCAGCACCGAGCACAGGGACCGGCGCAGCCGGGGCCCGTCGGCGGCGAAGTAGAAGGAGAACAGCGCCACTGTCAGCAGCTGGAAGAGCCCGCCGAGGACCGTGGCGGAGACGTCGAGGACTCCGCTGGCGCTGTTGCGCACGTACTTCTGCAGCCAGTCGGAGTGCAGCAGGCTCTCCTGGATCTGCACCCGGGAGAGCTTGGTGTGGAACGTGCGGTTGACCCAGCCGATGACCGCGTCCAGATAGGAGGGGAAGTTCTCCACCATGTGCTGGATCTGGCCGGCGAGCATGGAGCCCATCAGCGTGAAGAAGCCGACCACCAGGACGGTGCAGCTCAGGAAGACCAGGCCCGTCGCGAGCCCGCGCCGCATGCCGCGGGCCGCCAGCCGGTCGACGGCCGGCTCGATCGCCAGGGCGAGGAAGAACGCGATGAGGATGTCGACCAGCAGACCGGTGAGCCGGTGGAAGGCCCACAGGGACAGCTGGAAGCAGGCGAAGATCGCCAAGGTGACGACGACCGCCCGGGGCAGCCAGCGCGGCATCCGGGTGTCGTCGCCGCGGCGCGGCCCGGGCTCGTCCTGGGCGGGATCGTCAGTGGCTGCCACGCACAAAAGTGTGGCCCATGGGCGCATCCCCCGGCGCCCGGACCGGTCGGCGGCCGGTCAGCGCCTGCTCTCGGGGATCTCCAGCGCCCTGCACACCGCGCGCCACACGTCCTTGGCCTCCCAGCCGGCGTCGAGAGCTTGGTGGACGGTACGCCCGCCGAGCTCCGACATCACGTGGTCGCGCGCGAAGGAGTCCGCGTACGCCTCGCCGAAGTAGTCCGCCATTCGCTGCCAGAAGACCGTCAACCGCATGTGCCAAGTATCCCGCCCCTGAGAGTGCAGCCGTGCACGAGCCGCTGACCGGGGGCGATGGGGCGCCCTACGGTCTTGTCCATGGTCCTCTCCGGAGCATCCGCCGCCGCCCGTGCCGAGCGCTTCATCTGGCTGACCGCCCGCGTCCTGGAACAGCGTAGGTTCGCGTACCACTTCCTGGACGGCGCGCCCGACGCCGTCGAGGCGGCCCTGAACGCCTACGCGGGGGCCGACGGGGGCTTCGGGCACGCCCTGGAGCCCGACCTGCGCGGTCCGGTGAGCCAGCCGCTGCACACCGCGCACGCGCTGCGGGTGCTGGACGAGATCGGCCGCTGCCGCGACCGCCGGGTCGAGCCGGTGTGCCGCTACCTGACCGCCGTCTCCACGGCGGACGGGGCGCTGCCCGCCCTGCACCCGGCGCAGCGCGGCTACCCGGCGGCGCCGTGGATCCCGGTGGTGCCCGACCCGCCCAGCGACCTGCTGGCCACCGGGCCGGTGGTGGGGCTGCTGCACCGCAACGACGTGTGGCACGCGTGGCTGTTCCGGGCCACCGACTTCTGCTGGGCCGCGGTCGAGGCCCTGGGCCGGGGGGTGCGCACGCATCCGTACGAGGTGCTCGCGGCCGTGGCGTTCCTCGACGGCGCCCCGGACCGCTCGCGGGCGCAGACCGCGGCCGAGCGGCTGGGCCGCGCGGTGCGCGAGCAGCGGCTGGCGGTGCTGGACCCGGAGCAGGCGGCCGGTCATCCGCTGCCGGAGGGGTACGCGCCGGGCGAGTACCACTACCCGCACGACTACGCGCGCACGCCGGAATCGCTGGCCCGCTCCTGGTTCACCGACGCGGAGCTGTCCCGGTCGCTGGACTTCCTGGCCGCGGCGCAGCAGGAGGACGGGGGCTGGCCGCTGCGCTGGCGGGCCTGGGCACCGGGCACGGCCCTGGAGTGCCGGCCGCTGATCACCATCGAGGCCCTGCTGACCCTGCGCGCCCACGGCCGGCCCCTGTAGGACCTGTGCGCCGGACCTTCGTCCCGCGGCACCACGGCGCCCGGCCAGGGGCGCGGGGAACTGCGCGACAAGCCACGACGCACGCGCAGACGGGGTCCGGGGGTGGTGCGTCGGCTGCGGGCCGTCGGTGGCCGATCGCGCCCACGCAGCGGAGCCGCAGACCCGACACTGCCCCGCGCCCCTGACGGGGCGCTGCTCGGGGCTGTCTCCTCCGGGGCTTTCCGGAGGATCTTCGTGGGCTCGGGCTTTGTCAGTGGTGCGGTGCACGATGGGTGGCATGGCGAACGACACGGCGGCCCCGGCCGCGGACGGACCGGCCGGGGACCCGGCGGCGGCCCTCGCCGCGTTCTCCCCCGCGACCCGCTCCTGGTTCACGGGGGCGTTCAGCGCGCCGACGGCCGCCCAGGCGGGTGCCTGGCGGGCCCTGGGTGCCGGTTCGGACGTCCTGGTCGTCGCGCCCACGGGCTCCGGCAAGACCCTGGCGGCCTTCCTCGCCTCCCTGGACCGGCTGGCCGGCAGCCCGCCGCCGGCCGAGCGCAGGAAGCGCTGCCGGGTGCTGTACGTCTCCCCGCTCAAGGCGCTGGCCGTGGACGTCGAGCGCAACCTGCGCAGTCCGCTGACCGGCATCCGGCAGGAGGCGGTGCGCCTGGGGCTGCCCGAGCCGGAGGTCCGCGTCGGCATCCGCTCCGGCGACACGCCCCCGGCCGAGCGCCGCGCCCTGATCACCCGGCCGCCGGACATTCTGATCACCACGCCCGAGTCGCTGTTCCTCATGCTCACCTCCGCGGCGCGGGAGGCGCTCACGGGGGTGGAGACGGTGATCCTCGACGAGGTGCACGCGGTCGCCGGCACCAAGCGCGGCGCCCACCTCGCCCTGTCCCTCGAACGTCTGGACGATCTTCTGGAGCGCCCCGCCCGGCGCATCGGGCTGTCGGCGACGGTGCGGCCGGTCGGCGAGGTGGCGCGCTACCTCTCCCCGCAGCGCAGGGTGGAGATCGTCCAGCCGCCGTCCGGCAAGGAGTTCGACCTGTCGGTGGTCGTCCCGGTGGAGGATCTGGGCGAGCTCGGCGGCTCCCCCGTGCAGGAGGGCGGCGACGGCAAGGAGCGGCCCTCGATCTGGCCGCACGTCGAGGAGCGCATCACCGACCTGGTGCAGGAGCACCGCTCCACGATCGTCTTCGCCAACTCCCGACGCCTGGCCGAGCGGCTGTGCAACCGGCTCAACGAGATCGCCCACGAGCGCGCCACCGGCGAGCCCCTGCCGGAGGACCACTCCCCCGCCGAGTTGATGGGCGGCTCCGGCCCGGCCAAGGGCGCCCCGCCCGTGCTGGCCCGCGCCCACCACGGCTCGGTGTCCAAGGAGCAGCGCGCCCTGGTCGAGGAGGACCTCAAGGCCGGCCGGCTGCCGGCCGTGGTCGCCACCTCCAGCCTGGAGCTCGGCATCGACATGGGCGCCGTCGACCTGGTCGTCCAGGTCGAGTCACCGCCGTCGGTGGCCTCGGGGCTGCAGCGCGTCGGCCGCGCCGGCCACCAGGTGGGCGCGGTCTCCACCGGCGTGGTCTTCCCCAAGTACCGCGGCGACCTGGTGCAGGCGGCCGTGGTGACGGAGCGGATGCGGCAGGGGGCCATCGAGGCGCTGCGCGTGCCGGCCAACCCGCTGGACGTCCTGGCCCAGCAGATCGTGGCCATGACCGCCATGGACGCCTGGGACGTCGACGAGTTGCTGGCCCTGGTGCGCCGGGCCGCCCCTTTCGCCTCCCTGCCGGAGTCCGCCTACACCGGCGTCCTCGACATGCTCGCCGGCCGCTACCCCTCCGACGCCTTCGCCGAGTTGCGGCCGCGCCTGGTGTGGGACCGCGTCACCGGCACGCTCACGGGCCGGCCCGGAGCCCAGCGGCTCGCGGTCACCTCCGGCGGCACCATCCCCGACCGCGGCCTGTTCGGCGTCTTCCTGGCCGGGGCCGACCCCAAGAAGGGCGGCGGCCGCGTCGGCGAGCTGGACGAGGAGATGGTCTACGAGTCCCGCGTGGGCGACGTGTTCACCCTCGGCACCACCTCGTGGCGCATCGAGGACATCACGCGCGACCGCGTTTTGGTCACGCCGGCGCCCGGCACCCCGGGCCGGCTGCCTTTCTGGAAGGGCGACCAGCTGGGCCGCCCGCTGGAACTGGGCCGTGCGCTGGGGGCGTTCCTGCGCGAGATCGGTGCCATGGCGCCGGATGCCGCCCGTACCCGGCTCACCGGCGCCGGCCTCGACGACCGCGCCGCCGACAACGTCCTCGCCTACCTGGCGGAGCAGCGCGAGTCCTGCGGCCACGTGCCCGACGACCGCACGGTGGTCGTCGAGCGGTTCCGTGACGAGCTGGGCGACTGGCGCGTGGTCGTCCACTCCCCCTTCGGGGCCCAGGTGCACGCTCCCTGGGCGCTGGCCCTGGGTGCCAGGCTGGCCGAGCGGTACGGCATGGACGCCCAGGTGATGCACGCCGACGACGGCATCGTGCTGCGGCTGCCGGACGCCGACCTGCTCGGTCTGGACCTGCTGGACGCCGACCCGGCCCGCCAGGGCGCGGAGTACGACGGCGAGCAGTCCCCCGTCGGGGCCGCCGACGTCGTCTTCGACAAGGGCGAGGTCGAGGGGATCGTCACCGACCAGGTGGGTGGCTCCGCCCTGTTCGCCTCCCGCTTCCGCGAGTGCGCGGCCCGCGCCCTGCTGCTGCCGCGCCGCAACCCCGGCAAGCGCACCCCGCTGTGGCAGCAGCGCCAGCGGGCCTCGCAGCTGCTGCAGGTGGCGAGCGAGTTCGGGTCGTTCCCGATCGTCCTGGAGGCGGTCCGCGAGTGCCTGCAGGACGTCTTCGACGTGCCGGGGCTCGTCGAGCTGATGGGCGACATCGAGGCCCGCCGGGTCCGCCTGGTCGAGGTCACCACGCCCGAGCCCTCGCCGTTCGCCCGTTCCCTGCTCTTCGGCTACGTCGCCCAGTTCCTCTACGAGGGCGACTCCCCGCTGGCCGAGCGCCGCGCCGCCGCCCTGTCCCTGGACTCGCGGCTGCTGGCGGAGCTCCTGGGCCAGGCCGAGCTGCGCGAGCTGCTGGACGCCGAGGTGCTCACCGAGCTGGAGCGCGAGCTGCAGTGGCTGACCGAGGACCGGCGGGTCAAGGACGCCGAAGGCGTCGCCGACCTGCTGCGGCTGCTGGGGCCGCTGACCGACCAGGAGCTGGCGGAGCGCGGCGCCGAGCCGCAGTGGGCCAAGGAGCTGGCCACCGCCCGGCGGGCCCTGCAGGTGCGCATCGCCGGCCGCGACCACTGGGCGGCGGTCGAGGACGCCGGCCGGCTGCGCGACGCGCTGGGCACCGCCCTGCCCGTCGGGGTCCCCGAGGCGTTCACCGAGCCCGTCAAGGACCCGCTGGGCGACCTGCTGGCGCGCTACGCCCGCACCCACGGCCCCTTCACCTCGGCCGCGGCCGCCGCCCGCTTCGGCCTGGGCACGGCGGTCACCGACGGCGCCCTGCACCGCCTGGCGGCGGCCGGCCGCATCGTCCAGGGCGAGTTCCACCCCTCCGGCATCGGGCAGGAGTGGTGCGACGCGGCCGTGCTGCGCCGGCTGCGCCGCCGCTCGCTGGCCGCGTTGCGGCAGGAGCTGGAGCCGGTGCCGCCGACGACCCTGGCGGCGTTCCTGCCGGCCTGGCAGCACGTCGGCTCCCACGGCCTGCGCGGGGTGGACGGGCTGCTGCGCGCCGTCGAGCAGTTGCAGGGCGCGCCCGTGCCCGCCTCGGCGCTGGAGAAGCTGGTGCTGCCCGCCCGGGTGCGCGACTACTCCCCGGCGATGCTGGACGAGCTCACGGCGGCCGGCGAGGTGGTGTGGGCGGGCGCGGGCGCCCTGCCGGGCAAGGACGGCTGGGTCACCCTGCTGCTCGCCGACGCCGCCCCGCTGCTGCTGCCCGACCCGCACCCGCTGGAGCTCTCGCCGCTGCACCACGCCGTTCTGGGAGCCCTCTCCGGCGGCTACGGCCTGTTCTTCCGCCAGATCGCCGACCGGGTGCGCGCCGCCGACCCCGGCTTCGACGGCTCCCCCGGCACGGACGCGCAGATCGCCGACGCCCTGTGGGAGCTGGCCTGGTCGGGCAGGCTGACCAACGACACCCTGGCGCCGCTGCGCTCGCTGCTGGGCTCCGGGCGCACCGCCGGCTCCACCGCGCACCGCGCGAAGCGCGCCGTCCCGCGCGGCCGCTTCGGCGCCTTCACCGCCCGTACGGGGGCGGGCGCCGCCGGGCTGCGGGCCACGGCCTCCCGCGGCGGGCCGCCGACGGTGGCGGGCCGCTGGTCGCTGCTGCCGGAGCGGGAGACCGAGCCGACGCACCGGGCCCACGCCCTGGCCCGCACCCTGCTGGACCGCCATGGCGTGGTCACGCGCGGGGCCGTGGCGGCCGAGGGCGTGGAGGGCGGCTTCTCCGCGGCCTACCGGGTGCTGTCGGTCTTCGAGGAGAGCGGTCAGGCCCGGCGGGGCTACGTCGTCGAGGGCCTGGGTGCCGCGCAGTTCGCCATGGACGGCGCGGTCGACCGGCTGCGGGCCGTCAACACCGCCCGCGAGCGGGCCGGGGCGCCGGCCCCGGCCGCCCCGTGGGAGGCCCGGCCGCCCGCCCGGGACGGGGGCCGCGCGGTCGTCCTGGCGGCCGCCGACCCCGCCAACGCCTACGGTGCCGCCCTGCCGTGGCCCGAGCCCCCCGAGGGCGCCACCCACAAGGCGGGCCGCAAGGCGGGCTCGCTGGTGGTGCTGGTCGACGGCGCCCTCGTGCTGTACATGGAGCGCGGTGGCAAGACCATGCTGGCCTGGCCCCAGGACGCCGGGGCCGGTGCCGGCGACCCGGCGCTGCGGGAGGCCGCCGGGGCCCTCGCGGAGGCGGCCCGTGCCGGGGCCCTGGGCACCGTCACCGTCGAACGGGTGAACGGCGCCGCCGCCCTGACCTCGCCGCTGGGCAGCGTGCTGGAGGGGGCCGGCTTCCACGCCACGCCCCGGGGGTTGCGCCTGCGGCCCTCGTGACCTGCCCACACCATGGGCTCAGCGGGCCGAGCCGGAAGGAGGAGTGACGCAGATGCCCGAGGGAGACACCGTCTGGCGCACCGCCCGGACCTTGCACGAGGCCCTGGCCGGCGCCGTGCTGACCCGTAGCGACCTGCGGGTTCCCCGGCTCGCCACCACCGATCTCACCGGCCGGACGGTCACCGAGGTGGTCCCCCGTGGCAAGCACCTGCTCACCCGCGTCGAGGGTGGTCTGACGCTCCACTCCCACCTCGGCATGGACGGCTCGTGGCGCGTGGGCCGCACGGGCGAGCCCCCGCGCGGCGGCCCCCACCACCAGATCCGTGCCGTGCTCGGCACCGCCGAGCGCACCGCCGTCGGCTACCGGCTGCCCGCGCTGGACCTGCTGCGCACGGCCGACGAGTCCGAGGTGGTGGGGCACCTGGGCCCCGACCTGCTGGGGGCGGACTGGGACGCGGAGGAGGCCGTGCGCCGTCTGCTGTCCGACCCGGGGCGCACGGTGGGCGAGGCGCTGCTCGACCAGCGCAATCTCGCCGGCATCGGCAATGTGTACAAGTCCGAGCTGTGCTTCCTGCTGCGCGTCTCCCCGTGGCTGCCGGTCGCCTCGCTGCCCGACCCGGGGCGGCTGGTGGGGCTGGCGAAGAAGCTGCTGGAGGCCAACAAGGCGCGCCCGGCCCGCATCACGACGGCCGACGCCCGCCCGGACCGCCGGCTGTGGGTCTACGGGCGGGCCGAGCGGCCCTGCCGCCGCTGCGGCTCCCCGGTGCTGGCCGCCGCCCAGGGCACGGCGGGCCGGGAGCGTACGACGTTCTGGTGCCCGCACTGCCAGGCGGGCCCGCCGGCGCCAGCCGTTGACCCGAACGAGTGACGGCGGATCGCGTCCGGCAGCCCGGAAGGGCGATGGACGGGGCTCAGGGCTCCTCGCCGACGGCATCGCCGACGGCCTCTCCGGCGTCCCCGGGCCGGCCGTCCCCGGGCCGGTCGTCGTCGGGTGCCCGCCGGGAGCCCTCCCGCCCCCGCGGGGCGCAGTGGACGGGCAGCAGGCTCAGCCCCCAGCCGCCTGCGGCGACGATGCCCTCCATGAAGCCGGCCCGCCCCGGCTGCAGGAGCAGCCGGTAGACGGCCCAGCACCACAGTCCGGCCACCAGCAGCACGAGGATCCGGCCGAACGCCCCCGTGGGCCCCCGGTCGTGCCGGACCATCGAGCTGCCTCCTTCGGCTTCCTCCGGCACCCGCCCGTACGACAACGGGCGAGCAGCGGGACGACCGCGCGGAACGGTCCCTACGCAGCGGGCCCGTCGGCCGGCGGCGTCGCGCGCAGCCTGGCCAGTTGCTGTTCGAGCTCGGCGATCTCCCGGTCGCGCCGGTGCACCTCGGCGATGACGCGCTGCTCGCCCTCGTGCACGCCCTCCTGGTAGACGGTGCGCACGAAGACGCCGGCGGCCGCCTGGTCGAGGTCCGTGACCACCATCAGCTCGCGCGTGTAGCGGATCACCGGGTGCTCGCTCATGCCCTCAGGAGACCGTCTGCGCGCCGCCCCCGCCACCGGGGGGCGGGCCTCAGGCGTTCTCGGCCTGGAACATCCAGTGGTGCTTCTCGAGGTCGCCGGTGAGGCCGATGAGCAGGTCCTGGGTGACCGGGTCCGGCTTCTCGGTGGCCTCGATGCGCTCGCGCATCCGGGCGATGACGGTCCCCAGAGCGGCGATCATGATGCGGACGACCTCGTTGTCCTTGGTCCAGCCGCCGCCGACGGGGTCGATGCCGCTGGTCTTGGCGACGGTCTCGGCCCTGCCGTCCGGAGAGATGCCGAGCGCGGAGGCGCGCTCCGCGACGGTGTCCATGTGCTGGCGGGCGCTGGCGACGACCTCGTCGAGCTGGAGGTGGACGGAACGGAAGCGGGGGCCGACGACGTTCCAGTGCACCTGCTTGGCGAGGAGCGAGAGGTCGACGAGATCGACGAGGGCGCCCTGCAGGGCGTCACCGACGATGTTCCGGTCCTGTTCGGGCAGCGGGCTCTTGACGACAGACATGCATGTCCTCCTCTGCGACTCTGCGACCGGTTCGCACCGATTGATCCATAGGGATCCCGTTCCTCCACCATGGCACAAAGGCGCCGGACCGGCCGGGTGCCGAGGGCGGCCGGAAAAACGGAGATCCCGGTCAGGCTTCTGACCGGGATCTCGCAGGTGAAACGGACGCCTTCCGGACGGCGCCGGCCCGGGGGCCGGCAGGGCCCCTGATCAGGCCGCGACCACGTCGACGGCCTCTGCCGGAGCCTTGATCGTCACGCGTTCGCCCGGAACGCCCGTGACGGACGGCACGGACATCGGGTTGAACATCGGCCGCATCGGCGCGGGTACCGGCTCGCTCGCCGCCGCCGACTGCGCCAGCTCGGCCAGCGACAGCTCGTCGCTCACCTCGCGCATGACCTCGGACATCCGTACGTCCAGAGCGTCGCAGATTGCGGAGAGAAGCTCGGAGGACGCCTCTTTCTGCCCGCGCTCGACCTCCGAGAGGTAGCCGAGCGAGACCCGGGCGGAGGAGGAGACCTCGCGCAGAGTGCGGCCCTGGCGTTGGCGCTGCCGACGCAGCACGTCACCCAGCAGGCGACGGAGCAGAATCATCGGTGGCTCCCTCCTTGGACCGCGAATCCGGTTCCTTCACGCCCCACCGTACCGCCTCGGGGTGCGGCCGTGCGGGGAGCTATGTCGTGTTCACTCAGGGCTGCAAACATCAATTCCCCCCGTCGTGTTCCGTATCCTTTGCCCCCGCGTTCTCTGTCAGTTCGCGCAGGAGCAGCGCGAGGACCGCCCGTACGCTTTCCCTCCGGATACCCGCCCGGTCGCCGTTCAGCGACAGTTCCCGGACATCTCCGGAGCCCCTCGGACCCACGGCCGCCACGAAGACCGTGCCGACGGCCTTGCCGTCCTGTGCGTCGGGCCCGGCCACGCCCGTGGTCGCGATGCCCCAGTCGGCGGCCAGCAGCCGGCGCACGCCCTCGGCCATCGAACGGGCCACCTCGGCGTCGACGGCACCGCGCGCCCGGAGCAGCTCCCCGTCCACGCCCAGCACGTCGCGCTTGACGTCGGTGGCGTACGCGGTGACCGATCCGCGCACCGAGCGCGAGGCGCCGGCGACGGCGGTCAGCTCGGCCACGACCAGGCCCCCGGTCAGGGACTCGGCGGCGGCGACGGTCTGCCCGCGGGCCTCCAGCGCCGCCAGCACGGCCGCGGCGCTCACCGTGCGGACTCCTTCGGGGCCGCCCGTCCGGCCCGGCGCAGCCGCAGGGCTTCCTTCACGTAGTCGAGCCCGGTCAGCACCGTCAACACGACGGCGACCGCCATCACCCAGAAGCGCAAGGTCGCGAGCGGGCCTTCGAGGGGGAGGATGTACATGCCCGTGCCGACGCCCTGGAAGAGCGTCTTCAGCTTGCCGCCGCGGCTGGCCGGGATCACCGCGTGCCGGATGACCCAGAACCGCATCAGCGTGATGCCGATCTCGCGCAGCAGGATCACGCCCGTGACCCACCACGGCAGGTCGTCGAGCACGGACAGGCAGATCAGCGCCGCGCCCATGATCGCCTTGTCGGCGATGGGATCGGCGATCTTGCCGAAGTCGGTGACCAGGTTGTACGTCCGCGCCAGGTGACCGTCGAAGAGGTCGGTGATCATGGCGACCGCGAACGCCGCCCACGCGAAGGAGCGCCAGGCCGGGTCGGTCCCGCCGCCGTGCATCATCAACAGCACGAACCCCGGCACCAGGACCAGGCGGATCATGGTGAGGATGTTGGCGATGTTCCACAGCCCGGCCGGCCGGACGCCCGTACGCGGCGCCGGGCCGCCCGTGGCGGAGGCTGGGAGTCCGCTCATCTGCCCGCCTCCTCGGTACACCCGCCCCCGCTCCCCAGCGGCTCGGCGACGAGGTCCACGCCCTCGCTCGCCACCACCTTGGCGACCACCATGCGGCCGGCAGTGGCCTGTGCGGCGTCCATGGAGTCCATGGTGAGCCGCACCTGGCCGTCGGTCTCGGGCGCCTGGTGGGCCGCGCGTCCGATCACGCCGTCCTCGTCGTCCACGCGCTCGACGAGTACCTCGATCGTCTCACCGACACGCTCCTCCGCGCGCTGCGCGGTGAGCTCCTCGGCCAGCCGGGAGATGTGCGCCAGGCGCTCGGCGACGACGTCCTCGGGCAGCTTGTCGGCGTAGGTGGCCGCCTCGGTGCCCTCCTCGTCGGAGTAGCCGAAGACGCCGATGGCGTCCAGTCGCGCCCCGTTCAGGAAGCGCTCGAGCTCGGCGAGGTCGGCCTCGCTCTCGCCGGGGAAGCCGACGATGAAGTTGGAGCGGGCGCCGGCCTGCGGCGCCTTGGTGCGGATGGTCTCCAGCAGCTCCAGGAAGCGGTCGGTGTCGCCGAAGCGGCGCATCGCCCGCAGCACGCCGGGGGCGGAGTGCTGGAAGGACAGGTCGAAGTAGGGGGCGACCTTCTCGGTCGAGGTGAGCACGTCGATCAGGCCGGGCCGCAGCTCGGCCGGCTGCAGGTAGCTGACCCGGATGCGCTCCAGGCCGTCGACGGCGGCGAGCTCCGGCAGCAGCGACTCCAGCAACCGGATGTCGCCGAGGTCCTTGCCGTAGGAGGTGTTGTTCTCGGAGACCAGCATGATCTCCTTGACCCCCTGCTCGGCCAGCCAGCGCGTCTCGTTCAGCACGTCGGAGGGACGGCGCGAGACGAAGGAGCCGCGGAAGGAGGGGATCGCGCAGAAGGAGCAGCGGCGGTCGCAGCCGGAGGCCAGCTTCACCGAGGCGACCGGGCTGCTGCCGAGCCTGCGGCGCAGCGGGGCGCGCGGCCCGGAGGCCGGGGCGAGGCCCGCCGGCAGGTCGGCCGGGGCGCTCTCCTCGTGGTCCGGGGCGTCCTGGGCGTGACCGGGCAGGGCCACGCCGGTGGCGGCCTGGCGCTCCGCGGGGCTGATCGGCAGCAGCTTGCGCCGGTCGCGCGGGGCGTGGGAGGCGTGGATGCCGCCGGAGAGGATGGTCTGCAGGCGGTCGGAGATGTCGGCGTAGTCGTCGAAGCCGAGCACGCCGTCGGCCTCGGGCAGCGCGTCGGCGAGCTCCTTGCCGTAGCGCTCGGCCATGCAGCCGACGGCCACGACGGCCTGGGTGCGGCCGTGCTCCTTGAGGTCGTTGGCCTCCAGGAGGGCGTCGACGGAGTCCTTCTTGGCGGCGTCGACGAAGCCGCAGGTGTTGACGACGGCCACGTCGGCGTCGGCGGCGTCCTGCACGAGGTCCCAGCCGTCCGCCGCCAAGCGGCCTGCCAGCTCCTCCGAGTCCACCTCGTTACGGGCGCAGCCAAGTGTGACAAGAGCGACGGTACGGCGTTCGGGCATAGGGCTCAGCCTACTTTGTCCCGGCACCGCATCCGCTGCCGAGTGGCCGACGGGCACGGAGAGCCTGATCACCCCGGGCTCCCCGGCGCCCGCCGCGCGGGGCTGCCGCCGCCGGTCAGCCAGTGGTCGGGTCGCCCCGGGTGTAGCTCAGCCGCTGGACCTGGCCGTCCTGGCCGAGGTTCTTGATCTCCTTGCCGTTGACGAACAGCTGTACGGCTCCGGCGTTGCCGAGGACGAGGTCGATGCGCTTGTTGTCGGTGAAGGTGCGGGAGGCGCCCTGTTTGAGCACGCCTTCGTCGAGGATCTTCCCGGTGCCGTCCTTGGCGGACATCCAGGTCTGGCCGTTCTCGGCGGTGAGCTTGACGGTGACCTTGTTGGCGGGGACGCCGGCGATGGCACTGGCCGAGGCCTCCGCCTTGGGGTCGGTGGCGCCCTTGCCCTTCTTCTGGCCCGCCTTGGCACTGGGGGCGGCCGAGGGCTTGGCCGAGGCGGGGTCGGCGGCCACCGGGCCGTCCTTGCTCCCGCCGCTGAAGAGGGTGAAGCCGACGAATCCGATGACGGCGACGATGGCCGCCACCATCGCCGCCGTCCAGTTCGGGCGCCGGGGCTCGGGGCGGATGCGCTCGGCGTCGAAGAGCGGGGCGGCGGGGGTGGGCACCGGCCGGCCGCCGTGCTCGGCGTCGTACTGGGCGACGAGCGGGGCGGGGTCGACGCCGACGGCGCGCGCCAGGGTGCGGATGTGCCCGCGGGCGTAGACGCGCCCGCCGCAGCGGCTGAAGTCGTCCGATTCGATCGCGTGCAGGATCGGCACGCGCACTCGCGTGACGGAACTGACCTCGTCCACGGTCAGTCCGGCGTTGATGCGGGCTTGCTGGAGGGAACGTCCGACGGAGGGCCGGTCGTCCTCCGGCCTGTCGTCCTCTGAAGAGTTGCCGATGGACACGTGGGCGCCTTTCGAGCGTGCAGCCACCTGCTGGGGATTCAGTCTAGGGGGCATGCGAAACGGTCGGGCAAGCGGGAAGACGGACTTTGTACGCCATCAGAAGACTCTGTGGTCAGCACGATGACACATCGTCCCCTCCCCCCTCGCTCGACTGCGCGTCGACCGGCGAGGACCGGACGGGGCTTCGCAGCCGCTACGGCTGCTCCTCCCCGCGAATCAGTGCGAGGACCCCGTCCAGCTCGTCGGGCTTGACGAGTACGTCGCGCGCCTTGGAGCCCTCGCTGGGGCCCACGATGTTGCGCGACTCCATCAGGTCCATGAGCCTGCCCGCCTTGGCGAATCCCACACGCAGTTTCCGCTGCAGCATCGAGGTCGAGCCGAACTGGGTGGAGACGACCAGCTCGGCGGCCTGGCACAGCAGGTCGAGGTCGTCGCCGATGTCCTCGTCTATCTCCTTCTTGCGCGCCGTGCCGACCACGACGTCGTCGCGGAAGACGGGCGCCATCTGGTCCTTGCAGTGCTGGACGATCGCCGCGACCTCGGCCTCGGTGACGAAGGCGCCCTGCATGCGGACGGGCTTGTTGGCGCCCATGGGAAGGAAGAGGCCGTCGCCCTTGCCGATGAGCTTCTCCGCACCGGGCTGGTCGAGGATGACCCGGCTGTCGGCCAGCGAGGAGGTGGCGAAGGCGAGCCGGGAGGGCACGTTCGCCTTGATGAGACCGGTGACGACGTCGACGGAGGGCCGCTGGGTGGCGAGCACCAGGTGGATGCCGGCGGCGCGGGCCAGCTGGGTGATGCGCACGATCGAGTCCTCGACGTCGCGCGGCGCGACCATCATCAGGTCGGCCAGCTCGTCGACGATCACCAGCAGGTACGGGTACGGCTGCAGCTCCCGCTCGCTGCCGGCCGGCGCGGTGACCTTCCCGGCACGCACGGCGGCGTTGAAGTCGTCGATGTGCCGGAAGCCGTAGGCGGCCAGGTCGTCGTAGCGCAGGTCCATCTCCCGCACGACCCACTGCAGGGCCTCGGCCGCCCGCTTGGGGTTGGTGATGATCGGCGTGATCAGGTGCGGGATGCCCTCGTAGGCGGTGAGCTCGACGCGCTTGGGGTCGACCAGCACCATCCGCACGTCCTCGGGCGTGGCCCGCACCAGCAGCGAGGTGATCAGGCAGTTGATGCAGGAGGACTTGCCGGAGCCGGTGGCGCCCGCGACCAGGACGTGCGGCATCTTGGTGAGGTTGGCCATCTCGTAGCCGCCCTCGACGTTCTTGCCGAGCGCCACCAGCATCGGGTGGTCGTCCTCGGCCGCGGCGGCCAGCCGCAGCACGTCGCCGAGGTTGACCATCTCGCGGTCGGTGTTGGGGATCTCGATGCCGACCGCGGACTTCCCCGGGATCGGGCTGATGATCCGCACGTCCGGGCTGGCGACGGCGTAGGCGATGTTCTTGGTGAGCGCGGTGATGCGCTCGACCTTCACGGCCGGGCCCAGCTCGACCTCGTAGCGGGTGACCGTCGGGCCCCGGGTGAAGCCGGTGACGGCGGCGTCCACCTTGAACTCGGAGAAGACGTTGGTCAGCGCGGCCACTATGGCGTCGTTGGCGGCGCTGCGCGCCTTGCCCGGCCCGCCGCGCTCCAGCAGGTCCAAGGAGGGCAGGGCGTAGGTGATGTCGCCCGAGAGCTGCAGCTGCTCGGCGCGCGCCGGCAGGCCGGAGGTGGGCGGCTCGGGCGCGGGCTTGGTCAGGTCCGGTACGACACCGGGCACGGCGGCGCTCTTGCGCTTGCCGGGGCGTGCGGTGGGCACGGTGACCTCGGCCGGTGCGGCCTCGGCCGAGATGCCGCTGCTGAGGTCGGCGACGACCGGGGTGGGCGGGATGCCGTGCAGCAGGGCGCCGTCCAGGGAGGCGGCCGCGGCGGCGGCGAGGTCCACGGCGTCCGGCTCCCGGCCCGCGGCGGCGTCCGCGGGCGCGGTGCGGGGCCCCCGGCGCCTGCCGAGCGCCTCTTCCTCGGCGTGTTCGGGATCGACGGCGGCGGAGGAGGCGCGCCGGCGGCGGGCCGGGGGTGCCTGGCGCCACTCGTCGTCGTACTCCCCGTGGTCCGCGGGCGCGTACTCGTCGGGGTGGGGCTCGATCACGCCGAGGCGTATGCCGGCCTCGCGCAGCCGGCGCGGGATGGCGTTGACCGGCGTGGCGGTGACCACGAGCAGGCCGAAGACGGTGAGCAGCGCCAGCAGCGGGACGGCGAGCATCTCGCCGACGGTGAAGAGCAGGGGCTTGGACGCGGCCCAGCCCACCATGCCGCCGGCGTCCCGCAGCGCCTGGGAGCCCGCGGCGCGGCCCGGTGAGCCGCACGCGATGTGCACCTGCCCGAGGACGCCGAGGACCAGCGCGGACAGGCCGATGACGATCCGTCCGTTGGCCTCCGGGCGCTCGGGGTGGCGGAAGAGCCGGAAGGCAATGACGGCCAGCAGTATCGGCACGACCAGGTCCAGGCGGCCGAAGGCGCCGGTGACCAGGGTGCGGATGAGGTCGCCCACCGGGCCGTCGAGGCTGGACCAGGTGCCGGCCGCGACGACGAGGGCCACGCCCAGCAGGAGCAGTGCGAGGCCGTCCTTGCGGTGGGCGGGGTCCAGGCCGCGGGCGCCGCGGCCGACGCCGCGGAACAGCCCGCCGACACCGTGCGCCAGACCGCGGCCGGCGCGGCGGGCGCCGCCCGCCGGGCGTGCGGCGGCCTTCTTGGCGGGCGCCTTGCGGGCGGGGGCCCGGCCCGCGGGCCGGGGCGGCGACTTCTTGGCGGCTGCCTTCTTGGCGGCGCCTCCGGAGCGCCCGGCGCGCTGCCTCGAGGTGCCCGCCGTGCTCTGGGAACCCTTGCCGGACGTACGTGAGGCCATGGTGCCGAGATTACCGTTGCCGGCCGGGTGGTACACGTGCGGCCGCGCGTTAGCCCATTCGTGTCGTGGTGCGACGGGGCGGCGAGTGACGCAGTGTCAGGACCTCAGCCCTGCGAGGGCACCGGGCCGGTGGCGCTGCCCGCTCCGGGCTCCAGGGCGTCGAGCGCCCGGCGCAGCCCGGTGAGCTTGCGCTCCAGGTGGGCGGCGGTGGCCACGGCGGCGGCATCGGCGGATTCGTCCAGCTGTTTGGACAGCGCCTCGGCCTGCTCCTCGACGGCGGCCAGCCGGGCGGAGAGCTCGGCCAGCAGGCCGGCGGACTCCTGGGGCTCCACCGCTCCCGTACGGCCGGAGTGGCCGCCGTTCTCCAACTGCAGGCGCAACAGGGCGGCCTGCTCGCGCAGCTGGCAGTTCTTCATGTACAGCTCGACGAAGACCGAGACCTTCGCGCGCAGCACCCACGGGTCGAAGGGCTTGGAGATGTAGTCGACCGCGCCGGCGGCGTAGCCCCGGAAGGTGTGGTGCGGGCCGTGGTTGATCGCGGTGAGGAAGATGATGGGGATGTCCCGCGTCCGCTCGCGCCGCTTGATGTGCGCGGCGGTCTCGAAGCCGTCCATGCCGGGCATCTGAACGTCCAGCAGGATCACCGCGAAGTCGTCCGTCAGCAGCGCCTTGAGCGCTTCCTCCCCTGACGATGCCCGCACCAGCGTCTGATCGAGCGCCGAGAGGATGGCCTCCAGCGCCAGCAGATTTTCCGGCCGGTCATCGACCAGGAGGATCTTGGCCTTCTGCACCATGGCCCGTCCTCCTCGTCCCGGCAGTGCGCCGGGCGCCGCCCCAGGGGACGACTCCCTTGCGCCGCCCGTCCTTGTGCCGGTCATGGTAGCCGCACCCCGCCTGTCACCACACCCTGTCACCGCGATGTCACTGTGCACGTAGCGGAAACGTGGATCGGGGCCGGAAGGTTCCCGGGTCGTCCGGGCACCGGCCGGCCACCGACCCTACCGTCAGTGAGTCCGTCACCGCATCGTCCGGCTGCGGACGGACCCGTTCACTTCGCCCGGATCCACTGCTCCATCACCGTCAGCAGGTGATCGGTGTCGACCGGCTTGGTGACGTAGTCGGACGCGCCGGCCTCGATGCTCTTCTCCCGGTCGCCCTTCATGGCCTTCGCCGTCAGCGCGATGATCGGCAGCCCGGCGAACTGCGGCATCCTGCGGATCGCCGCCGTCGTCGCGTAGCCGTCCATCTCCGGCATCATGATGTCCATCAGGACGACCACGACGTCGTCGTGCTGTTCGAGCACCTCGATGCCCTCGCGGCCGTTCTCCGCGTACAGCACCGACAGCCCGTGCTGCTCCAGCACGCTGGTCAGGGCGAAGACGTTGCGGATGTCGTCGTCGACGATCAGCACCTTCTCGCCGCTGAAGGTCCCGGTGAAGCCGCTGTGCGCCAGCTGTTCGGCGACGTGCACCATCGCCCCCGGCTCCGGCGGCACCCCGGTCTGCAGCTCCGGCCGGACCAGGGCCTCGCCCTCGGCGGCCGGCAGCGCCGCCTGTGCCTGGCCGGCCGCCTGCGCGGCCCGGCGGCGGCGCAGGAAGAGCCCGGCCGCCTGGCGGGCCGGCGACTCCGGCACGCCCCCGCCCTCGGCGAAGGCGGCCTCGTCGGCCGGCTGCGGGTAGCCGTGCGGCGGCAGCTCGCCCGGGTTCAGCGGCAGGTACAGGGTGAATGTCGAGCCGCGGCCCGGTTCGCTCGCCGCGTCGATCTCGCCGCCCAGCAGGCGGGCGATCTCCCGGCTGATGGACAGCCCCAGGCCGGTGCCGCCGTACTTGCGGCTGGTGGTGCCGTCGGCCTGCTTGAACGCCTCGAAGATGACGCGCATCTTGCTCTGGGCGATGCCGATGCCGGTGTCGGTGACGGAGAAGGCGATCATGTCGGCGTCCGCGTCGCGCAGCGAACCGGCCTCCAGCAGCTGTTCGCGGATGGCGTCGGGCACGTCCCGGCCGGCCGGGCGGATCACCAGCTCCACCGCGCCGGTGTCGGTGAACTTCACCGCGTTCGACAGCAGGTTGCGCAGCACCTGCAGCAGCCGCTGCTCGTCGGTGTGGAGGGTGGCGGGCAGCTCCGGGGAGACCCGCACCGAGAAGTCCAGGCCCTTCTCCGCCGTCAGCGGCCGGAAGGTGGCCTCCACGTAGTCCACGAGCTGGACGAGGGCGATGCGGGTGGGGCTGACGTCCATCTTGCCCGCCTCGACCTTCGACAGGTCGAGGATGTCGTTGATGAGCTGCAGCAGGTCCGAGCCGGCGCCGTGGATGGTCTCGGCGAACTCCACCTGCTTGGGCGAGAGGTTGCCGTCGGCGTTGTCGGCGAGCAGCTTGGCCAGGATCAGCAGCGAGTTGAGCGGGGTGCGCAGCTCGTGCGACATGTTGGCCAGGAACTCCGACTTGTAGCGCATGGAGACCGCGAGCTGCTCGGCCCGTTCCTCCAGCACCTGCCGGGCCTCCTCGATCTCGGTGTTCTTCACCTCGATGTCGCGGTTCTGCCGGGCCAGGCGCTCGGACTTCTCCTCCAGCTCGGCGTTGGAGATCTCCAGCGCCTTCTGCCGGTTCTCCAATTCCGCCGAGCGCTCGCGCAGTTGCTCGGTGAGCTCCTGCGACTGCTTGAGCAGCATCTCCGTCTTGGTGTTGACGCTGATGGTGTTGACGCTCGTGCCGATCATCTCGGCGATCTGGCTGAGGAAGTCCTTCTGGATCTGCGTGAACGGCTGGAAGGACGCCAGCTCGATCACACCGAGGACCTGCCCCTCGAACAGCACGGGCAGCACGATCACATGGGCCGGCGGCGCCTCGCCCAGGCCGGAGGCGATCTTGAGGTAGCCCGGCGGCACGTTCTCCACCAGGATCGTGCGCTTCTCCTGCGCCGCCGTACCGATGAGCGACTCGCCCGGCCGGAAGGACGTGGGCATCGACCCCATCGAGTAGCCGTACGAACCGAGCATCCGCAGCTCGTACGCGTCCTCGCCGCTCTCGCCCTCCTGCAGGGCGGTGGCCATCGCCAGGAAGAAGGCGCCGTGCTGCGCGGAGACCACGGGGGTCAGCTCGCTCATGATGAGCCCGGCGACGTCCTCCAGGTCGCGGCGGCCCTGCATCAGGCCGGAGATGCGGGCGAGGTTGCCCTTGAGCCAGTCCTGCTCCTTGTTGGCCAGGGTGGTCTCGCGCAGGTTGGCGATCATCGTGTTGATGTTGTCCTGGAGCTCCAGGATCTCGCCGGCCGCATCGACCTCGATCTTCAGGTTGAGGTCGCCGCGGGTCACCGCGGTGGCCACCTCGGCGATCGCACGCACCTGCCGGGTCAGGTTGCCGGCCATCTCGTTGACGGACTCGGTCAGGTCGCGCCAGGTGCCGTCGACGTCCCGCACCCGGGCCTGACCGCCCAGCTGGCCCTCCGTACCCACCTCGCGGGCCACCCGCGTGACCTGCTCGGCGAAGGAGGACAGCTGGTCGACCATCGTGTTGATGGTCGTCTTCAGCTGCAGGATCTCGCCCCGCGCATCGATGTCGATCTTCTTGGTCAGGTCGCCCTGGGCGATGGCGGTGGTGACCATCGCGATGTTGCGCACCTGGCCGGTGAGGTTGGACGCCATCGAGTTCACCGACTCGGTGAGGTCCTTCCAGGTGCCGGAGACGCCGGGCACCCGGGCCTGGCCGCCGAGGATGCCGTCGGTGCCGACCTCGCGCGCCACGCGGGTGACCTCGTCCGCGAACGACGACAGGGTCGTCACCATCGTGTTGACGGTGTCGGCGAGCTGCGCGACCTCGCCGCGCGCCTCGACCGTGATCTTCTTGGTGAGGTCGCCGTTGGCCACCGCCCCCGCGACCTGCGAGATGTTGCGCACCTGGGTGGTCAGATTGGTGGCCATCAGGTTGACGTTGTCGGTGAGGTCCTTCCAGATGCCGGTCACGTCCCGCACCCGGGCCTGACCGCCGAGGATGCCCTCGGTGCCGACCTCGCGCGCGACCCGCGTCACCTGCTCGGCGAAGTCCGAGAGCTGGTCGACCATGGTGTTCACGGTGGTGACCAGTTCGAGGATCTCGCCCTTGGCGTCGACGGTGATCTTCTTGGACAGGTCGCCCTTGGCGACCGCCGTCGTCACCTCGGCGATGTTGCGGACCTGGCTCGTGAGGTTGTTGGCCATGAAGTTGACCGACTGCGTCAGGTCCTTCCAGGTGCCCGAGACGCCCTGCACCTCGGCCTGGCCACCGAGGATGCCCTCGGTGCCGACCTCGCGCGCGACCCGCGTCACCTGCTCGGCGAACGACTGCAGCTGGTCCACCATCGTGTTGAGGGTGTTCTTCAGCTCCTGGATCTCGCCGCGCGCGTCCACGTCGATCTTCTGCGACAGGTCACCACGGGCCACCGCGGTGGCGACCTGCGCGATGTTGCGGACCTGTGCGGTGAGGTTCTCGGCCATGCCGTTGACCGAGTCCGTCAGGTCCCGCCAGACGCCCGCGACGCCGGGCACCTGCGCCTGACCGCCGAGCCGGCCCTCCGTACCCACTTCGCGGGCCACCCGGGTCACCTGCTCGGCGAACGAGGAGAGCTGGTCGACCATCGTGTTGATGGTGTTCTTCAGCTCCAGGATCTCGCCGCGCGCATCCACGTCGATCTTCTGCGACAGGTCACCGCGCGCCACCGCCGTCGTGACCTGGGCGATCTGACGCACCTGCGAGGTGAGGTTGCCGGCCATGAAGTTGACGGAGTCGGTGAGCTCCTTCCAGGTGCCGCTCACCCCGTCCACCCTCGCCTGGCCGCCGAGCCGGCCCTCGGTGCCGACGTCCCGCGCCATGCGCGTGACCTGGTCGGCGAAGGAGGACAGCTGGTCCACCATGGTGTTGACGGTGTTCTTCAGCTGGAGCATCTCGCCGGAGACGTCGACCGTCACCTTCTGCGAGAGGTCGCCGTTGGCGACCGCCGTCGTGACCTGCGCGATGTTGCGCACCTGGCCGGTGAGGTTGCGCCAGGCCGTGTTGACCGAGTCGGTGAGGTCCTTCCACGTCCCCGCCGCGCCCGCCACCTGCGCCTGACCGCCGAGCTCGCCCTCGACCCCGATCTCCCGGGCCACCCGGGTGACCTCGGAGGCGAAGGAGGACAGCTGGTCGACCATCGTGTTGACGGTGTTCTTCAGCTCCAGCATCTCGCCGGAGACGTCGACCGTCACCTTCTGGCCCAGATCGCCGTTGGCGACCGCCGTCGTCACCTGCGCGATGTCGCGCACCTGACCGGTGAGGTTGCGGAAGGCGGTGTTCACCGAGTCGGTGAGGTCCTTCCACGTCCCCGCCGCACCCGGCACCTGCGCCTGACCGCCCAGCAGACCCTCCGCACCCACCTCGTTGGCCACCCGCGTGACCTCGTCGGCGAAGGTGCGCAGCGTCTCCGTCATCTGATTGATCGTCTCTGCGAGCTGCGCGATCTCGCCGCGCGCGCTCACCGTGACCTTCTGCGACAGGTCGCCGTTGGCCACGGCCGTGGTCACCTGGGCGATGCCGCGCACCTGGGCCGTCAGGTTGCCGGCCATGAGGTTGACGGAGTCGGTGAGGTCCTTCCAGACGCCGGCCACGCCCGGCACCTGCGCCTGGCCGCCCAGCTCGCCCTCCGTACCGACCTCGCGCGCCACCCGGGTGACCTCGGAGGCGAAGGAGGAGAGCTGGTCCACCATCGTGTTGACGGTGTTCTTCAGCTCCAGCATTTCGCCCGCCACGTGGACGGTGACCTTGCGGGAGAGGTCCCCCTTGGCGACGGCCGTCGTCACCAGCGCGATATCACGCACCTGGGCGGTCAGTCGCGAGGCCATCGTGTTGACGGAGTCCGTCAGATCCTTCCAGGAACCGGACATACCGCGCACCCGGGCCTGCCCGCCGAGCTTGCCCTCGGTGCCGACCTCGCTGGCCACCCGCGTCACCTCGTCGGTGAACGCCGAGAGCTGGTCCACCAGCCCGTTGACCGTGCGCCCCACCTTGAGGAACTCGCCCCGCAACGGGTGCGCGGCGCCGTCCGGGCCCGCCGAGCGCAGGTCCATCCGCTGCTCCAGGTCGCCGTCGGCCACCGCCGACAGCACCCGGCCCACCTCCGACACCGGCCGCACCAGGTCGTCGACCAGCGCGTTCGCCGCGTCGATCGCCGAGGCCCAGGCGCCCTCGCAGACGCCGGTCTCCAGCCGCTCGGTCAGCCGGCCCTCCCGGCCGACCACCCGGCGCACCCGCGCCAGCTCCCCGGTCAGCTGCAGATTGCGGTCGGCGACCTCGTTGAAGACCGCCGCGATCTGTGCCGTCACGCCGTCGCCGGTCACCGTCAGGCGCTTGCGGAAGTTGCCGTCCCGCATCGCCTCCAGGGCCGCGAGCAGCCGGTTCAGGGAGGCGGTGTCCACCTCGGTCGTCCCATTGGAACGGGACCGTCCGCCCTTCGCGCGCGTGCTTGCACCCCGCGCCGCCGCGCCAGACTCCACCGTGTCCCTCCCGCAGGTTCGATCATCCTCGTCGGGCTTTCCGTTTCCGGGCTGCTCAGTGTTTCACCCGTGCCCGGCCAGGCCATAACAGTCGGCAGCATCGCACACGGTGCACCGGCACTCCCAAGTGTGGAATCCCTGTGCACCGGCATCCGCGCACCCGGCGGAGGTAAGTAACCTGGCATCCGGCCGGGCAATGGAGGGGCGCTGCACATGCGTGAGCAGATCGCCGAGAGGAACACGAGGAGACCTGTGATCACCGCGCGGGCTGCCGCCACCTTCGAGCCGGTCGGACGCTCCGTCGCCGCCGCGCGGGCCTTCGTCCGCGACACCCTCCAGGGCTGGGGCTTCCCCGACGTCATCGACGACGCCGTCGTGCTGACCAGCGAGCTCGTCACCAACGCCGTCGTCCACGCCGGCACCGCCGCCGAGGTCCAGTGCATCCGCTCCGACGGCGGCGTGCGCGTCGAGGTCTCCGACCGCTACCCCGAGCGCGAGCTGCCCGTGCACACCCCCGGCCGCACCACCGGCGGCCTGGACCGCGAGGGCGGCCGGGGCCTGCTGCTGTGCTCCGCCATCGCCGCCCGCTGGGGCGTGGAGTACACGGCCGCCCGCAAGACCGTCTGGTTCTGCCTCGACCTCGCCGACCGCCCCGCCGGCACCCGCTCCGCCGGTCCCGCGCTGCCCACCGAGGCCCTGCCCGTCGCCGAGACCCGGGTGCGCGTCGCCGTCGTCCAGATCGACGGCAGCGGCGCCATCGGCGCCTGGAACGACGACGCCCACGAGCTCTTCGGCTTCCCCGCCAAGCAGGTCCTCGGCCGGCCCCTGGCCGACCTCGCCGCCTGGCCGCACACCCCCGGCACCTCCACCGGCATCGAGGAGGCCCTGCGCCTGTCCCGCTGGGAGGGCTCGTACGGCATAAGGGGCGCCGACGGCCGCATCATCCCCGTCTACGCCTCCCACCTGCGCGTCCGCGACACCACGGGCGCCCCCTCGACGGTCTGCCTGCTCGTACGGGACGACGAGCGCGCCGTCCTGCAGAGCCCGCTGCGCAGCAGCGCCACCGACACCTCCAGCAGCGAGCGCGGCAGCACCGACCCCTTCGAGGTCTTCATCGGCTCCCCCGCCCCCGACGACCTCGACGGCCTGCTGCAGCGCACGGTCGAACGCGCCCGCGACATGCTCGACGGCGATTCCGCCTACCTGCTGCTCGCCACCGACGACGAGACCGAGCTGGAGGTGCGCGCCTCCACCGGGCTGCCCTCCACCCGCCAGCGCTTCGCCCGCGTCCCCGTGGAGGCCGGCACCGGACGCTACGGCTCCGCCCGCATGCCCGCCGTCCACGACGACCTCAGCGCCGTGCCCGGCGCCGTCCCCCTCCTGGCCGACACCGGCATGCGCTCCGTCGTCACCGTCCCGCTCAAGGTGGAGGGCCGCCTCACCGGCTCCCTGGGCGTGGCGGCCGAGGCCCCGCGCCGCTACGGCAACGAGGAGGCCCTGCGGCTGCAGTTCGCCGCCGACCGCATCGCCCTCGCCGTCGAGTCCGCCCGCCTCGGCGAGCTCGAACGCCTGCGCCGCGGCTCGCTGTCCTTCCTCGTCGAGGCCTCCGACCTGCTCGCCGGCACCCTCGACCGCGACCAGACGCTGGCCCTGATGGCCCAGATGACCGTGCCCACCCTCGCCACCTGGTGCGCCGTCTACACCATCGCCGACCAGAGCTCCGAGCCCGAGCTGTCCTACGTCCTGCACGAGGACGAGGACCGCATCGACGGCCTCAAGGCCCTGCTGTCCAAGATCGCGCCCCCGGACCCCGTGCCCACCCCCGGGGCCCGCGTGTGGACGGCCCCCACCGAGGCCGCCCACTCCGCCGCCCTGCGCACCTCCCTGCGCAGCCTCGGCCTCGCCGACTCCAGCGGCCACATCCCCGGCCCCGGCCCGTCCCTGGCCACCGCGGCCGCGGTCGGCGGCGAGACCGTCGTCCTGCCGCTGGTGGCCCGCAACCGCGTCATCGGCATGCTCACCCTCGGCAAGCCCACCGACGACCACTTCCGCCAGGAGATCCTCGAACTCGCCGAGGACCTCTCCCGCCGCGCCGCCCTCGCCCTCGACAACGCCCGCCTCTACAGCGAGCGCACCGCCATCAGCCAGAGCCTCCAGCGCAGCCTGCTGCCGCCCGAGCTCCCCGACGTCCCCGGCGTCGAGGTCGAGGTCATCTACCGCGCGGCCGGCGAGGGCAACGAGGTCGGCGGCGACTTCTACGACCTGTTCCCCATCCGCGACGGCGCCTACGGCTTCGCCATCGGCGACGTGTGCGGCACCGGCCCGGAGGCCGCCGCCGTCACCGGCCTGGCCCGGCACGCCCTGCGCCTGCTCGCCCGCGAGGGCTTCGGCGGCCCCGCCGTGCTGGAACGCCTCAACGCCGCCATCCTGGACGAAGGGGCCCGCAGCCGCTTCCTCACCCTCCTCTACGGCGAGCTGTGGCCGCAGGAGGACGGCAGCGCCGTCCTCAAGGTCGTCTGCGCCGGCCACCCGCTGCCGCTGCGCCTGCGCCAGGACGGCACGGTCGAGGCCGCCGCCGACCCGCAGCCGCTGCTCGGCGTCATGGAGGACCTGGAGCTGTACGAGCAGACGGTCACCCTCGATCCCGGGGACGTCCTGCTGTGCGTGACGGACGGCGTCACCGAGCGCCGCGAGGGCACCCGCATGCTGGGCGACGACGGCCTCACGGAGGTCCTGACGACCTGCACCGGCCTGACGGCGGGCGCGGTGGCGGCACGCGTGCTGCGCGCGGTCGAACGTTTCGCTGCCGAACCGGCCTCGGACGACATGGCCATTCTCGCAATGCGCGTGCCGGAGCGTCAGGAGTAAGTGGGCATACGTGAAGGGCATGCCCGAAGGGCATACGCAGAAGGCCCCCGCCGAATGGCGGGGGCCTTCTTCTTCGGAGCCCCAAAACGGAATCGAACCGTTGACCTTCTCCTTACCATGGAGACGCTCTGCCGACTGAGCTATTGGGGCTTGTCGCCGTCTTCCGGGGTTTCCCCCTGTCGACGAGATAAAGCATACCCCATGTTCGTACGGGCTTTTGACCGCTCGCTGCCGCCCGCTGCTGCCGCTAGGCAGCAGCGGGAAGGAGTCCACCGAGCGCATTGGCGGCGGAGACGATCCGCTGCAGCTCCCGACGGGACATCCGCCCTTCCAGCGGCAGGGCCAGGCATTCGCCGGCGGCCCGCTCGGTCTCCGGCAGCCACAATTCGGCGCGGAACAGCGGAAGTCGGTGGACGGGCGTCGGTACGGGCACGCGGCACCGCACCCCGCGGGCCCGCAGCGCCCGGGCGAACGCGTCCCTGTCGGGCCGCCCGTTGCCGGGCACGCGCACGACGTACGCGTGGTACTCGTGCACGGCACCGGGAGCCACGGACGGCGTCACGACCCCGGTCAACCGTGCGCCGAGATAGGCGGCGCCGGCCTGCCTGCGGGCGATCTCGCAGGAGGAGGGCGCGTGCGCGAGCGGCGGGTCGGTGGTGGTGACGAGGGCGAGGGCGTTGTCGGCGGCGATGACTTGCAGGGCGGTCAGGTCGGCGGAGTGCCCGAAGAGTTCGGCGGCGACGACGGCGGCCGTACGGCGGGTCACGGCGTCGGCGACGGCGGCCGGGTCGATGCAGAGACTGACGGGGTCGATGTCCACGAAGACCGGTATCGCCCCGGTACGCCGAACGGCCTCGGCGGCCTCGGCAGTGGTCACGAACGACGGAACGATGACCTCGTCCCCCGGGCCGACTCCCGCGGCCGCCAGCTGAGCTGCTGTCCCAGTCCCCATGGCGCGGAGCGTGCCCAGGGGACGTTAACGAGGCGAAAACAAAAAAGCTCCGATGTATGAACCTGGGTTCACACATCGGAGCTTTTTGAAAATTTGTTCGGCGGCGTCCTACTCTCCCACAGGGTCCCCCCTGCAGTACCATCGGCGCTGAAAGGCTTAGCTTCCGGGTTCGGAATGTAACCGGGCGTTTCCCTAACGCTATGACCACCGAAACACTATGAA